>DFQC01000063.1 GCA_002377585.1 Anaerolineales bacterium UBA3499 | reverse complement strand
TCTCTTAATAAGAAGTCTATGCCTCTGATGTGTCTAGTTTTACATGTCTGAAAAACGTTCTTCTTCCCAAACGTTACCTCTGTTGTGATAGCCTGCCTTCTCCCAGAACCCTGGTTTGTCTTCTGATAAAAACTCGAGTCCCCTCAGCCATTTGCCTCCCTTCCAAAGATATACGTCGTCGAGGTCTTTCCTCCCCGGTATCGCTCCGCACACGCCTCGAAGAGGGAATCCGTGTTCTGGAGCCAAAGGAGCTCCATCATAGTGGGTTGCAAGGATAAAGTTGTCTCCCATTGCTGTTCGAACAGGCATGTTTGTTGTGTAGCCTTGCTCACAGTGTTGCACAAGAACGGTCGCGTCTTTATTTATCTTTGCAACTCCCGTGCTAATAAGTGTTCGTAAGCTAACTCCACTCCACAGAGTGTCTGCCTTGCTCCAAGCAGTAACGCAGTGTATGTCCATGGTAATTTCTGTTTGTGGGAGTGAACAAAACTCGTCCCAAGTCAACGTTGTCTCTTCTTCTACCAGTCCAAATATCCTAAAGCGCCAGCTTTTTTTGTCAAAGGCTGGTACTCCACCATAATGCAAGACCGGGAAACGAAGAGTTAACGACTGTCCTTTAGGCAATCGTCCAGCATCTTTCATTCGCTTTTCTGCATCTAGTCTCTGTTTCATTTTTTTTGATCAGCTCTTTTTTTCGACAGCCTTGATTATAACACTGCTATCGTCAGGCTTTCTTGTGGTTGACTATGGTGTTTCAAGTGCCTATACTTTGGATTAACTTAATAATATCACTAAAGGAAATCATAATGTCTGTTAATCTTACTTACCATGGTCATTCAGCTCTATCAATAAAAACCAATGGAACAAACGTTCTGGTCGACCCGTTTATTAAAGACAATCCATTAACGTCTGTCGATTTGTATTCTTTGCAAGCCGACTATATATTGGTCTCACATGGACACGAAGACCACGTCGGAGACACAATTGCTATAGCAAAAAACACAGGTGCAACTATAATTACTAATTTAGAGATAGCTAATTGGTTCTCTGCACAAGGAATAACTAATGTGCATCCCCAACACATTGGCGGAGGATACACACATGAGTTCGGCTACGTAAAACTAACTCATGCTCACCACGGCTCATCATTACCAGATGGCTCTTACGGAGGTAATCCGTGCGGCTTTCTTATAAAAGCTCTTGATACTACCTTATACCTTGCTTGCGATACTGGATTGTTTGGGGACATGAAGCTCATAGGAGACGAAGGAGTGGATCTTGCTGTATTGCCAATAGGAGACAACTTCACTATGGGCCCAAAGGACGCCCTGCGAGCAGTGAAAATGATAAAACCTACACTTGCTATCCCTGCTCACTACAATACCTGGCCTCTGATAGAACAAAACGCCATGAAATGGAAGCAAGCAGTCGAAAAAGAAACAACAACCAAGGTCTATGTTCTTCAGTCCGGACAAAGCATAAATTACAAAAATAATCAAGACGACAGCATTGACAACTTATTTATAGAAACATAAAAAACCGTTGTATAGTTCTTAAAAACCAAACAGATTTACCTTATGTTAGTTAAGATTATGTTAGTAACAGCAGTAGGGGTGGGGAAAAGATTGAATTACACAGAAAGACAATAAAACATACAACATGTGGGTTTTGACAGTAAGAAGACCCAACTTACAAGGCATAGGCGGAACACTTAAGAGGGCTGTTTTTCCACATCCAAGTTAACTTTATGTGGAAAAACAGGGGAAAAGTAAAGCACGACTTAAAAGTGTTTGATAAAAAACAGGGGTGAGGACTAGACTTTGTTTATTGCAAGGATCACTTCATCTGCCTTGGCTCTAAACCCGTCGTCTGAGGACAATAATACACGAGCCTTTTCGCAACTATATCTGGCGGTGGTGTGGTCCCTTCCGCCCAATAACGAACCGATTTGAGAAAGAGAACACCCCGCAGTGTCTTTTAACAAGAGCATTGCTAGCTGACGAGGCACGGTTAGTCGCCTGGCCCTACTTTTGCTACACAACTCGCTCGGAGTGACATTAAACTCGGTGGCTACCGCCTCAATTATGTGTTCAGATGACATCGATGGGGAAGAGGCTTTGTGTCCAGAAACGTGTTCCGTTGCTTGTCGAGCAGCGGTTAGGCTTACGGGTTGACCAAGAAGCCGAGCGCGCGCACTAAGGTGGTTTATGACGCCCTCAAGCGCACGGACGTTTGACTGTAAACTTTCAGCCAGGTAAGAAACAACATCTTCGCTTAGGTCTAGCGAAAAACTAGAAGCCTTCGACCGTAATATTTTCTTTCGGGTCTCTGTAGATGGTTTTGAAATCTGCACAACAAGGCCTGCCTCAATCCTAGAACACAGACTTCTACCTAGTCCGGACAACGACTTTAAAGAAAGGTTGCTAGCAAGAACTATTTGTCGGTTTCTCGCGTGTATCTGATCGATTGTGTGAACCAACTCTTCAACGGAAGATTTTTTGCCTAGGAAAAACTGAATGTCGTCAACCAACAGAACATCACAAGACCTATATTTGTCTCGAAAAAGACTCCCAGACCCAGTTTTGATGGCAGATATTAGCTCGTTAGTAAAAGCCTCTGCTGCCAGCATATGTACCTGAAATCCTTTTGTGTCACAACCTTTTTTTATTCCAGACAACAGATGGGTTTTGCCAAGACCAACATCACCGTATATAAACAAAGGGCTTTGTGCTGGGTTGAGCTGCTCTGATATAGCCTGGGAGGCTGCGTGAGCCAGAAGGTTTTCAGGACCGGAGACAAAATTTTCTAAGGTCATCGTGCGTTTACTTGACACATCTAGTGAAGGGCTTGTTTTTTCTACAATATCAGGCAACACAATTTTGCTTGAAGGACCTATCGGGTCTGACTCTGGCCAAACAACAAAAGAGACTTCTGTTTCTTGGCCAACAATACCGACCAAAGTTCTTTCAACCGTGTTCCGCATCCGGCCTTGTAGCCAATCTTTAATAAAACCAGATTCTACACCTACAACAAACACGTTGTCCTCAAAAGCAATTAGTTTTGAGTCTCGCAACCAGGTGTTAAAAGAAGCTTGTGACATTTGCATCTCAAGCTCCCCTAGCACAGCTCGCCAGGTCTGCTCTGCTTTCATCGAACAACCTCAATTTTGTTCAAAGAGACCGCCAGAGGCAACAATGCCATGTCGTTCATATTAAAATAACCACAATATTAAATAGAAACCGTCATCATCCGCAGGTTTGCTGCGTTTTTGTGTCAAAAAGCTTATCTGCTACACTGGAGTACATTTAATAAGACAACGAATGCAGTGTAGTTGCTGTCTTGGAGAGCCCGTTTCGGACCAGAAGTCAGGTCCGGCCACACGAGGTCTTAACGGTTACTATTGTACCAGCCGACCGCGACGAAAACAACCCAAAAAAGTCTTCCAACCTTAAAACGTTCCAGATTTTAAGGGTCATAGGTTATTGTTTTATGAGCGAAAACAAAAAAGAAAAACAAGACAGTTTTCTAGGTTTGTCTTGTGAAAAACATAAAGCCTAACTAAGAGAACTAACTGTTGGTATTTGGAGCATTAGCACTTCCAGTGCAAGCCTCGCGTTGGCGTTTTTTTGAAGATCCTTCTGTGTTTTTCGGATAGCCAACAAGGTATTGGCTATTTTGGTCGTGTCAAGTTGTTCGGCTATAAAATGAATTTCAGTTTTGTAGTCGACGTTTGATATTTCAGGGCTGTTTGCACCAGTTGATGATATCATAACGTCGCGCCACCAGCCTTCCCATAGAGCGAGAGTTTTAACAGCTTGTTGTCTGTCTTTGCGCAGCTTGTCCGCATAGGCGAATCTACCGACTCTAGACAACGACAGCAAATTGATCAACTCAATAAGCTTCGTAGAACGATCTTCTAGGGTTTTATCATCTGACAAAAGCCTAATTGCCCAACCAATGCGACCTCCGGAAATCCGGGCCAGGAAACGCGCCTTCTGGTCGTTTGCTCCCCAAGAATTTATTAGAGCTTTCTCTACAACAGTAAAAGGTATTGGGTTTAGTCTAAACACAACACACCTAGACAGTATGGTCTCGGCGAGTGACGCGGCGTTATCTGTTGAGATAATGAAGATAGTCTCACCGGGAGGCTCCTCTAGTGTTTTTAGTATTGCGTCAGACGCGAGTTTGCTAGCGGTCTCAAAATTGTTTATGATAGCAACACGACGATTAAGTTCGACGGGATTTAGTGTAAACCGGTATATAGCACTTCTAATATCATCTACAGAAAGCCTCTCTCGCATTATTGACTTGCCAGATGTATTAGGGTTTATTTCAACAACATCGGGATGTTTTGAAGCGGAGATAAGTCTACAAGGACGACACACTCCACATGGGATTCCTAGATTGTCTGTACAACATATAGCCTTTGCAAAATCTGTTGCCAAAGTGCTTTTCCCAATAGAAGGAGGCCCTGAAAACAGATAAGCATGACGCAATCTGCCAGACATAATGTGGTTTGTGAGCGCTCCAATCACGATCTCGTGACCAACAGTTCTCCACTCTGAGCTGTTTGAATTTTCAACCATAGGTTTATAATAGCATGAAAGGAGGCCCTTTGAAAAACATCTTTAGGAGGAGAACATTGAATCTGGCTATAGGCGCTGATGAGCGAACTTCTCTGACCGACTTTATTGTGCTTTATTTGCGCCAGAAAGGACACAACACCAAGTTGTTTGGACCTCTAGGTGGTGGCAGTATGAACTGGTCGGACGTAGCTCAAAGAGTTGCAGAAGATGTCGTGAACAACGAATCTGACGAAGGTGTTCTTTTGTGTTGGACAGGCACTGGAGTAAGTATAGCCGCTAACAAAGTGCCTGGTATTCGTGCGGCTTTGTGTGGCGACACAGAAACAAGCCGTGGGGCACGACTTTGGAATAATGCGAACGTACTGTGTTTGTCTATAAGAAACATGACAGAGGCATCAGTTGAGGAAATTCTAGATGTATGGTTTGACACCAAATATGTGTCAAACCCTGAAGACGACTTTTGTTTGGAACGGGTACGAAACATAGAAGACAAATACCTTAGCACCAACAAGAACTAGTTGTACGTCTGTGTATCCAACAGTGTATACAGACTTGCGCTAAGAGTGCGGAAGCAGTAAACTGTGTGCAAGCAATACAAAGGTGGTTGCATTGGAAGAAAACGATCTCAACAAAATGGCAGACGAAAATCTAGCGTCCATTAAGAAAGAGGTTGAGTATGGCTTAGGGACACCAGACCCAGACGATATTGTTCAAACCGCCTCGAGAAGATTCTGGGGAATGACGTCCGGACAGAGATTTCTGCTCGCGCTCATGGTATTCTTAAATGTAGCCGTTCTAGGGTTGTTCTTTTTGTTGGCAAGCGGCCGTCTAGACGTGCCCATTCCTTAAAGATATCGAAAGCACAAAGCAGAATACAACACAACGAGATAACACTGCGGTATAGGCGTCGCTGGTTGGATGTTAAGTTGAGCGCACACACAATTGTTTAATACTAATCCGATAATACCGATCTGAAACAACTTAGTATCGTGAAGACCCCCTATGCTGCAATGAATAATCGACTTAAGGAGCGCACTACAATCAATCAGGGAGCAAAAACAACGCTCTTTGTGTTTTTGGGGATGGTTTTTTTGGCTTGTCTAGCAACATATCCTGTAGTCACCAATATAGGCAACACTCTAATAGGGTCCCCAGAAGGTGATTCTTATGAAATGGTTTGGTTGATATGGTGGCTTAAGAAAACCCTATTCAACCCATCTCTGATGGTGTCAACGATACCATTGTTGTTTCATCCAGACGGACTTATTTTATCTCTTCTCAACACCCAGATAGGAGCACACTTACTAGCTTTGCCATTTGCTGTAGCATATGGGCCAGTGGCTGCATACAACATCGCTATGATAATTTCTTTGGCATTATCAGGCGTAACCGCATATTTTCTTGGTCTTTACTTAACCGGAAGTAGGTTGGCGTCATTAGTATGTGGTCTTGTATGGGCTTTCTTTCCAAACAAGATGGGACACGCTTTAAGTGGACACCTTTATCAGGTGGCCGTATTTTGGTTTCCGTTGTATGTGTTGTACCTTTTGCGCGCACTAAACAGGCCTACACTTAGATCAGGGGTGATTGTAGGGGTGTTTGCTATACTGGTAGCCAGTGTACACATGGTGCACTTAGCCTATTTTTTGTTACCAGTAACTATATTGATGGTTGCGTCGGACTGGAAAAAAACCAGGTCGAAATATTGGTCGCGCAACCGACTTGTCGTTTTTGGAATCTCTCTAGCTGTATTCTCCGTATTTGTGTATGTTGCATACTTTCCTGTGTTAAAGCAAGTTACAAGCGGAGAAATGGAATATATGCCGGTGACAGGACTTGTGGGATTCTCTGTAGATTTGCTGTCTTTTTTTCTGCCAGCGCCTAACAACCCTATTGCAATTGCGTTTCCCAACTTACGCGATTTGTCAGGTGCAGTAAACGTCACTTTCAACGAGAGCATAGCGTACTTGGGAATAGTTCCCATAATGTTGGCGTTGCTGGCTGTCTACAACAATTACCGACATTTGGTCCGATGGTTGGTGTTAGGTGCAACAACCATGGTGTTGTCTCTGGGACCGTTATTGAAAGTAGGAGGCAGGGTGATTGAAACCCAAATTGATAATATCACCAGTCCAATAATTCTACCTTATGCCCTCTTGGCAAACTTGCCATTTTTCGAGTGGAGCCGTACTCCAGCAAGGCTGCATGCGACCACCCATCTGGTGCTGGCGATTCTGGTAGCATATGGAGCGGCAATTCTTATAGACAAATTTAAGGTCAAATGGCACAGATTGACAATCACATTGTTGTTGATAGCAATTATATTCCTGGAATATCTTGTTGTCTTCCCTTTTCCTTTAACAGGTACTGAATCCAGAAAAGTACATGCATCTGTGAAAACAGAATCGGGTGCTATTCTGCCGTTACCTGTCACAAACAGCTCGGCAACCGAAGCTTTGTTCGGTCAAACTATCAATGAACAGCCAATTATAGGTGGACGGTTGTTCCGTGACATGCCAAAACACAACATGATACAGCGGTTTCTACAGGAGATTGTTTTTGAAACAGGTGTAACTAAAGGAGATATTATTAGATTGCCCACCAACACCGAAAGAAGAGATGTGTTAAGGCATTATGATGCTAATTGGATAACTTACCATAATCTAGACGGCAGTGTGGGCCTGCAAAGGCCAGAGGGGTTAGACGCACTGCTGGGCCCACCAATTGCTATAGATGACAAAATAGCACTCTTTACTCGTGTAGATGATTTTGATACAACCTCTAGGCTAGATATGGTCTATACGCTGGGCTCCAATTGGCATCCGGTAGAAAATTGGAATAATACACCAACCAGGTGGTTTTATGGAAACGGTGAGATTTTTGTCTACAGTGCATTAGATAGACAAGCTATGCTGAACATGACACTTATACCTGAATTGGAGCTACATGTGGTTGCTGTTAAAGTGAATGGCGAGCTTGTGGTGGAGATATCAGCAGGTGACTGGTTAGAGTTCCAAACCCCCACATTTCCGCTTGTTGCTGGCCTTAACTTGGTAGAACTAGTTGACGTGACCGGACCACGAGCTTATGTTGGAGACCTAAGATGTGCGGGAGGAACAACTTTGTCAGGAGCTTTTGTTGTCAAAACAGAATGCGATTCAGGCGTGTCTGACACACGCATGATAAGTCTTGGGGTACAAGATTTAGAGATTGTGTCTGCGCATCCTTTGGTCCCAAAACAAGGACAGTTTGCTAAAAACATAAGCTTACTCAATAGTTACTGGCAGACTGAGCTAAATGCAGGAAACCCTCTACGACTAACGTTATATTGGAGTGCAGATGAGAAAATAAGCACTTCTTGGACAAACTTTGTACACGTACGAGGTCCTGACAACCAGCTGGTGTCGGGAATTGATCAACAACCAATGGTAGGTGGGTTTCCAACAGATAAATGGTCTCCGGGACAAGTTGTGGCCTACACAATAGTGGTGCCTATTCCAGAAGACGCTATAACCGGAAAATACACAATTGATGTTGGGTGGTATCAGTGGCCTTCTTTAGAAAGGATGGCAGTAGAAAGCGAGATGCTTTCATCACAAAACAACTTGCTCACACTAGGTGAATTCACAATAAAGTAAACAACAATAGCGCTACAACAATATTTGTTACTCTATCAAAACCGACCCGACATAAGCACGGTTATCGACTGATAGTCCTGTGGTGTGAGGCTCTCGTAAACCTGTACTTCTGTCAGACATACCCAGATATATATTGTGGTGACCGGGTAAAACTTTATTTGCAATCAATACTGAATGGGTGTCTACTATGTATTCTTCAGGCAACCATCCGGGAGTGGGTCTAGACCAATTAACTGGAACTCCATCATGCTGAGCCACAACAACACCATTATCGTTTTCTAAATGCACGAATACGTTAAGCGATCTATCAGGTGTACCTAAAGCTTGCCACAACAACTTTACATCTAGTATTTCCCCTCGCTTAATGCTGTTTTTAAATTCGTGCCCCCTAAGCACTATGTCGTTACCAAAATACAGTTGGGAGACGTCTCTAATCGATGGTTTTTCATAGAGTCGATTTGGTGTGTTTATGTCTACATAACCTAAAGAAACCTCGTTTGCCAATGAGCTAGAGGCTGTCCAGTAATGTGTTCCAGCACTGGTATCTGCAGGCACTCTAATCAGATGCTGCCCAGTCCATAAATCGCCTTTCTCCCACTGAGATGTACTTAAACCAGGAGTAGGCTCCACGAGCTTAGACAGAGACGTACCGTCTAACCCCAAAGTAACAAACTCGTCTTGGGCAGGCTTTGCGTATGCATAGAAAAACAAGGTGATAGTTAACATTTCCCCTGGAGCCGCTTGTTGTCGGTCTAGGGTCGCTCCTAACAACTCAATTTCATTTGTTAGGTGTCCTAACCTATCAAAATCGATAGGTAAGGTGTCCAGATTTGCTGTTAATGATGGGCGAACGACTGAGACTTTGCCTAAGTCAATCTCGTGCGTTACAAAAGATCCCGCAACACTTACCGTTTCTAGAGTGGATTCGTCAAAAAACGCAACTGTTAAATTGTACTGCCCAGGAGGGGTCCCCGGCATAGTTTGGTATTGACGAGCAAACTGTCCATATTGCCCTGGCGCCCAGTATTGAGTGGGCGGAGGTTCGCGGTGCCAACGTGGTGGTACGGTCTCATGTGGCGTCAGGTTCCATATAGTACCCTCAGCACCCTTTAGTAAAAAGTAAGGACGAAAAGATTTGTCCATTGTTTTTGTGGCCTCAACGTAAACAGTGGTCTCTACAGTGTCGCCACTTACAATTTGGTCAGGGGATATGTTGTGTGCTAAAACTCGCATACCATTATCCATGTCAATTGATAGAGGTATACCAAGACTGCTGGGATCTATTGAAATGCGGTGAAATATGTTGTTGGTTTTATCAATAGCAGTGACTTTTACTGCTAACAACAACAAGGGCACAATCCATATTTGTGGAAGTTTGCGAGGCAGGGCAAACACGTTTTTATTAACAGGTTTTTGATCGGGCGTAAACACAAAAACAGCAACAAGAACACACAAGGACATTATCGACAAAGTTGCCCCCAGATTCCTAATAGGGGTAGTGCCAAAATATACTTGTATTTTGTGTTCGCCACTTGGTACATCAAACTGAATTAATCCAGTACCATCAACAATTTTTATTTTTGTCGACACGTCATCGATTTTCACTTTCCATCCTAGGTAGTAAATCGTTTGATAGGTTGCTGTAAAAGGAGCGGTAGAACTGACTTTTGTAATATAGTCAAGAGGATCAGCCTGTATGGTTTCAACGATTGCGTCATCTGGCGCGCCTATAAGCCTTAGGGGTGCTTGATTGTTTTTTATAGCCTCGGCCAAAGAACTGTCATCAGGAAAATAACTAGTGGTTTTAGGAGTGAATTCTCCTTTGGCTGAAGTGCCTATAGTGGCGGTGCTATATTCATAATCAACGATTGACCCCAAAGTAGCTTCTGTGAACTGAGAGCAGTAGCGTGGATACCACCAGGATAGATGCGCCATAAGCGATAGGGATGCAATAGCTACAGACCCTAATATGGCAGTATTTATGCTTCGGAATAACAGAATAATGCCTCCAGCCAATACAGAAGCACACAAAGTTGTCACCCCAAGAGCACGCCAAGGGAATTGAATAAATTTTAACAGTGGAAGAATATCCCATATTGGTCGACTTATTGATAGAGTTAGAAATCCATAAAGTAACATTCCAGTTAGGAATATTACTGTTGAAACCAGTTTGTAGCGATTCTCATCAACGTTTGACGACTGCTTCTTGACTAGAATTATCACAGCTCCTAATATAGCGGCTGAGGACGCAAAAACACCAAGGGCTTTGGGAGGTGAAGGATTTATTAAGGTTTGAATGGTGGCACGAGGGAACGATAGTAATTCGCTGATTGACAGAAAATTTGTATGATAAGAAAACACAGGAGGAACAAGTAGCTGGTCCATTTTCACTAGATTTCTTTCTGCCAAAGCAGGAAGCCAGAAATTAGCACTCAGAAGTATCGCGAGAACGAGAGTTGTGGATCCGTACACAAACATCGTAACATCTCTTTTTCTGTAGGATGAAAAACCAACTTGAAACAACAACAACGGTGCCACAAGTAGAGCGGTTGCGCTATGAGTGTAGATTAATGCACCAAAACTTAAGGAAGCGACCATAGCCCATTTTGCTGATTTGTTACGTAGTGTTCTGTCCATAGCCCAAACAGCAATTGGCATTATTGATAAGGCCATTGTTTCTGCCAAAGCCCCCCTAAACAAGACGTTGAAAGCTACATACGGGGAGGTTTGATAGACAACAGCTGCGGCAAGACCAGACCATGGGCCCCAATAGTCTCGTACCAGATAAAATACAGCCAGTCCTGAAAAGACGATGCAGATACCAAGCGCTATGTGTAAAGCCAAAGGATATATAGGGCCTAGGCTGTGTATACCGGCAAGAAAATATGAACTTAAAGGAGCGTAAAAGTTGTATAGCGGATATCCGAAACCGTGAGCCATGTGGGGTGTCCAGCGTGGAAACCAGTGACCAAGCCTAATGAGAGTCTCCAGCCCTAGAGCTTTGTGTATGTGGAACACACCGTCATCTGAACAGGTCATGTAAGTCTTCATAAGAGGAGAGGCAGACAAAACACCAAACAAAGCTACAGTGATCTGTGGCAAGGTTTGTCGGTATGCTCGCAGGACAACAAGGTACATTGTTGTTAGGGCGTCCTACAACTAGCCTTTTGGTGACTCCGAGACAGGTGAAGATTCAATGATCTGTCTTATCGCTGATGATGACGTGTCTACACGGAACATACTCTCTGGCAGTTCCTCAAACAATTCTTTGAATCCTTTGGGTACAGAAAGGTCGCACACTGTGCGATAAGACCCTTCCCAGTGCCGCCCCGCTACTAGAAACCGGCAACCAGCCGCCTTGAAGGAAGACAAAAAACTAAGCATCTTTGCGTTGTCGCCACCATAATATTTGTTTTGTAGTATACGCAAAGCTGTGTCATAACCAACCACGAACACTGCGTTAGGGAAGTACAATGCTTTTTGCGCAAACAATGGTTCTCTTGTCATAACCACTTCATGTGGCCACTGGAATTGACATAGCAAACTACATATTTCAGAGTGACTAATTTGTCCTTTGTCTGCATTCTGTATAGATAAATCAAAAAGCACATTCCTTCGCAGCATATGTGAAGCAGCTTTAGCTAGCTCTGAGTGACCAACATGAAGGGGGTTAAAAGCGCCAGAAAGGAAAGCAAGTCCATTTAGTGTGCTATGTTCAGACATGCTGCCATCTGACCGAACTTTGACTATATCTATATTGCCTGAAAGCAAGTTTTCTATGGGGTCGGAAGATTGATTGTTAGTAGCAACAACCCTTTCTTTCTTCATAAGATCCAGAGGCAAAACACATTCGATTCCACTCGATTTAGCAAGGCCATTCAATACAATTTTGGATACAAGCGTTTCTTCTTCGATCCGATTTCTTGCGCCCTTCTCAAAATTTATAGAGTAGTGATGCAGTGACGTTTTGTCTAACACAGCTATACGACAACCATGATCCCCTCGTTTGTTGTAGTCCGTTGCAATAGTAGCTGTGCACCCTATACCTATTATCGGGGTTTCACCAGCACCTAGGCGTAAACCCCTTTGGTAGGCTCGGGTTGCCATTGCGGCCGCTATATTTGAATCAACGAAACGGTCGGGGATTTTTCCTAGAAGCTCTATTGTTGATAGACTTGCGTAACGGTCGGTCGCCTCTAGCACAGTTCTAGATGAGCCGCCTTGGCTATGGAGCCAAGCGAGCGCTAATGAGCCAGCACCAGCAAACTCATACACCAATCTGTGTCGAGTAGAGTGAATTTTTGAAACAATACTGTCGACTAATGAGTTAGTCATATTGTTCGTATTATACGCTTCAAACTAATCAAAAGCCACAACGAAACTCGAAGCGAGCACGTAGAGTTAACCATATATAGCATGACAGCTGTTGCCCAGACATCGTTAAAAACCATTTAATAGGCTTCTATCAATATAGCATAGTACAACCTCCTAAAGTATAATTGTTAGCGATGGAGATTGCCTCCTCTATGAGGATTCCTTAAGTAAAACCGATATAACACTAGCTAACAACAGGTTGCCAACAGAAAGACTGGGTTAGTGTAAGGTTTTGTAAAGTTCATATAGGCAATTGTAGGGAGATAAAGATGGAAATTGGCTTGGTGAAAACCACAGACATTAACGGTCAGATGCGTGATGCGTATCTTGATTACGCGATGAGTGTAATAGTTGCTAGAGCACTGCCAGACGTTCGCGATGGTCTCAAACCAGTGCATAGGCGCATACTGTACGCAATGCACGATATGGGACTGAGGTCAAATGCCTCATACAAGAAATCCGCTCGAATAGTTGGCGAAGTACTTGGTAAATACCACCCACACGGGGATCAGGCGGTGTATTTCGCTATGGCGCGGATGGCGCAAGATTTCTCCATGAGGTACATAATGGTCAATGGCCAAGGCAACTTTGGTTCGATTGACGGTGATGCTCCCGCAGCTATGCGTTACACAGAAGCAAAACTTGCTGCGACAGCAGAAGAGATGTTACTTGACATTGCCAAAAACACAGTTGATTGGGGCAACAATTTTGACGAATCGCTTCAGGAACCTTTAGTTCTCCCGGCTCGTATGCCTAACCTGTTGTTGAATGGCGCTTCTGGTATAGCAGTAGGCATGTCTACCAATATACCACCACACAACTTGCGTGAACTAGCAGATGCAATTCGGTATCTGATTGATCGAGACGATATTTTAAAAACAATAAACAAACATAGTGACAAAGCCACGTCAATATTAACAAACAAGTTTGGGATGTCATCCCAGCAAGCAGAAGGAGTTGTATCAGCCATCCTGCATGATAATGACCAGACTGACGTTGATGATTTAGAACAATCTGATAGCTTGGAAAGTTTGGCAAAAGATATGGGCGAGGCGTCTGTATCAGAGCTTATGGTGTTTGTGAAGGGACCGGACTTCCCAACAGGGGGAGTTATAGTTGGAGGAGATGGAATAGTTGCAGCTTATAGCACAGGTAAAGGCAAGGTGGTGATAAGAGCTTTGTCAGAAATTGAAGAGGTTGATGGCTCACGACACAGCATTGTTATAACAGAAATCCCCTATCAACTAAATAAAACTAGCCTTATTGAAAGAATTGCGGACCTGGCTCGATCTGGGAGAATTAAGATGATCTCTGATCTTCGAGACGAGTCTGACCGTAACGGAATGAGAATAGTTGTGCTTTTGAAGCGTGGCGCACATCCACAATCAGTTCTCAACCAACTATACAAATATACAAGTTTGCAAAGCAGTTTTTCGGTACAGTTATTGGCTCTAGTGGATGGAGAACCGCGACTCTTGTCGTTACGACGAGCTCTTCAGTTGTACATCAGCCATCGACAGGAAATCATTACCCGAAGATCCCAGCATGACTTAGACAAAGCCCGTGACAGGGCGCACGTTTTAGAGGGGTTACTACTTGCAATCGCTGACATAGATGAAGTAATACAAACTATTCGACAAGCGAAAGATGCAGAAGTTGCTCGAGAACAACTAATAAGTAAATTCAATCTCAGCGATATACAAGCGGGCGCAATACTTGATTTACAACTTCGTAGATTAGCAGCCCTTGAGCGCATGAAAATTGAGGATGAATATAGCCAGACTAAGGAACTCATAGCACAGCTAGAGGACTTGTTGGCACATCCCAAGAAAATCCTAGGATTGATCAAAGATGATTTGAATGATGTGGTGGAATCGCATGGCGATGACCGTACCACTCGGATAGCTTACGGTGCCAGCGATATATTGAGTATGGAAGACATGGTGCCAGACGAAAGCGTGTTAGTTACTATAACGTCACGTGGGTTCATTAAGCGTATGCCACCCCACGAATTCCGAGCTCAACGTCGAGGAGGCAAGGGTGTTATTGGCCAAGGAATGAGAGATGAAGATGAAATCGAACATCTGTTTTCTGCTCGTTCCTTACAAACCATTCTGTTTTTTTCAGACAAAGGGAAAGTATATTCACAAAAGGCGTTCTATATTCCTGCTGCTCGACGCACCGACAAAGGAGTAGCTTTACACAATATATTACCCCTAGCTTCCGAAGAAAGGATAACCGCTGCAGTACCGGTACCCAGCTTTGCCGATGCTGAATTTTGCACAATGGTCACACGTAACGGAAAAACTAAGCGGGTTGCCTTGAGTCAGTTTGAAGCTGTTCGTCCATCAGGGCTTGTTGCAATAAAACTGGCAAGCGATGATGTGCTTGGTTGGGTTCATTTGACAGTGGAAGAACAACACATCATTATTATTACAGAGCAGGGCCAAGCCCTGAGATTTAATAGCAATTTGGTGCGGAGTATGGGAAGGGCAGCCGCTGGAGTTAAGGCAATAAATCTTAGGAAAGGTGATCGTATTGCAGGCGTTGTAAGCGTAACAGAAGGCGGACAGCTTCTCGTTGTTACTTCTAACGGGTACGGCAAAAGGACCGAGATGCGGCAGTATAATCCGAAAGGTCGGGCGACCATGGGGGTGGCGACCATATCGCGGACAGCCGTAGCTACTGTTACCGGCCCTATAGTGGCGGTTCGTAGCGTACACCCAGATGATCAGATAACCATTATATCTGTTAATGGACAAGCATTGCGCACTAAAGTTGAAGACATAAGGCTTTTGGGTCGCGCAACTAAAGGCACTCGTCTTATAAACCTTAAAGAAGACGATACAGTTGCCTCAGTAGCACGTTTGGCTGCAGCAGAGCTGCAGGAAGCCAAGGAAAAAAACCTCAAACACAAATCTGAATAGTCTTGTGAACATGATACTTAAGCCAGGCCCTCTGATGTCATGTTTGTTAGAAGCTGACCCATTTGCTTTGGCTGAAATGATGGTGGCATTTGCTAATGGTGACGGTGGGTCTATTGTTGTCGGTAAGGATAGCGATGGCAATGTAAGTACCCCACCCATTTATGTTGAAGAACTTGAAGGTGCGCTTCATCAAGCAGAGCAAATGTGTAGCCCAGTAATTCAAACAGGGTGGGAACAATTTGAATCAGAAGACGGAACATTGTTTGTGGTACGAGTTGTCCGTAGTTCAGAACTGCACGCCTTAAGCGACGGGAGGGTTGTTATCAGAGCAGGTTCAGAAAACAGGCCTTTATCCGGCGATGAGATTCGTTTGCTGGCCGCCTCTAAATCAACTGGAGAGTTTGAGTCCGAAACAGTGGCTGGTGCTAAAACAACAGATTTCGATGACGAAGTGATATCTGAATATATACAAAAACTATCGTCACGTCGCCATAAGGCTGTTTCAAGAAGCGAAGTAGACATATTGTTTGAGGCAGGTGCTATAACTAGAAACAGCATTCCTACTATTGCAGGAATGCTGTTGTTTGGAAAGGAGAGTCATGTTGTGTTGCCTCAAAGCGGACTAGTATTTGTTAGGTTTGTAGGTACTGACCCAAGAGGTTCAGATGGAAAAGCAGGATATGGGCGTAGAGAAGAAATAAACGGTCCTTTAGCTCGTGTTGTTGAGAATGCTTGGAATGTAATACATGAAGAGATGGCAATAAGCGCTGTAGTGGAAGGTCTTGAGCGTGAAGAGAAACCAGAGTACCCACCATTTGCTGTAAGAGAGGCCTTAGTTAACGCAGTGTGTCATCGAGACTATCGTTTGCAGGGAAGGCGTGTAGAGGTACGTATGTTTGCTGATCGCATGGAAGTTATAAGCCCAGGTGGATTACCCGGATTTATAACTGTAGACAATATAGTGGACGAGCACTTCTCTCGTAACCCCAGGTTGGTGAAAGGGCTTTTCCAGTGGGGATATATTGAGGAGCTCGGATTGGGTATAGATAGAATGATAGAATCTATGGTTCAGGCCGGACACCCGCCTCCTGAATTCAAGGCTCGACCACACGCATTTACTGTCACTCTATATAACAACCGAAGTCGAAAAGTTATGCCGAAATGGCAAGGCAATATGAACGAGCGTCAAATGCGAGCTGTGGAGTTTGTTCATACTAATGGAAGGATTGCTAATCGCGAATATCAACAGCTATGTCCAGATGTGAGTCCAGAAACACTTCGGTTGGACTTGTCAGACATGGTAGACAAAGGCTTGCTTCTTAAGATTGGTGCAAACAAAGGCACCTACTATATACTGAAGTGAGCCTACGTAGATCGCATGTATCCCAAATATATCCCAAAACAATCTGGGATATACTAGTTATAATTTTGCTGAAATAAAAACGGTAGTTCTGATATTATTCAGTGAAGAGGGTTATTGCCCAGATGACTGTTTTTCCTTCAAGCGAGCCTTTTTGCCGGTGAGGCCACGCATGTAGTAAAGCTTGGAGCGTCGCACCTTAGACCGTCTTGTTACAGACACTTTGGCAATCCGTGGTGATCTTGACAAAAAGGTTCTTTCCACCCCTATACCATGAGAAGCTATTCGACGAACCGTGAAGCTGGCGTTGTTGCCACTACCACGTGTTTTTATTACAGTACCTTTAAACTCTTGCACACGCTCTTTGTCTGATTCTTTTATTATCACTTGAACTGTCACTGAGTCCCCAGGTTTAATTTCAGGGATATTTGGGTTCACAGCAGCTTCGATAGCTTGTTTTATATGTTCCTTCATTTTGTGTGCCTCTGGCCTAACTAGGCTCTAATCTGTAATAATATTATTGTAATGCGTACAGCGCGGCATTATAACACAACATTACATTAGATGACGGAAAGATGTTGTTAACAAATTAACAAACAGAGTGTTATAGGCAGAGAACATATTGCAATTGGTATAATTAGGCTTCAACTTACAATCTGGGGGTTGGACTTATATGGCACTAGAAAAAATTGTGGTCGTTGGAGCTCGAGAGCATAACCTTAAGAATGTTGATGTGGATATTCCGCGCGATAAACTTGTGGTTATAACGGGACTTTCTGGTTCAGGGAAATCATCATTAGCATTCGACACTATTTTTGCTGAGGGTCAACGCCGATATGTGGAATCATTATCTGCCTACGCTAGACAGTTTTTGGGGCAGTTGGACAAGCCCGATGTCGACTATATTGAAGGGCTTAGTCCTGCTGTTTCAATAGACCAGAAAGGTGTGAGCAAGAACCCACGCTCCACAGTAGGTACAGTTACAGAGATATATGACTATCTTCGATTGTTGTTTGCACGTGTAGGCGTACCACACTGTCCTCAATGTCAACGGCGTGTTAGCAAGCAGAACGCAGATGGTATTGTGCAATCGGTTAGAAAGCTTCCGGCGGGCAGCCGGATCATGTTGTTAGCACCTTTAGTGAAGGACCGTAAAGGTGAACACAAGCGACTACTAGCAGATGTGCGCAAGTCAGGTTTTTTGCGCGTGATAATTGATGGAGAGATACACGATGTTAATGAGATTGTAGGTGCTCAAGATGAAAACGACAGCGATTTTGTTTTGGATCGACACAAGAACCACAATATTTATGTTGTAGTTGATAGATTAATACTTCCTAAGACTAAAGAAGAGGACAAACAAATACTTGATGAGTTTTTGACTAGGCTAACCGATTCTGTAGAGACGGCGCTAAGAGTTGGGGGTGGCTCCCTTGCAGTTCAGTTTGTGGAACCTGGCGTCCAGAAAATTTTGTTAGACGAATCTTTGCTTTTTTCTGAGCATTTCGCATGTGCACACTGTGGTATTAGCCTTCCAGAGCTTGAGCCAAGGTCATTTTCATTTAATTCTCCTCATGGTGCCTGCAGTGACTGTCAGGGGCTTGGGCATCGACTTGAAGTTGATGAGAACCTTGTAATTCCAGACAAGAGTCTTTCTATAGATGATTCAGCAATAGATGCAATGGAATGGCGGAGCGGCCCGCACAGATATAAAGACAATTACGTTTGGCAGGCACTAAAAGGTACATGCGAATACTACAATATTCCGACTGATAAACCAATATCTGAATTAACAAGGAATCAACTTGACATATTGCTGTATGGAAATGGAAATGAAGATATGTTGATACCCTATGTTGACAGAAATGGTAACAATGCGGTGTGGAAAAAAAACTTCGAAGGTGTAGTTGGTAATCTAAAACGCAGATATCGAGAGACCAATTCGGATTATATGCGGCGCAAGATAGAGTCTTATATGACGCAACACGATTGCAATAGTTGTGGTGGCAAACGACTTAGGGCCGAGGTGTTGGCTGTTACTATTGACGGAAAGAATATAGTAGACATCACTAATTGGCCAGTTACCAGCGTAATGGATTGGTCTAATCAACTATTGTCATCTGGGCTTAACAAACGGCAGATTGCAATTGGTCGCCAGATACTTAAGGAAATTAATACTCGTTTAAAGTTTATGATTGATGTTGGACTTAACTATTTAACACTGGCCCGGTCTACAGCATCTCTTTCTGGTGGTGAGGCACAACGCATACGTCTAGCAACCCAAATAGGGTCACAGCTTACAGGTGTTTTGTATGTTCTAGATGAACCTTCAGTAGGTTTGCATCAACGTGACAACGCTAGGCTTATTAGCACGTTAAAAAGCATGAGAGATTTAGGAAACACCGTCTTGGTGGTTGAGCATGACGAGGAAACAATTCGTGAAGCCGATTGGGTGGTAGACCTTGGTCCAGGAGCTGGCAGTAATGGTGGAGAAGTGGTAGCACAGGGGACTACCAAAGACATCGTAGATAGCAAGAGATCATTAACAGGCGCTTATCTTTCAGGACGGAGATGTATAGAAGTTCCAAAGTTACGCAGAGAGGGTAATGGAGATGGGTTGATAGTGCGTGGAGCACGGGAACACAATCTTAAAAACATCGATGTAACGATACCGTTGGGTAAAGTAGTGTGTATAACTGGTGTGTCAGGATCAGGCAAGAGTACGTTAGTGAACGATATTTTGTATCGCTCCGTGGCAAAGGATCTGCATGGTGCACGTACTACGCCAGGCGACCATGATGAAATTGAAGGGGTTGGTCTAATTGATAAAATAATCAATATAGATCAATCACCTATAGGGCGTACTCCGCGCTCTAATGCTGCTACATATACAGGGTTGTTTGACCATATACGCAAACTGTTTGCGGAGCTGCCAGATAGCAAAATTAGAGGATACAAACCCGGTCGGTACTCGTTCAATGTTAAAGGTGGGCGATGCGAAGGTTGCCAAGGCCAAGGTCAATTGAGGATAGAAATGCAGTTTTTGGCCGACATTTATGTACCATGTGAAGAATGCAACGGGGCTCGCTATAATCGGGAGACGCTTCAGGTTAGGTTTAAGGGATTGACCATAGCTGACGTGCTTGCAATGAGTGTAGATGAGTCCACAGGAATCTTTAATGGTTTTGCTTCTATGATGCGCAAGCTTTCGACACTCCAGTCGGTGGGCTTAGGATATATAAAAATTGGTCAGTCAGCTACTACATTGTCGGGAGGCGAAGCGCAACGCGTGAAACTTAGCAAGGAGTTGTCAAGACGCTATACAGGTCGCACGTTGTATGTGCTTGATGAGCCGTCAGTTGGACTACATGCAGCTGATGTGGAGCGACTTATAGGTGTACTGGGCAACTTTGCCGATAAAGGTAATACGGTTGTGGTAATTGAGCATCATCCTGACATAATCAAAGTAGCTGACCACATTATTGATTTGGGTCCAGAGGGTGGTGTTGATGGTGGTCACGTTATAGCTGATGGTACGCCAGAAGAAATTGCTTCTGTAGCCAACAGCTATACTGGCCAATTCTTGAGGGAGTTGTTGGTATCTTGAGTACGAAGGAAGAGCATCAATACGCCAAAAAAATAAAAGAGCAAGCATACAATCTGGGGTTTTCCTTGTGTGGGATTACAACACCAGAATCTCCTCTGCATATTGAAGAATATCATAAATGGTTGTCTGATGGACTTCATGCTGATATGGAATATATGGGTAACGATCGAGCTCGCCACATGCGCGCAAATCCCAAAGATATATTTCCGGAGTGTAAATCCATATTGGTAGTAGCATCTAACTACTATCAGGGTGAGTTTTTACACCCGAGCTCTGATGCTATTTCTGGAAAGGTAGCTAGGTATGCATGGGGGAAGGATTATCACACAGTAATGAAACATCGGTTACAAGAACTGATGGGTTTTGTGGAGTGTGTGTCGGGTAAGCCGGTGAGATACCGATTGTATGTTGACACTGGCCCATTGCTAGAACGCGAATTGGCACAAAGAGCTGGATTGGGATGGATAGGCAAGAATACAATGCTGATAAATCACAATATTGGGTCATGGACATTGTTAGCAGAAGCTATGTTGGATATCTGGCTGCCTCCTGACGAACCTTACATTGTTGATAGGTGTGGAAGCTGCACATTTTGTATTGACGCATGTCCAACCGACGCTATCATGTCCGATCCTCGACGCATTGATAGTAATAAGTGTATTTCTTATCTAACCATTGAGCATCGAGGTGCTATTAATTCTGATAGAAGATCCGATTTAGACGACTGGGTGTTTGGTTGTGATATATGTCAAGATGTGTGCCCTTGGAATAATAGGTTTGCAATGGTCGAACATGACGTTGATTTCGCCCCTGTCTATCCTCTACCACACTTAGACCTACACAATTTACTACAGATGGATCAATCGGAATTTAGCAGGACGTTTAGCGGAAGCCCAGTTAAACGTACTAAGCGAAGTGGTTTGATTAGAAATGCTAGTGTGGCGCTTGGTAACCATGGTGACGATAAATCAATACACGCTCTAGCGAACTCTCTTTCTGAGGACCCAGACCCGATAATTAGAGCCCATTCTGCATGGGCTCTAGGAAAGATTGGCGATATAAAGGCTGTGAATTTACTCAATTGTGCTCGTGATAACGAGGATGACGTTGACGTACTTGTTGAGATAAAAGCTGCTTTAGAAGAGTTGTCTAGTCAGGAGAAGAAACAGTAGTAGCGGAAGGTTCAGATGTTGGAGTGATGGAAGGTTGTTGTGTTGGAGGAGCTGGTGTCAACGATATTATATCGACAGGTATACGTACTATTTGGCCAACACTTAAAATGTCAGGATTCTCTGCAAGCTCCTCATTCTCTGCAAGAATTGCATCAAGAGTTGTGTTGAATTCATCTGCAAGCAATTGCAAGATATCCCCTGGACGGATTGCGTGCTCAATTATAGATCCAGGAGAGAACTCCTCCGGTATTGGTGTTAGTGTAGGGGATTGATAGCCAGGAGGCGGTACAAGTATCTCTTGACCAACCTGTAGAAATGAACTTAAATCAACACCTTCGTTTGTGTTGAATGAAATTAGGTCCTGTACATCAATTTCATATTCTTCAGCCACAAAATACAGTGTGTCACCTTCTTTAATTACATAACTAATAGGACCGCTTCGTGTAGAGGTAGGGGTAATCGTACTGGTTTCTGTTGGGATAAAAAGCGTAGAGGTTGGCTGTACAGGCGTGTTGGTAAAGACAGTGGTCACTGTAGGTGTAGCAAACAAACTTAGTGCAACTAAACTGTCTTGACCCATTTGTTGCCATGCGTATACCGCACCTCCTAGCAATCCAACAATTAGCACTATAGACAAACCTATGTTCCATTTTCTGGTTGTTGAACTATCGTTAAGAGATAGGCCGGTCTTGTCCTTCATTTTATGCCTCTTGTTCAGTCTAGTCTAACAATAACGCTAAATATATTGTACCCTAAATTGTTGTCAATTATGCTTTATACTTGTGGTACCCATTCCGACACATAATTATATGAATCTTACTAATATACAAAATCAGTTTAACGACCATCCTGAGAAATATGTGCGAAGCCCATGTTTTGCAACTGGAGAAAGCTTGGAAAAAATGATTGAACTGTTGCATGAACCCAAAATCAACCGAGCTCTTGACGTTGCTACAGGCGGAGGACACACAGCTAAGAGACTTTGTTCGATTTCAGATTATGTTGTTGCGGGAGATGTCACTGTGTCCATGCTAAAAGCCGCACGTGAATTAATGGGAGATAATAAAGCAGGTAATGTTAGTTGTTGTCAGCATGATGCTCATATGCTCCCGTTTCCAAAACAGACTTTTGATTTAGTTACCTGTCGCATTGCTCCTCATCACTTTACCGATGTTTTAGGATTTTTGGAAGAGGTGGTGCGTGTTAGTAGGCCAGGCGCAGCGGTTGGAATAATAGATAGTTGTAGTCCTGTACAACCATCCGCTGCTAGGCACATCAATGCGTTTGAAAGATTACGTGACACTAGTCACAACCATTCATATACTTGTGCAGATTGGAAGAGATTCTTCTATGAAGTTGGATTAAAAATTGAATACATGGAGCAATACAAAAGAACACTAAGTTTTAGTGCATATTGTGATAGAAAATCAATTTCGGTTCAAAGGAGAACACAACTCAAAGTAATGCTTTTTCAAGCTCCAGAAGAAGCTCTTAAATATTTAAACCCAAGAAATATCAACGGTGATTTAGTGTTTGATTTGCAAGAAGTGTGTGTTGTGGGACGAACCATTGTTGGTTAGAAAGGACAGCACACTATTGTGGAAATTATTGTATAAATAGAGCAACTATGAAATATCACATACATACACTAGGATGTCAGATGAACATTGCTGACAGCTTAAGGCTTGCTTCCGGATTGGAAAAACTAGGTGCTACTAAGACAGAACATATTGCGGAAGCTGACATAGCTGTTCTTAATACCTGTGTGGTGAGACAAAGTGCTGAGGATAGGGCTTATGGTTGGTTGAATCGTGTAGGTGAACTTAAAAGAAACACTAAACCCGATCTTACAGTTGGTTTAATGGGCTGTTTGGTTGGTGTAAAAGGGAACAAGAAAATTGCTAACGCATTTCCGGATATAGATGTGTTTTTACCTCCTTCAGATCCTCAGCCGTTGCTAAATCTTGTTGAGCAACAACATGCGGTAAAAAAATCAGAGATAGATGTTGTTGGTAGGCGTCATGCCTTACAGGATGGAGAACTACTCTTACCAGCCGATGAATGTGGAACTACTTTTGTTAGCTATGTGCCGGTTGTATATGGGTGTTCTCATGCTTGTACATTCTGTATTATTCCTTTTCGTCGGGGAATTGAGAGATCAAGACCCATTAATCAGATTGTCGCTGAGTGTAGATCCTTAGCACAGCAAGGTGTAAAGGAGATTACTTTGTTGGGTCAGATAGTTGACCGATATGGCTATGACTTACCAGGCGAATCAAATCTAGCTTTATTGCTTGAGAAAGTACATGATATTGCAGGATTGGAACGTATTCGTTTTTTGACCTCACACCCTAATTATCTTGACGATGTGCTGCTTAGAACAGTTGCTGAGTTGCCGAAAATATGTGATCATATTGAGGTGCCAGTCCAATCAGGCAACAATGAAGTTTTGGAAAATATGCGTCGAGGGTATACGGTAGAACAATATAGCAAGTTGATAGAGCGTATACGTATGTTCATGCCTAATGGATCTATTTCATGTGATGTGATTGTAGGTTTTCCTGGTGAGACAGATTCTCAGTTTGAGGATACTTGTGATTTGTTGTTGGAACACAAATTTGATAAGGTGCATATAGCCAAATATTCACCACGTCCAGGTACTGTTTCTGCAAGGCGCATGGCAGATGATGTTCCGGCTAAAACAAAAGAAAGTCGCCGCAAGACACTAGACGATATCCAGGCCTCAGTGCTCTCAGATATCAACCGGCAATTACTAGGAAAGAAAGTGGAGGTGTTGGTAGAAGGGTATCAGAGGGATAGGTGGCGTGGTCGTACTCGGACCAATAAACTTGTGTTTTTTGAGGACGATAGCGAATGGGCAGGTAATCTTGTTGATGTTGAAATTAACTGGGCTGGACCATGGTTTATGGTAGGTAAGTTGGCCCCCCCTAGCTAGGAAGAAGAAAACCATCAGTTATTGTAATCTAGGGAAGCAAACTATCAACAATAAGTGGCTTAGTTAACACCTATTTGTTAGTCGAACTTGGTGCAGGCCTGCTTGGAAATCGGTAAGTGATTCGACCTCTTGTAAGATCGTACGTGGACATCTCTACTTTAACTCTGTCGCCAAGTAGTATTCTTATATAGTAACGACGCATTTTACCAGATAGATAAGCAAGTACTTCATGACCGTTCTCTAAAATAACACGAAATTGCGTGCCAGGCAGAGCTTCAGTAATCGTACCTTCTACTTCTATTTTTTCTTCTTTTTTTGCCATGTCAGTTTTGTTTAGATAGACTAAATCAATTTAGTATGGTCTACGTCTGCGTTGGCGTAACCGCCTAATAGCTTTCTTTTTTTCAATGCGACGCATTTCACTTTTTGAAACAAACCATCGTTTTTGTCTAACAGCAGCAAGATTACCGCTTCTCATTACTTTCTTACGAAAACGACGAAGAAGGTCTTCAGGAGATTCATTCGGTTTGATTGTTACTTTCGTCATGATTATCACCTCCCTTGGAAGAACTATCAGTCTCGTTGTTGATTGTATCGGTAGGTTCGGCAGATTCCTGATTTGTGGAGATATAATCGATATCACTATCAGATTCAGTGTCTGCGTTTGGCAACGCTTCCTCGTCGTCAGATATGTCGGGTTCTTGAGCTGCATACGAGTCTGCCAAACTGAGACTAACGCGGTGTCTCTGAACGTCTAAACTTACTATTTGTAGGTTTATATCATTGCCCACTACAATAAGATCATCAGATTCTTCAGGTATTTGACTATTATGCAATAGTCCCTCGATACCCTCGCCTAGGTCAACAAACGCACCAAAGTCGAGCACACGAGTGATTTTACCGACAATATCTTGTCCTGGAGCAAGACGTTCTTCTACCGAGTCCCATGGGCTAGGCAACAACTGCTTGATACTTAATCCTATGCGTTGCCGCTTACGGTCTATCTTGATTACCATTACTTTAACTTCTTCCCCAGGCTGCACAATGTTTTTGGGGTGGTCTACTTGTTGCCATGCCAGTTCGGATACATGCACAAGTCCATCGGCAGCACCTAAATCTACAAAGGCTCCGAAATCTCGGACGTTAATAATTGTGCCATCTAAAACTTGACCTTCGTACAGTTCTGAAATTAGCTGGTCCTTCTGTTCTGCACGGATTGATCGTTGCGCTGCTCGCTGGGACAATACTAGTCGGTGACGCTGACGGTCTACTTCTATAACACGGACATCAACTTCTTTACCCACCATACTCTCTAATAGTTCTCTGCGTCTCGCTTCAGCTATTCCTCTGGATATTCCAACAACGTGCGATGCTGGCACAAACCCTGGTAGGTCAAGGTAGGTTACAATGATACCTCCCCTATTAAAGCTCTCCACAGTGCCTTTCACAATGTCACCCGAATTTAACAGAACTTCAGCATCCTTCCATGATTGGTGTTGAAGTGCTTGATATACCGATAATATAGGGCCTTTGGCTCCATATCCGTGCACTGTTACCAGAACATCAATTTCAGAACCTACTTCGTAATCTTCACGAGTTTTCCCTGCGCGCTCTAAGTCAGAGTTTGGAACCAACCCTTCTCGTTTTAGACCTAAATCCACTAGGATACCCTCGGAACTAATTTCCACAATACTTCCTTGGATAAGCTCTCCCTGCTCCGGTTGCGCGACCTCGATATAAGATTCGAGCATTGCAGCAAAGTCAGAGTCGTCAGTTTGAGGGTTTGGTGAATATGACATATAGTTCTATATACTTTTACCTATTTACATTAAAATAAAAATCGGCATCATTAAGAATCAGACAAGATGCCGAAGCTTCAATCTCGTGACCTTTTCTGTCGACAACCCGATAATTATAGCAATATTAATCACTCACTAAATCACTGCTGATCGGTCTCTTAAACGTTCTTTACCATACAGCAGGCGTGCAATTAGCACCTCTCCTTTTACAAAATTACATAACCAACCGGTGAGCATTATACCTCTGCTATGTAGGCTAGTCAAACAAGAAAAGTTTCTACAGATTAATTATGGTTTGAAATCTAGCTCTATTTCATTGTTTCCACTAGGTATAATCAACACTCCATTTTCGATTTTCATACCAGAGGGACCCGAAATTGCATCGGGTATATTAGGTAAAGTCCATCTATAACCATTGGGTGGAGAAGCACCAGACAGATTTATAGTTAGCTTACCATCCCAACCATATTCAGTTGGGATAATATCATTGCTCGTATGAAAGTTGATGTTGCCATAGTGAGTTGGAGCATTATTGAGTGTTATTTCTCTAGATTCAACCAACCACCATTCCGGGGTGCCTTGTAACAACACTAAAGCACCGTCCTGTTCCGACATGAGCATTTCTCTCACTAGAGTGGCGAAGCTAGCTGCGGCCCAGGCGTGTGGCATGTCACCCCCAGAAAACCCCCCATTTACTGGATTAACTTGTTCTGCCCATGCATATGTACCTGGTAGCGTCTGGTTTCGTAAGGTCCAACTTAATATTTGATGTAATACGTCAGCACGGTTTATTTTTAAGTAAGCGTGAGCAAGCTCAAGACCGCCGTAAGGCCAGAATTGTCCACCTAGGTGGCGGAAACCCCCATTATCTGGCTCTATCCATAATTTGTGGTATGTATCAAACGATTTAGCAATTAATTCAGTGTTTCTCGGAAGCACTTCATTTGGCCATAACGCAGATACAGTACCCCGCGCCATTGCAGACCCAGTTGTAGATTCTATTGCTCCAGGAATGTATGCAGGGTCAGGACCCATCACGACTCTGATAGAATCCAATATTGCTCTTCTGAGAGCATTAGCTTCTGAAGTCATCCATATAGCATCATCGTGCTGGTCAAGCTCTTTTGCTATAAAAGCAGCTTGCTCGAGCCCAGTAACTGCCCAGAAGTTGTCCCAATAGTGGTGCCAATCAGCAGGTCCTAAATCCTCGGCGCTTTTGCTTGGTGGTAATAGTCCTTTAGTGGCACTATTTAAGCTTGTATTTTTTGATATTAAGTTTGAAATGTATAGTGCGGCCAAACGTATGTTGGGATACCATTCTCTAACTTGTGAATCATTATTAGTATACCGGTAATATTGAGATGCTAAGAATATTGACTGGCCTTGCGAATCCCATTCATTGTCATCCCATGGTGCGTTCTTACCACGGATTGGCGGTATGCGCCCTTCTCTCTCCTGTGATTCAAAAGTTGAAGTAATAGTGCTCCGTACATTTTCTGTATGACCAAATTGGAGTGCAGCTAGCCCTGTGTATGCTGCGTCTCTTACCCATACTGCATCATGCGCAAGTGGACCAGGATGAGGTCCATCAGGGTCTAATGATAGTAACAAGTAGCCTAGGGATGCGTTTAGAGCGTTTTGTACTGATGAATCAGGAATTGCTATAGTGACGGCCCCAGTTTCTTGCTCCCAGTGATCTAAGGCTTTGTTGAGTTGTTGGTCAATTGGTACTCTTACGTTTGGAAAATCCGATTCAGGAGTCTCAGGAAATGCAAAATGGAAATCTTTGGTCTCTCCTGGATTAAGATTGACAGGATATGACCATATGGCAGCCAAAGATCCATAAGTAGAGTCCGTTACAATCCTTCTAGAAGGAACAGTTCCGTTTAAAGCTGCATACATAGTGTCGGATAGTTGGCCAGCACCTGTGTGTTTGGCTGGTATAGCGGCGGCTAGGAAAGGTTTATTGTTCACCCACATTTTTTGCTTGTGTTGAGTGTTTATTTGACATATAGGCACAGAGTTAGCATTTGTTGCAAAGGGTCTCACGGATAACATCATATTCAAATCAATACGTTTTTGTCCGTAATTTTCAAGGGTTACTTTCCATCGAACAGCTTCATTGGTGTGATCACCAAAAAGCGTGTTAGTGACAATCACGTCCGCACTTTTCCATTTCCAAGTTGGTATAGGTGCTTGCGAGTCTGATAGGGAAAACTCAATTTTGTTTGGGTCAGCATAAGTCAAAAGTTCTTTGTTTTTGTTGTATACCCATATTTCAGTTCTTGGTGCTTTTGCCCAAGGAGTTACTGATCCGTCAGATGATACAAGAGCTTCCTCTGAGCCGTTGGAATTTCCTGTCATGGTCCACGAATAAGGCTCATTTTTAGACCATCCTGGCATTGGCCAATCTGGATGTGTATAAGCTTGTAAGGCAGTGTACTGTAAAGGGGTTATCACTAATCTAGGGTGTTGACCTATAATCACTGGCTGTTTAATACCGCCATAACCTCCTTTGTCAACAATTCGTATGGATATCTCTATATTATCATCAGCCTTTCCGTATTTACTTAAATCTACAAGCATGACTTCAGGCCCTAGATTAACCCAAGCCTCTACTTGTTTACCGTTAATCCACACTGTTGCTAAGTCATCGATTTTTCCAAACCCTAGGTAGATATCAGACCAATCAGGCAGTGTGATTTTTGTGTTGTACCACGCTACTCCATCGTAATTGAATCCGCTTGCTTCCCAAGGTTCACCGGGCATTAATGCAATCCAGTCATTCTTGTCTGCAACACCATACTGCCAACCGTTGGATAACCCTACGTTATTAGGATCTAGTCGGAATAACCAATTGTCATTAATTTGCTTTGATTTAGTTCCACTTAGTTCACATTGGGTATCGTCCTTTTGTGTATTATTAATTGGAAATGTAGCACAACTGGCTAACATCAACAGTGCAGATAGAAGTAATACACGGAAGCTAAAATCAAAATGCCTTACAACATGCGAACATAATTGTTCTTGGAAACACAACTTGGTTATATTGATAAAGCTTTCCTGCCTGTATTCTGTTAGGCGCACTATTTAATTGTTACAGGAATGGCTCCGGAGAGAATGTGCCAATTATTGCCGGGTGGAGTACTGGTCTTACAAGAGTCTGCTGTGTCTAAACAAACTACCATTTGCAGGTCATATGTGCCTGCTGTATCAAATGACATCCAATCTCTCCATGAATACTCGGTGCCCCCTCCCACTTTGTCTGCATCTCCGTTACCATTGAAATAACGTTTA
>DFQC01000011.1 GCA_002377585.1 Anaerolineales bacterium UBA3499 | reverse complement strand
AGATTGCTAGAACGGACTGCACACTACAGCAGTATGTAACAAGTATTGGGATTGTTGACTTTACAGCTGGCAAGAGTTGGTTGGTGGACTGCACACCTGATTTTGGTCATCAAATGGATGTGCTGTTTCAATTTGCACCTGATTGTGATTTGTCAGGCTTATTGATAACCCATGCTCATATAGGACATTATTTAGGTCTAGCTCAGTTGGGCGCAGAAGTAATGAATGCGAATCTTATGCCAGTATATGTTAGTGAAAGTATGAGTGAGTTTTTAAGTTGTAATGCTCCATGGCGCCAATTGGTTGAGCAACGTAATATCGATGTTGTGATAATCGAATCTGATGGTACTACAAAATTGAGTCCAGCTATTAGTATTAAACCCGTATTGGTGCCACATCGTAAAGATTTTACTGACACTTTTGCGTTCATAATTCGCGGTATAAAACATAGTATGTTTTACTGTCCCGATATAGATAATTGGGATGATTGGGAATATGATTTGAGTGTATTTATAAATAAGTTCAATGTAGCCTTATTGGATGGCACATTTTATGAAGACGGTGAGTTGCCAGATCGTGATATGAGTGCAGTTAGTCATCCATTGGTCAGCGATACACTTCAGCGATTGGGCGATACTAACTGCGATGTGCGGTTTGTACATTTGAATCACACTAATCCGCTCCTAAGAAAAGATTATGCGTATAGAATGTATAAGAAATACGGCTTCAAAGTAGGCAATATCGGCGATTCGTGGTCGCTGTAGATTAAAAAGGCCACTATTATATATTTACTTCACTGTAAGTGTGAGAATAGGGAGACAATATGAATACTAATGATATTCATGGGATTAGAGGAGAGGAACCAATTATCGTCGCTCATGAAGTAAACAAATGGTTTGGTGACTTTCATGCGTTGCGTGGAATCGATATGGAGGTATACAAGGGCGAGAAGGTTGTCATCTTTGGTCCGTCAGGATCGGGAAAATCTACTTTTATCCGAACTATTAATCGACTTGAAGAGCACCAGAGTGGTCAAATTATTGTGGACGGGATTGAATTAACAAGTGACTTGAAGAATATCGCTGCGATTAGACAGGAAATCGGCATGGTTTTTCAGGCATTTAATTTGTTTCCCCATCTTACCGTTTTGAGTAATATAACCTTGGCTCCCCTCCATGTGAGGAAATGGTCTAAAGAGAAAGCAGGAGAGTCAGCCATGCAATTGCTGGAAAGGGTAGGTATTCCTGAGCAAGCTGATAAGTACCCTGGTCAGCTATCGGGAGGCCAGCAACAAAGAGTTGCTATTGCACGTGCTTTAGCTATGCAACCTAAGATTATGTTGTTCGATGAGCCGACTTCCGCTCTCGACCCAGAGATGATCAAAGAGGTGCTGGATGTTATGACAGAATTGGCTGAATCAGGAATGACTATGTTGGTTGTAACTCATGAAATGGGTTTTGCTCGAGAGGTATGTGATAGGATGGTTTTCTTCGACGAGGGGCAAGTCGTCGAAGAAGGAACACCTAAGCAGATGTTTGAAGATCCAAGCAGTGAACGCACTAAGCTGTTTCTGTCACAGATCCTGCAATAGATTTGGTAATTCTATAGAGTTGAATTACTTTATTCATGATTGTTCTGTAATATTTCATTTGTATAAACAATCTAAATATAAAGCCGTTTACATTGTAGCTGGCATGTACTTAATTGGAGGATTATGAATATATCGATATCACTTGCTGTAGTTAGTCTTTTTGCGTTTGGCGTTGGAAGTTTCTTGTGGCAAGTTGCTGGAGCTAACCAGGTGTATGCTCCTAGCTATATGATTGTGGAAGGATTAACTTTTGCTGCGGTTGGAATAGTTATACATGTTATTAATAAACAAGGATTTTCCTTGTCTTATAGAATGATAGGCTATGGAGCTTTGGGAGGTGTGTTGGCTGGTATCGCGGTCTATGCTCTAATTATGGCGTTTAGTATGGGAGGTGCAGGTAGTATAATATTTCCTATATCACGACTTGGTATGGTTGTTTCAGTGATATTAGCAGTATTGATTTATCGAGAGCCGGTAACCATTACAAAGTTGATTGGGTTAGGTCTAGGGGTAAGCTCTATCGTCGTTCTGTCACGGTAATTTGAAACAATCGCTCACGGTTGGTATCCAATCATTGCAACTCCGGCGATACATATTAATACGCCGGCCAGGTTCATAGGTGTAGCTTTGTCTCCGATAAGCAAAACTCCTATGGCAAGTAGTGCAATGTTGGTAAAAACGCTTGTAACAAGATTTCCTGTACTTAGATTCCATCCATTTCGATACATTAAGATAAATCCTATATCAAGGAATATTATTGAAATAGCCATTGCGATTTGGATCCAGCTTAGCTGGCGGACTTGCTTTAATAAACCGCCGTCTGATGGAAATAGAGGAATTAGGGTTGATGCTATGATTGCAATGGCTACATATGTAGCTGTTACAGCAACGATCGGATTAAGTGATGTTGGTATGCGTCTAGCAAAATAGTGAAAACTTACTGCGCCTAATAATACTATCATTGGTGCTATGTAGAACATGATATTGGTTCCTCTTTTCATAATATTTGCTCAATTAGTAGAAATTTGCTTCCCTGTAAATGTTGCTACCCATGAATTATAAGTTGACTGATGTAGGGACGTGATCTTCTCGCAGGTCGATGATGCAGAAATTTGTAGAAACATTCATTATATCTTAAATAGTTTGCAAAGTATAATTCTAGGAGTCAGATAGCAGTGGGTTTGGCGAGGTAAGAATATGGAAATAGTGCGGAATAAAATCATTAAAGGAAATTGTATTGAGGTTTTATGGTCCTTGCCGAGCAAATCCGTTGATTTGATATTTGCGGATCCACCTTATAACCTTCAATTAGAGGAAGATCTGCATCGTCCCGACATGACAAGAGTTGAGGGGGTGTCTGATAAATGGGATAGATTTGATGATTTTCAGTCCTATGACGAATTTACTGCAGCATGGTTAACGGCATGTAGACACGTTCTTAAGCCGTCGGGATCTATTTGGGTTATCGGTAGTTACCATAATATATTTAGAGTTGGAAGGATTATGCAGGATATTGGATTCTGGATATTAAACGATGTTGTCTGGATCAAAACAAATCCGATGCCCAATTTTCGTGGTGTAAGATTTGCAAATGCGCATGAGACACTTATATGGGCTAGTGTTACAAAGGGAAGTAAATATGTGTTTAATTATCAGGCGATGAAAAGTTTTAACGATGATAAACAGATGCGAAGTGATTGGTGGATAATTCCATTGGCAAAAGGTCCGGAGAGATTGCGCGATGAAGTAGGGAATACAGCTCATTCTACTCAAAAACCCGAATCGTTACTATATCGTGTGATACTTTCGTCTAGCAATCCTGGTGATTTGGTTCTAGATCCGTTCATGGGAAGCGGCACTACAGGAGTGGTTGCAAAAAGATTGCATCGAGATTGGCTTGGCATAGAATCTGACAAGAAATATATACATATGGCTCAGAAAAGAATAGAGGCAGTACAGCCAGAAGAGTATAACTCTGATGTGTTTGATGTACGTGATTTGAAGAAAAAAAGAAATCGCATATCTTTTGCAACACTCGTAGAAAATGGTTTGTTGGGTGCTGGCCAGAAGATTTATTTTCAGAAGAATACAAATAAAGCGGCGGTTATCAAGCCGGATGCCAAGATTAGAGCAATTGATGGATTTGAGGGGTCGATTCATCAGGTCGGCCGGTATTTTATAGGAGGTTCTCCTTGTAACGGGTGGCTACACTGGTACGTTCTACAAGGAAGTGACTTTATACCACTAGATGAATTTAGAGAAAAGTATCGTGCTGGTGTGCAGAGACACCAATAGATTTTGTGCGTAATGGCTAGATATCACAATGGTGTAGATGATCATGGAAAATAACAAGATATAGGTTAGTGGTTGTGATATGTAAATCATTTATTAAATTGACGAGCAAGCAGATAGTGACCTAACGATAGAATAACTGCCGCTAAAACATCCGCCAATGGTGGCATTGCAGGAAAGCCAAAATTCCAAACTATTACTCCAATTAGCCAGATAAGGTAGGTTTGTTTGTTGGTTGTCATGGTTCTGTAGTAGATGTGTTCTACATCTTTGATTTAGGTTGCTTTAGAGAAAAAGGTCTGTGCGATTAGACCGGCAATGGGAGGAAGTAGGCAAACGCTTGCGACTCGTATCAATGTGAACTTCCAGCCGAGTATCGCAACTTCTAATGGTAGTCTTGCCAGTGACCAGGCTCCCCAACCAGTCAAATATGCTACTGCTACACCTATGCTGCTTCCCGAGCGTAATAGTCCAGCGAGAAGTGGGACGGTTACAACAGGCCCTCCTGGGGTTAGTGTGCCAGCTACTGAAGCTAACATAATTCCTCGCAATCCAGATTCGGGTCCTAGCCACTTTGTGATAAAAGCCTCTTGTTGTGCCGCAAATACTTGAGACATACCAGCTATAACCAAGGCTAGTAGTAGTAGTGGCATCATTTGTACTATCATTTTTGCTGATATTTGAAGTCCAGTGATATGGAGGTTGTTACCTTGGTAGTATCCGGCCAGTACTAGAACCCCGGCTATACCACCCATTATCAATGTTGGAGTGAGCATATTAGAAATCCTTTTTTGTTTTTTCATGATGGTTAATTATATAGAATCGTGGCTAATGAATATATGCTGATGCCTTTACGCATTTGATTGGTGCTAGGCTGGACTAATAATATGTCTTGAAATGCTGGGTATATTACTAGTATTGACGGACCAACATATATATATTGTTTGTTGCGGTGATTATAACCGTCCAATTAGATTATTTTGTATGTGTGGGTTAAATGTGTAATTGTTGATTAATCCCATTTTGATGCATAGTATCTCATTTTATCCTCGTCAATATCTACGCCGAGCCCAGGCTTTTCTGGAGGAGCAAGAACTTGACCGTCTGGTAGATATGGTTTTGACAAAAGTGTGTCACCCATGTCTGAAAAACCAGCTGGCCACTTTACATTTGGAGTCGATATCGCAAAGTGTGCGGCTGCGGCAGCCATAATGTCAAAATAGGGTGCAACAGATAATTCCAATCCTGCTGCTTCGCCGATTGCTGCCATTCGTTTTGCCTGTAGTAAACCACCAAACTTTTCTATTTTGAAGTGCAGTACATGTGCTGCATGAGATCGCGCTATCTCATATACTCCTCTAGGACTGGTTACGGCCTCATCAGCTTGTAGTGGAGATTCTAATCGTTCAGTTAATATAGCCATTTCATCTAGATGAAGAACTGGCTGTTCAAATAGCGCTATGCCACCAATCCGCTCCATTTGGGTAAGTGCATGCACTGCTTCACCTAGTGTGTATCCAGTGTTTCCATCTAGTTGGAATTTGACTTTATCTCCAACAGCGTCATGCACCGCTTGATACCAGGTTAGATCTGTGTCAACATCGAATCCGATTTTGCTTTTCATCCATGTCCAACCTTCTGCTGATAGTTTTTCTATATGTGCTATTGACTCGGCTATACTGAGGCGATCAGCTAGACCATGTAGTGGAGCACCTTCGTTACATTTTCCTCCAAGAAGGTTGTACACAGGCACGTTAAGTGCCTTTCCTTTTATGTCCCAAAGTGCAAATTCGATAGCCGTAACTGGGTAACGAGTGCTTTTTCCTATGGATTTGTACATTTTGTCAAAGAGGAGCTCAATCTCAAATGGGTCATGTCCTAAGATTGATGGTTTTATATGGTTGTCGATATTGTTTTTAATTGATTCGGCTGTGTCTCCGTAGTGAGGAGCATGTGATAGAGTTTGTCCAATACCAGTAATTCCATCGTCGGTGTCAACCAAAACGGTGATTGTCTTGGTATCTGGTATATCACCATAATATGTGTTCAATGATCTTTGCCGAGGTATAGATGCTATATATGAAGTCATATCAGTTATTTTCATTGTGATAGTCCTCCTGTATATTGGATTTGATATCGCTCTATATATTCAACACGAAACAACTGATATGGATGCGTTATGAGTTTTCTTATTCGAAGTTTAAGTGTTTGGATATTTTGTCAAGTAGTAATTGTTGTTGTTGTATTTCAAGCTTGAGCTTTGCGGCAGCACCTATAGTAAAATTTTCGTCATCATACGATTGTGACAAATTGTTCTGTAAAAAATCAAGTTGCTTCTGCAGTTCTAGAATTCTGCTAGAAATAGTTTTGTACTGATCAATGTAGCTGCTGTTCATTTGCTTACCGTACGTATATTTAAGTCGATTAGTAACAGTAACGACACCTTACATAATTGAAAATTTCGTTTTCTGGACCTTCTTCAATTGCATAGTCTATAAGGACCCGCAAGGCTTTTGAAGCATCTGGTAGAGAGTGTTTGGTGGCCATTTCATCGAGCCATTCTTTTTGTTTTATCTGAATTATTACATCTAGATTTGTTTTGTTGTTGGGCACGTATAATGTTCCTCCTCGTATGTTCGATGATGCTCTAGTGGCTCTAATTGAGATTGTAACGACAACTTCGACCCAGTATAGGTTACAGCAAAGACTATGTAAATGGGATTTTGGCTTAAGTGACGTGGCACATTAGTTCAGTACGGTAAAATACTGCAAAATTCAATCTAGCTAAATATGCATTGCGCTGCTGCTACTGTATGGCTTGGAGAGAGTATTCCTTTCTCTGTAACAAAGGCAGTGATTAGTTCGGCTTTGACATGATCCAGGTCATGAGCTTCGACAGATACTCTTTTATCTAATAGCACAGGGTCATTTGCTTTGATAGCCGGTATATCTTTCCATATGGGGGTTCGTATGCTTCCCGGAGGATTTATAGTGTCAAATTTCATCAGCTCTGTTGGTACGTATAGTGGAACGTTATAATGGTTTGCAAGTAGAGCAACGGTGGTGCTACCAGTTGTGTTCCAGCACCCACCTAGATTCGTGATAGATTCAGCACCAATGAATACTACTTTAGCTGAAGGGATTTGTTGTCCGGAAGCAGCGTCGGTGATATATTGCACTTTATGTCCTGATGATATCGCTGATTTTACAAGTGGTAAGCCTCCATTTAATGCTCTGCTTTCAGGTATGATCAATTGGAGCGATTTCGATTGATTGCCAGCGTATGTAAGTATACCTGCTACAGTACTGCTGTAATCGTACACAAAGACATTCATGCCGTTTTCAAGTAAGCTTGAACCATGACTCTGTATAGACTTTAGGTTATCAAGTGATTGCAGATTGAATTTCTCGCAGCGGTCAAACACAAATTTTGAGACGTCGGATACGCTCGATAGGTGTTGGTCTAATCCGTCTAGGACTAAATTGATTGCATTTGTGATGGTTGGCGTCATTTGTCCACGAGTCTTTATAAAATAACTGGCCGCTTCATGTAGCTGGTAGGCCAGGTCCGTTGGGCTATCGCTATTATGTTCCTCGGTAATAACACAAAAAACTTCATTGATAATACGAGCGGTGCGACTTGCTCCCTTTGGTTTTCCATGTATCTCAGCACCTTCAAAGCTGTCAACTAGTTTTTGCGCTTGAGAGGAGAAAATCGGTGTATGAATGGTTGTAGACTTTGGTTTCATAGTTGTTGGTGTGGGTGCACGTTTTGGGATTTGATACTTTCTTTGATGTCTGTCAGCGTGTAACGGTGAGATAAAGATCCATGTCCTAGGCAGGCGAGAGATCCAGCCGCAGCTCCCCATAGTAATGATTGATGTAAGGGGTAGTCTTGACACAAGCCTAAAAGCATTGCTCCTGCGTAATTGTCTCCAGCTCCTATTGTGTCAGCTATTGGGACATCGAAGGCAGGGATTGATCCTAGATCCAAGTTCGATATTACTGTAGAACCTTTATCTCCTAGTTTTAGGATGATGAGGGGGACATCTAGGTTTTGTAAGGATTCTGTTAGATCATGGTCTGACTTCGTTTTAGTCAGGTTTATGGCTTCAAGTTTGTTTAGAAAAACTATATCACACTTAGAAAATAACGATAGCACATACTCCGAATGTATTTCGGTGGCAGGTATAGACGTGTCGATTGATATTAGACAATTAGCTTGACGAGCTCGCCAAATGGCTTCTTCGACAATCGGGCGTTGATTCTGGTCTATGTATAAGTAGCCATCAATATGTAATATTTTAAAGTTTTCCAGAGCACTAATCTGTGGTAATTGGGGTATCGATAGATTTATGTTTTGATCGTTAGATTGCATCACTGTCCAGTCGCCATCAGATCGTGTTAGTATTACTAGTAAGCTGCCAGCAGCACCATCTATACGTTTTACATATTTGGTATTGATCTTGCTTTTGACCATTTCATTGTACACTGTTTGACCGTATTCTCCTGCTCCTAACGATGCAATCAGTGCAGAGTGTCCGCCTAGGCGGGCTACCGTTGCCGCGACATTCATCCCGCTACCGCCGGCATGATGATTGATGGTCTCGATATCAACATTGGACTGACCACCTTTCGTTGGCCAGTCTGATATCCTTATAATCATCTCGTGTTTTCCTAAACCTAACACTATTATGTCTTGAGGACGATCAAGTAGTTCTTTAGGAATGTGGTATTTAGGGAATTTTAGTGTCATTATTTTGTTGAAATGGGTGAGGTTGTTCTAGTCGAGCGCGAACGTTTGCCTGGTAGATCCTTATTTTTGGGATAATTGTCGGATTTGTAGGCCTGACAAGTTCTAAGAGATCTGTAAAGGGCATTAATTCTGCAGACACTTCATTCGCGGATTTGAGGACCTTGGTTCTATATTGTTTGTGTCCTTGTATGCACTGATCTCTTGTGGCCTTGCTTAGTTGTGCTTCCCTAACAACCTGCTCGCCTGAGTTTTCAGATATCCGCAGTTTTTCAGTGTTGGTATATGTTTCTAGAAGATCGCCTAGGTTTGCTCCTGAAGTGGGTGTTGATGCGCCATACAAAACGCTAAGTTTTTGCTGTTGGATACAGATTTGTCTGCATTGAGGGCATGGTTGCAAAGTTGTTGTCATTATATATCTTTCGTCTTGGGAAAATATTCCGGCTGAACGTCCTGATCTTAGTAATATGGCTAATTGTGTTTCGGCATGAAAGATTTCCCCTGCTGTTATGCCGGCTCCATAGGCGGTCGCGATAAGTTCTCCATTGCTAGAGAAGAGAGCGGCGCCAATGTAGTAATTGCGCAATAGTGCACCTATGCGCGCGGCTTCAAGAGCTGGCTGCATTAAGTCGTCTTCGTTAGTTGGATCGTAGTGGTTATGCATTTGATACTCATGAACTATCTGTGGTTGTTCAAACAAGAGGCATTATATATACTGGGTGTACTGTTGTCTAGGACATGTTACAAGTTTTTAGCGTTTGTCCGAGATGTTCATACTGCTTGGGGCAATAAAATATGACATCGATATGATGGCAGATAGAATTGTGTAGTGTGGAGAATTTTTGTATGAATACACCCATTTTATTTGCATTGCTGGCGCTGTTGTGCGGAGGAATCACCGCTTTTTTTTCGAAAGTAATTGGAGTAAATCAGGGCTATAGCCCAAGTTATATGATAGTGCAGGCTATATCGTTTGTTGCATTTGCAGTCATAATTCATCTTGTGGAAAAGCACCCGTTTGAGTTGTCTACTAGATTGGCTGGAATTGGGCTCGTGAGCGGTATTTTTGCGGGAGTGGCTACGTTGGCGAGTTTGATGGCGTTCAGATTGGGAGGACAAGGTAGTATCATTTTCCCAATAGTAAGTTTGGGCGTAATAGTATCAGTTGCTTTGTCTTTTTTTGTGTATCGCGAACCAATTACTAGTACAAAATTGATAGGCATTGGTTTTGGGGTAGCTTCTATTGTATTTTTGTCACGGTAAGGTTACTTGTAGAGGGCTATTGTAGATAGGAGTGTATAGAGGCATGAAAATATATATAAAACATATTATCATAGCCATTGTTGCAACTTTTGTTGCTGGGTGCCAGGGATTACAAATGCCTCAGAGTCCGTTACTGGGCACATTCGAACGCAAAACTGGCCATATAGTATATGTTGGAATGGATAGTAATATTTATACGATGAATCAAGCTGGGCAAGATGTTGTGATGGTTACCGATCAAACGCAGTTAGGGCCTGAACTGCCCGATAATATCACTTATTTTTATCCTGCCTGGTCCCCGGACGGTGAGAAGTTGGCGTTCGTTGGATATCGTAGAGGTGATGATAGGTCTGTGGAAGTATCTTTATATACTGCTAGATACGACGGTGGAGGCCTTAGCAAGATATTTTCGCAACCTGACAAACAGCCGTTTTACGTATATTGGTTACCTGACAGTAGTAACATTAGCTTATTGAGTGGGACAACTGGCGATGATAGGTTTGTTATGGATATTGTGTCAGTAGATGGAAGTGCATCGCAGGAGATCAGTAGAGGCATACCATTTTATTGGGCATGGGCACCTGATGGTTACACTCTTATTACTCATAAATCTAGTCGACCAGGGGCTAAATTAGGTTCTACTAGCTTGTCTTTAGTAAAAGTGGGCGATACAGTAATTGATACATCACTTAACATTAGGCCATCACTGTTCCAATCACCTGTATTTTCACCTGATGGTAAATATTTCATCGTCGGCATTCAAAATAGTGAGGGTGGAGGAAAATTAATGTTAGTGGAAGAGTCAGGGGAAAGGAAGCAGATTCTAAACGATATTGAAGGTCAGGCTGCTTTTGATTGGTCACGAGACGGATATAGAGTCGCCTATATATCTGGGAGTCCGACTGTGTATGGTATGGTTGGCGAGTTGGCATTAATTGACCTTAATGACATTGATAATCCTATTGTGTCTGAAACTAATGCTAGTGGAGTTATCGCATTCTTTTGGAATAATTCGGGTGACAAACTAGCTTATTTTTCTATAGGTGAAACTGGAATTGCGGATAGTGTAACGCAAGAGTTTGTACTTGATTTGTCGGTGTTGGATGTTAAGTCAGGCGAGATTATAAGTTTGACTAGCTTGCGTCCTACTGATGCTTTTATGACGCAGATTGTTCCTCATTTTGACCAATATCAGAGGTCTTCTACCATCTGGTCTCCAAACGATAGATATTTAGTGATAAATTCAATAACAGAAGATAATCAACCAGGAATTTTTGTTATTGATGCTACCGGGAGCCTCCAGCCAAGGTTGGCCAACTATGGCGTTATGCCGTTCTGGTCTAGGAAGTAATGTTTATCTGGTTGAGATAGTTCAAGTGTGATGAAGACTGGTCTTATAAGCGGCATCAATCTTTTCATAATTAAGTTCTCTAATGTATTGTTATGACTGAAACTCATATGGTTGTATCTAAACACACTTTTCTCACGGCACGGAAGTGCCGGACTATGGGCTGGCATGTTCGTCACAACACACAATTTCAAGACGCTACTTTGGTTGAAATTGTGAGGCGTGAGCAAGGACAGGTTGTTCACGAATATGCCAGGTCACAATATAAAAATGGTGTCTTTGTTGATGATACTAATATAGCAAAGGCGCTGAAATTGACAGCGGAATTAATGGTTGATCCCAGTTGTGAAGTTATCTTTGAAGCTTGTTTTAGGCATGGGCGATGTGTAGCGCGTGCTGATATTTTAATTAGAAAGAATGATGGATGGATAGTTGAGGAAGTTAAATCCAGTAAGTCTTTAAAATTATCATTAAAAGAGGATATTGCTTATACCGTGATGGTAATTAAGGGTCTTGGCGTTGAAATCGAGAGTGCCAAATTGAGATTGGTGAATGAATGCTATCGGGTTGGAGTCGAAATCGAGCCATTGTTGAAACCGATTGATGTGACAAACGAGGTTTTTGAAATAGCGGATGATTTTGAAAAGGATAGAAATTCGATTGAAAATGATATATTGTCTGAATTTTGTCCGGATGCCGAGTGGAAATATGTTTGCAGCGCATGTGATTACTTTTCCCAGGACTGCATAGGGCGGGGTGTTGCATCTCCTATCTTTCAGATACCAAGGATAGGGAGAAAAAAATTCGACAAGTTAATAGAGCTGGGTGTTACTGAAATTAAATTAGTTCCGAAAGACTTTAAGCTTTCAGAGAGGCAATTGGGTGTTGTAGAGGTCGTTAAATCTGGTGAAATGCACGTGAGGTCTGGTATGAAAGAGGCATTGGAAGAATGGTGTGATCCAATACATTACCTGGATTTTGAAACCGTATCGACTTGTATACCTGTCTATTCCGGTCTTACTCCATATACACAGATACCCACGCAATACTCGATGCATGTGAGAGGCTGTAAAGGTAGTTTGGATCATATGGAATATCTTGCTGAAGGATCGAGTGATTGTAGAAGAGAATTTATTGAGACACTTTTAGAAGATGTGGGCTTCGAAGGGAGTATAGTGGTGTATTCGCACTTCGAGAATACTACTTTGACCAATTTACAAAAATGGTTCTCTGATTTGAGCGACGAGATTGAATGTGTTAAAGACCGATTAGTGGATATGGAAAAGCTAATAAGGGGATTTGTATATCATCCCGGGTTTTATGGTCGTACTAGTATTAAGGTAGTATTGCCTGTTCTGGTGCCAGGAATGGATTATTCTAAACTTGAGATATCAAATGGAGATGATGCTTTAGCGATGTTTTATCGACTTGCAATGGGGGAGGTCCATCCTGATAGTGTGGAAAGTACGAGACTTGCTCTTATGGAATACTGCAAATTGGACACTTTAGCTATGGTTAGAATCCATGACGTGTTAATAGAACTGGCTAATCAAAATTCTAAAAAAATATAACTAACACTAGGTCGCTTTGATTTAGTCGGGTGAACTGGTGTTTTCCTCGTGGCAGTTCACATTGCAACATTGTTTGGTTATATACACTAGTAATAATAGTTCTTCTACTAGTAGCACTATAGCTAAAATAATAACTGTTAACATTGACACTAGGTTAATTAATTCAGGATTCCAAGTAAAGAACAGGAACAAGAGCACAAGTGCACTTCCAATGAATGGCAGTTGTGATAGTGTGTAGCGAATCCAGGCGCTGTTTATTTCTTTTTTGCAAAGAAAATGTGCGTATAACATAGCTACTATAAGAGGTATGATTAGCAGTATTATTAACCATAGTGTTGGTAATGTTGGTTGGATTGTATTTTCCTCGGGCGGATCTGCAGGAATATCCGCGGTTGTTATGGGCCAATTCGGAGTGTCCCATTCGGGTTTTGCTATTGGTTGATTTATGCCTGTTCTACGAAGATTGTTTGTTATTCTTCTAGAATTGCGAAGTATCTGCCTTATATTTTCTATCGTATCTTCAAAGGGCTCGCGTATTGCGTTTTCTAGCATACGCCAGTCAATCTTTATGTTGGGTAATATAGTTGTCCCGCCATTAACTATTTGTGTAGGTGTAGGTGTCGGTGTCGGTGGAGTATTTGTTTTAATTGCAGCCATAATAGTGGGCGTGTTAGTGTTTATTGATAATGCTGGTGGAGGCAGATTAGTAGGGTTGGTTGCGAGGAAAGGGGTTAGTGTGGGTACCGATGGGATTGCTATATTTTGATTAGGAGTGTTGGTTGTAATCGTCGGTGTGTTGATATCATCTGGGTCGTTTGTAGAGCTTGCTGTCGGTGTATAGGTCGGCGTGTTAGTGGGAGTGTTAGTCAGAGTATAGGTTGGTGTAACGGTGGGCGTGTGCGTAGGGGTGTGGGTCGGCGTATGAGTTGCAGTATTGGTAGGGGTGTTGGTCGGAGTTGAGGTGAAAGTGCTAGTAGCTGTAGGTGAAGCGGTATAGGTGGCGGTTTTTGTGATTGTAGCAGTGGGCGGAATCATCGTATTTGTGGGCTGTGGCGGCTTTTGCGTGTTAGTTGGTGGGATTTGAGTAAATGTTGCGGTAATAGTTGGAATTGCAGTATTGGTTGGAGTTGCAGTATTGGTTGGAGTTGCGGTAATAGTTGGTGTTGCTGTGGGATTGTGACTATTCTCCCACCAGGTGATGTCGTCGTCTATAAAGGCTGCCCCTAATATGTCTTTGTCATTATCGCCATCTATATCTACAGCGTACACCGCTATAGCTTGCACAAAGCTGTTGTCAACCTCCTGTTTTGTGAAAGTTTCGTTACCGTCGTTTTCCCACCAAGCAATATCTCCGGCGGAAAGAGCAGCGCCTAGGATGTCCACATCACCGTCCATGTCAAAATCAGCAGCATAAACATCGCGGGCCCCACTAAAGTTGCCGTCAATTGTATGTTCGGTAAAGCTTTCTGATCCGTCGTTTTCAAACCAAGCTATATCATTTTTGCCTGTGGCTGCACCTAAGACATCGACATCTCCGTCTCCGTCAACGTCAGTAGCGTAGACAGACTTGACGCCATTAAATCCACAATCTATACATTGTTCAGACCAACCCCCATCTGCAGGAGTTCCGTCATTCTCCCACCATTTGATGTCATTTGGAGAAGGTGCTGCTCCCAGAACATCAATGTCTCCATCACTGTCTAGATCAGTAGCATATAGGCCAGGAGCATCCCTAAAGTTGCTTTCTATAGTTCGTTTGGTCCAGCCTCCATTGGAAGGTGTACCATCATTTTCCCACCAGGCAATATCATGTGTGGGTCCCCAGGCCAAACCAAGTACATCTATATCATTATCGTTATCTAAATCCGTTCCGATTACCTGTACAGCGCCGTCGAAGTTTCCGGCAATTGTGTGCTCAGTCCAACCTCCATCTGAAGGGGTTCCGTCATTCTCCCACCATGTGATATCTTTTGCGGTCTCGGCCGCTCCTAGAACATCAATGTCACCATCGCCGTCTACATCGGCAGCATGGACGGCACGAGCACCATTAAAGCTGCCATCTATGGTGTGCTTTGTAAAGCTTTCGTTGCCGTCGTTTTCCCACCAAGTGATGTCATCGGCAACTTGAGCGGCTCCTAGGATGTCCATATCACCATCGCCATCTAGGTCGCTAGCATAAATGTCAGCAGAACCATTGAAGCTGCCATCTACTGTGTGTTCGGTGAAACTTGGAGCAAATAGAAAAGCTGCGTGGCTCACAAAGTTTCTATTGAACAAATTAGTAGTGACTAGTACAAGTGTTATTAGTAATAGTGCGAAAAATAAATTACGTGGTACACCGAGTTTCATATCATATACGTGTATGCCACGTACCTGCTTGGTTCAAGACGATCAAAGATAGCAGATATGCGTTTACTTTAGTACCGTATTTATAGCGTGTTGTAATTCCTTTGGTTGATCAGTTCCGATGCGGTATTGTTTACCATTATGCATTAGTATCTCAACTGCATCATAGCCGGCAACGTTGTACAGCCAACCATGGGGTGTGAGTCTTATGCCCCAGCCGTAATACCACTTATTTTTGACTATGCTCGCTCTTTTAATGCTGCCTACATCAAACTGTTTGCGGATTATCCCTATTCCGAAGCGTAATTCTATAAGGTCGTTTGATACTCTGACAGTAAGCGAATCGAATAATAATGCGCATCCGTATACTACTGCAGAACTTGCAAGTAATGGTATAGATTTGATAGTACTTCGTAAAGCTACGAACAATCCCGAAGCTGCAGTGATTGTTGATATAGCTCGCAGCAATCTGCGTGTCAGTAATCCTGTTTGAGTATGTTGATATACCATTGTTATAAAATATCGCTTGATACATTATAGCTATAATGTCGCCATTGGACTATTGCATTAATATAGAGGCGATAATTGACAAACGTTCCAATGGATGATACAAACAGTTTGTGAAACCAACTATACAGCTTTTGTTTTGAAATGTCTCTAAGGCGACTAGTTTAGTAGCCGATATACTGGCAGAATTTCAGCACGACATCGATGCCATATTGTTAATTACCGCATGTGACAAAGAATTTGAAGTTGAAGTAAATGGTGAAACAGTGTTTTCTAAAAACTTACTTGGAAGACATGGTAAAGAGGGGGAGATTATTGATTTAATTAGACGCAGTATTACAAAACAAAAGATTGGTTAACTATCACACATATTGTCTGTATAAATACGTGTCCAAAATATAGGAGGCAGAAATGGCTAAATATTTGATCCAGGGTTCATATACACAAGATGGGTTGGGTGGTTTACTTAAGGATGGTGGCAGTAAGAGGCGTGATGCTGCAAAACAGGCACTCGAAGGTGTTGGTGGTACGATGGAATCGTATTATCTTGCATTTGGTGAACACGACTTTTATCTTATAGCTGATATTCCGGATAATGTGGGTGCTACAGCATTATCATTATTTTCCAACGCTAGTGGGAGTATCACATCAAGTGTTGTGGTTTTGCTTGAACCTGAAGAAGTTGATCGTGCTGTGAAGATGGGAGTAAACTACAGTCCGCCTGGAAATTGATGGACAGAGGGAGATCCATTATTGGGCTAAATTGATGTGGGAATAGGTGGTGTTTTTAGGATAACTTAGGTGCTTTGTGTAAACATTTAATCTTGGCAGATAAGATATGAAAGTAGAAACTATTCTTACCCTAGAAAACACAGCGCAACGGATGTTTGGTTGCGCTGTGTAGGTTAACGTAATCAATGCTATTGTATTAGGGTGTTTATCGACAATTAGGAAATGGAGGGCAGGATCAGTATGAACTGCGATGAAATTGTTTCAGACGAGAGTGAGGAAGATAACTTCGACCATCGGTATGAAGAGGATAGTGATGGACAAGAAAATCCGGTCAGCGATGTCGAATTTGACATAATTAATATGACCACAGTTTTGTTTGATGATACTTTGGGTATCGAGATTGATGAGGAGCACGAGAAGGATGATGAAGAATGATACTGTTGAAAGGTTAAACGAAATATTAATCTTAAATAGTTTGTAATATTATTGACTATTACTATTTTAGTTAGTAATATTACAATCAAGTATATGCAAGTTAGGTGATGAGATATTGAGTGTTCACATGGATTGTGCGTGAGGTGACCATGACTGATAGTATCGAATCAAAAAATACCCCAATTGCAGAATTTGGACAACCGAATAGAGTGCCCGTTGCTGATATGCTCCACGAGATTGCTAGTCAATCGGTGGCTGTTAAGGCTGTTATGGCTCAAATCTCTATACAGTTAGAGCAATTGGATAAGCAGAAGATCAAGGAAGCAAAGCATGTATTTGTAACTGGATGTGGCGATTCGTATTTTGCCGGTATTGCTGCACGATTGGCTTTCCATAAGTATGGAGGTGTTCTTATGGAACCAATTGAGGCCCTTGAGTTTGGACGTTACGTTGCTGAGTATATACCTTCTGACAGTATAGTTTGTGCTATATCAAATTCTGGTAAAGCAACAAGATCAGTTGAGGCTGCTCAACAGAGTAGGCTTAGTGGTGCATATACAGTTGCTATTACGGGTAATGAGCAGGGATGGTTGGCTCAAGAATCGGATTTGATTCTTGATCAAAGCGTAAGACTTGATGGTTTGTCTTTGACCATGCCTAGTAATTTGGAGTCTGAAGATGCTCGAGCATCATTTGGCCTAGCAAATTTTCTCGCAAGTCTCACGACATTGTATATGCTTGCTGTTCATATAGGTGAAATCCGTGGTGTTATAGGATCGAGTGAAAGAGCAGATCTGCATGAAGAAATAGGTGGTTTAGCGAAAGAAATTGATAACACTGTAGAGATATGTACGCCTCGTGTACAGGAATATGTTGACATGATCGCTCAGCAAGAGAATTTTACTTTTGTCGGAGGAGGACCAGGCTATGCTATGTCTTTATTTTACGCGGCAAAAAGTTATGAGCTTGCACGCGTAAATGGTACCTCACAGGAGTTAGAAGAATGGGCGCATGAGCAATTTTTTATTACTGGAAAGAACACTGACTTAGTTTTTGTGGCGCCTGTGGGGCGTAGTTACTCTAGGTCGCTAGAGTTATTGAATACTGCAAATGTGATGGATGCCAGAACGATTGTGGTTACAGATGATCAGGGTATAGAAGCTAAGGACGCTGCAGATATTGTATTGCCGGTTTCTGGGCAGATATCAGAGCCATTTATGGCGCTTCCGTACTGTGTGCCTGGAGAATTGCTGGCGGCACTATTAGCGCAAGCACGCGGTAGAGATGCATTTGAGTTTGATAGTGAATTGCAATACGTCATGAACATGAAGACTATTCAGGAAAGTGAGTTGTATATTAGATCAAAAAAAGATGGATGAGGTAGTGTAGAGCGAAGAAAAAGGGAGGATGATATATAGATTTAGTACAATTGAGTAATTGACTGTGTACCGTTGTATGCAGAATTTTTGTTCGGCGACAAATTGTTTTTTGTTAATTGGAATGTACAACTACAAAAAGGAGGGGAAATTGTGAATATTCGACGATTAGGGCTTAGTGTAGTAGTTGCGCTTGGAGTAATTGTTGCGGCATGCCAACCTGAAGTTGTAGAAGTGGTGAAGGAAGTGCCGGTAGAAAAGGAAGTTATCAAAGTTGTTGAGGTAGAAGCTAAGCAAGAAACCGGTCCAAGACAAGGTGGTCAATTAGTAGCTTTTGCATCAAATGATCCGGGTTCGGCTGATCCAGCTGCATTTGCGACATGGGATCAAGGATTGGTTGTACCTAATGTTGTTGAAGGTCTGTTGAGATTGTCTCCTGATGGTACTAAGATTGATCCAGCAGTGGCCGAAACATATTCATCTAATGATGCTGGTGATGTATGGACGTTTAATCTTAGGTCAGGCGCCACTTTCCATAACGGTGATGCGGTAACTGCCTCAGATTTCAAATATAGTTTTGAGAGGCTTTTGTCTCCGGATATGGCAGCTCCAAAGGCCTGGTTGTTATCGGGAGTTATCGGTGCTGCGGAATATCAATCCGGAAATGCATCTGAAATTAGTGGAGTTAAAGTTATAGATGATCAGACGCTTGAAATTTCTTTAACAGAAGCTCTTGGGTATTTCCCAGCAATAGTTGCAAATCCAGCACTAGGTGTTGTGTCGGAGCGTGCAGTTGATGAGTTTGGCGAGGATTTTGGGCAAAATGTTGTTAGTACAGGTCCCTTCAAACTGGGTGAATGGAATATAAATGATAGTCTGACACTAGACGCCAATGATGATTATTGGGGTGGACGTCCATATTTGGATAGCGTGAAATTCAGGGTTATTGGTGATGAGAATACTAGAGTGCTTGAATTCGATTCGCAGGCCTTGGATATTACGTGGGTTCCACCAGCGCACTGGAATAGATTTGTTAGGAGTGATGTGTTTGCTGATGAGTTAGGATGGGCACACACGTTTCATACTGATTTCTTTGTGGTCAATATGGATCGTGAGCCTTTTGGAAGTAGCGCTGCGTTGCGCACAGCAATGTGCCATGGTATTGATCGAGAGGCTGTAATTGCTAGCTTGCAGGGTAGGGCTGGAAATGCGCAAGGACTGCTACCGCCTGGATTGCTTGGCCACGATGCTGATGCAAGTATTTGTACATATGACCCAGATGCGGCTATGGCTGTGATGGCAGAAGGCGGCTATGCTGATGGTCTTGATGGTTCATATGATCTTATACTGCCAAATTGGGGCAATATGATCAAGATCATGGAGATATATCAAGCTCAGCTTGCTCAAATTGGTATAAATATCAATATTGTGCCGAGCGAGTACGGACCATGGCTTGAGGCTCTAGATACAGGTAATTTTGATTTGGCATGGAACTATCGAGTCGCTGATTATGCAGATCCGGATAGTTTCTACTTTCCAATGTTGCATTCTGGTAACATTGATGGCAGCGGTAACCAGGCTCGCTACTCTAATGCTGAAGTGGACAATTTAGTGAATACAGGACGGAGCTCTGTTGATTCAACAGATAGAGTGGCTGCATATCGTAATATTGATGCTATGGTTGCAAAGGATCTTCCATATATTCCTTTGACACACAACATTTATGTTGATGTCAAGCAGCCTTACGTTGAAGGATATATACCGTCTCCAGTGGATATGCATGTCTATCAGCATGTCTGGATCAGTGATGAAACTAAATAGTTGGATTTAGATGCTTTGCAGTTAGTATCTATTTGGAACATCATTGTTTTGCAATAGAAAAACATAGTAGTATGTTACGGCAAATGTGGATAGCCCTTTGGGTTGTCCACATTTGCGTAGATGCCTTAATGTTGTCCGAGCATTTCTCTAAATGAATTTTTGATGTAAGGAACAAAATGCTAAAACTTATTGGTAGTCGCTTGTTAGTGCTGCCGCTACTACTTTTACTTTTATCTGCACTTATTTTTGCATTGTTGTATCTTTTGCCGGGTGATCCAGCTCGTATCATGGCCGGCGAATATGCGTCGACAGAAACTGTTGAGCGGATCAGAGTACAAATGGGTTTTGATCGACATCCAGCCATACAGTATTTGACCTATGTGAGGAATGTAATACAAGGTGAATGGGGACGATCCTATCAATCAAATCGACTTGTACTGGAAGATATAAAACAAGTTTTCCCTAAGACGGTCAAAGTAACATTGGCAGCTGAAATAATGAGCATTGTTTTAGGTGTTTCGTTTGGTGTACTGGCTGCTGTTAGGAGCAATAGTTGGATTGACAGATCTCTAATGACAGTGTCGGTTCTCAGCCTATCTATGCCATTGTTTTGGCTTGCACTTTTACTACAGCTTTTGTTTGCTATGAGGCTTGGATGGTTGCCTCCATCTGGATCGGGGGATCTATTCTCGCGTTATATTATTTTGCCTGCTCTTACGTTAGCAATACCATCATCTGGATATTTGGCTAGAATTACGCGAGCGGCGATGTTGGATACTCAACAGGCCGACTACGTACTTACAGCTAGATCAAAAGGTCTGCGGGAGTTTAGTGTTATTACTAAACATATGCTTCCTAATGCTTGGTTACCTATTATATCAGTGATCGGTGTAGACCTTGCGCGATTGTTGGCTGGGGTTGCAATTATCGAAGTGATTTATGCGTGGCCTGGGCTTGGTAAATACGCATTTGATGCTCTAGCTCATCGCGATTTTCCCGCATTGCAAGCATCTTTGAATGTGCTTGCTGCTGCGGTATTGTTTGTTAATCTCGGCTCTGACATACTGTATGGTTTGGCTGATCCTCGAGTGAGGGCCGAAGAAAATGCGTAATCGTAGGGTTTACTAATGATTCTTAGTAGAACTGATAAGAGTGATGTTGGTCGGATATCGGTGTTAGTGCGTTTGTGGAGGTCCAAATCTACAGCCGTTAGTATGGTTTTTATAGTTATATTGGCTGTTGTAGGGTTATTAGCACCTGTTATTGCGCCCAAAGATCCAACGGCAATCGAGATATTTCGGGAAGTGGAAGGTGAGATGATTAATCCTCCATTCCCACCCAGTGCTGAGAACTGGTTTGGAACTGACCAGTTAGGTAGAGATATATTTAGTAGGGTTTTGTATGCTATTAGAACTTCTTTGGTCATAGGTTTGTTGGTACGGGGCGGTGTCATGATTGTGGGTGTGGGGTTAGGGCTGATGGCAGGATATCTACCCGGAATTGTCGCCAAGGCTACTATGAGATTGACCGACGTGATGCTAGCATTTCCGGCGCTTATTATTGCGATGGCAGTTACTGCGATTTTAGGCCCGAGCTTGTCTACAGTAATTATTGCCCTTGTACTTGTTAGTTGGCCTGATGTTACAAGATTGGTTTATGGGCAGACTCTGGGTATAAGAGCATCGGATTATGTGGTGGCTGCTCGATCGTTAGGGGCCAACAATTTTAGGATCATTGCTAAGCACATACTACCAAATATTGCTAGCCCAATAATTGTAGCATTTTCAATGGGTATACCGGGAGCAATCATGTATGAAGCTGGACTGAGCTTTTTTGGGTTTGGTATACAACCGCCCATGCCTAGTCTAGGGTTGATCATTAGTGATGGTAGAGGCTATATGACTGTTGCGCCTTGGTATACGATATTTCCTGGGCTAACGTTAGTTGCGATAGTGCTAGCATTTAACTTTCTTGGAGAGGGTTTGATCGATGTGCTTGATCCACGGTCAAAATAATAGATGAATAGTTTTATAGCGGCTGGTAACTTTACCCTAGATGATGTTGTAACTTCAGAGGGATTGGTCAAGCGCAATCAGTTGGGAGGTAATGGTGTTTACTCGGCTGCTGGTATGAGATTATGGGGAGTCAATGTAATTCTACTAAGTGTTGTTGGAGACGATTTTCCTGTTGCTTACTTGGATATGTTGTCTGGATGTGGTATTGATATTAGTGGTGTTTCAGTTGTTTCTCAGCGACATGAATTGCGTTCACGTGCGTTCTATTTTCCTGATGGAAGTAGGACTGATGTAATAAGTGAAGCTAAAGATATTATTACTGAGCGGATTGCTGGAGAACTGGACTTGGTAAGCGAATACCCGTCTATGGGTAGCTCACTTCATCGAACTATTTGGCCTGTGTTCACGCCTGACACTAGTCAGGTACCAAAAAATTTAGGGCAAGTTGGTGGGGCACATTTAGCTCCGGGAAACTTAGATAATAATAGGCGGTTGGCGTTGATTATGAAGCAGATGAGCCATCAAAAGATTGTAATTAGTTATGATTGGCCGTGGTGGGAATGGGATTGCGAAGGTCAAGATGACGCTAATTTACTTGCCCATATAGATTATCTTATGCCTAGTATTGAAGAAGCAAATATATACTCAGGTCCGCTAGATCGGAGTGCTCCAGACGCATTAAGGGATTTACTGATAAAATATGACCTATCGTCGGTTCTAATGAAGAAAGGAGCTTTGGGTAGTAGTATTCTTGTAGAGCCAGATGGAGAATGGATAAACATACCCGCTTTTCCTACTAACGCTAAGGACCCAACAGGTGCTGGCGATGCATTTTGTGGTGGATTTCAGGTAGGGTTGTTTGAGACTGGCGATCCAGTTCAAGCAGCTTTATATGGGGCAGTATCTGCATCCTTTGTCATTGAAGAATTTAGTCCTACTCACGCATGTCTGGTTAATCCGGATAATGCACGTAAGCGTCTAGCTAAAATGCGGAGTATGATGAGTGATTAGTGCCTTTGGCTGAACTTGTGTATCGTAATCTAATTGGCAGTCTGTTATTATTGTATGCAGTATACTGAAATTTCTCAGAGGAGCTTTGAATATGGCTAATAGTAAGGATAGTATAGAGGTTAAAAGAGTAGAAGCTGCCTTTAATCCCGTGCAGGATCAAGATTTAGATATATATGGCGAAGAGCTAAGGAAGTACACCATAGTAGATGTGGATGTACACGTAGACGATACTTTACAGAATATGCTGCCGTATATGGATGGCCATTTTGGTAAGAGGCTTGAGGCTGTTCTTACAGCTGATTTTATGGGTGAGCCGCATAACTCATTGCGTAATATGATAGCGCATGTTAGTTGGCTGGGAGCAGCGTATGACAAACATCCACGAGCTAAATTAGCAACAAAAGAAGATCTGCTTGATCGTATGGAGTATGGGATTATTGATTACAGTATACTCTTTCCAAGTGAATTGTTGCCTATAGGATATTTGCCAGACCCAAAGTGGGCAGCATCATTAGCCAGTGCCTATAATGAATACATGGTTGACGCTTACAGTAATGTTGCTGGCGTAAAAATAGCCATTGTTGTTTCTCCAAAATCGGTTGAGCATGCCGTGATTGAAATTGAGAAATATGCAAGTAATAGTGACGTAGTGACAGTCAGTATACCTGATGTGGGTGTGAATCCTCCGCTTGGAGACAAGAAATATTGGCCGATATATGAGGCGGCTGAGGCGTGTAATTTGCCGGTATCGTTGCATGGCATAGAAGCACTGATTCACGACAACTACCCTTTACGTGTTGCGCATTTTCCTACATTGATGCAGGTTCATAGTATGGGATTTCCGTTTACTTCTATGCTTCAGGTTATGTCGGTCGTCTGTGAGGGTGTTCCAGTCCGCTATCCCAACCTGAAATTTTGCGTTATGGAAGCAGGGATTACGTGGGTGCCATTCATTATGCACAGATTAGATACTGCGTATAGGCAGTACAGAACAGAGCTGCCCGCACTCGAGGCTCAGCCAAGTGAGTATATCAGCAAGTGGTATTGGGGTACCCACGAATTAGAGAAGCTTCCCAAAAAAGGTGATTTAAGCAAATTGCTTGATTTGTATCAAGGGCATGATACAACTATGTGGGCGTCTGATTGGCCACATCTTGAGAGAGATCTGATAGCAGGATTGATGTATTATGACCTTGACGATGAAGTGCGAGCAAAAATACTAGGCAAGAATGCTATTGAATTTTATGGGATTACTACTTGAAAAATGGTGTCTAGTAAGGTTATTTTCAAATGAAAATGAATAAAGCAAAAAGAAAAGTCGCTGTTGCACCTGTTGACGAGTTTCCACCAGGGGAACGCGTAGAAATCAAAGTTGGCAAAATTAGTATCGCAGTTTTCAATGTAAAAGGCGAATATTTTGCTATTTTTGGGATCTGTCCCCATCAATCAGCACCACTTAGTCGAGGTAGATTGCAGGGTACTGTAGTTTGCAATGAACACACAAATTGGGAAAAAGAGTGGGCCCATGATGGTGAGGTTCTTGTGTGTCCTGGCCATGCAATGGAATTTGATCTTAGAACTGGAAAAGCATTTGGTTATGGGATGAAGTTACGTACGTATGATGTTATTGTTGAGGATGATTGGGTGACAGTGATTCTCTAAACGTATAGGTGATTTTCTGAGACATTAAAAGCTTCTAATGATATGGATGAAAACCTTGATTATGGTAGCGTTCAAAAGGATTTAGTGGATTTGTTGAATAATAATTGGGAATTTAACAAGGAGAGAGTTGTTACCTGCTATCCTGCAATTGAGTTGATACCTGGCGCTCTAGTTACTTCTTATATTACTGAGCATGGAAATATCAATCCAGACGAGTTTTGTGATATGGCACAACTAAATGAAGGGTAGAGTTTGTCAATAATTTTGGTGTTAAGAACTGCGATTGGGCTTGATTGTTTTAGGGTCTGGGACTCCCTTTCGTAAGATAATATTGGCGTATTTAGCCATTTCGCCTGTCATTACTATAGCAAAGGCATTTTTAGCTCGTTCATAGAATTCATAACGCTCGATATGATTCGCTGGTGATGTGTCAGGCCAGAAGTCGCGAATCGTTTGTTGGTAGGATTGTTCTATGCTAGGCTCTAAGTGGTCAGTGCCCGCAGCTGCCATCATTGTAATTGGAGTATCCACATAAGTGTCGAGACTGATGAGAGGTAGGATGCCCTTCAAAAGGTCATTGATCGAAATTCCATCGCATCTGATTAACCGTTGGGCATAAGTGTCCCCCGGGAAAAATGCATCAGCTAGTAATATTTCGTCGCCATGACCCATACGGTACAAAACAGATAAAAGCTCTGGTCCAACTACTGGAGATATGCCAATTAACATTTATTGGTGATTAGAATTGTATATTAGTAATAATCAGTATTATATAGGTTATTGCCAAAGTGTTAGGCATATTTGCTCGCGAATAAATATGTACTTACTTTATGCGGGCCAAGTATTTGTCAAATAAGTTTATTTGAAAGTTAGTATAATACAGTTGATGATAGGTATTTCTCAAAAAACCGTATAGTTGACTACCGTATCATGGCATATGTAAAGATATATGATTGAGAATAAAACTCATGTATAAAAAAATATTAATGCGTGTTGCTATTGGATTGACTACATGTGGCCTATTGGCAATTAGTGTTGCAGCTACTTATGAAACATATGGTAGGGACGCCGATTTGCTGCGGGAAAAACTGAACAATGCTGTTGAGGAAGGATATATCACTCAAGAGCAATATCAGCAAAAGATGGAGCTAATGTCCAGCAGGAAGTCTAATCGAGGGAAATACTGGGATATCGATTCATTGAGTAAACAACTACAAGCTGCTGTCGAAGCTGGAAAGATAACTCGGGAGCAAGCTGATGAGAAATTGGAGAAAATATACAGTATGAAAGATGAATCCTGGAAGGACAGGAAGGCAAATTATAGCCGCAAGAGCATCCCTTGACTAAATGAGAGCTGTCCTCTACCACGGGTTTTGTGAACCCCTTACAGTCGAAAATGTATCTGATCCAACTCCTGCTTCAGATGGGGTAGTGATTGAAGTTAAATCTAGTGGACTCTGTCTTAGTGATTGGCATGGTTGGATGGGCCATGACAAGGACATCCAACAATTCCCTCATGTGCCTGGACATGAGTTGGCAGGTGTCGTTGTCGATGTTGGTGACCAGGTTCTTAACGTACGCCAGGGAGACCGCGTAACTGTACCTTTCGTATGTGCCTGTGGTATATGTCCGCAATGCGCGAACGGGAATCAACAGATTTGCGACGACCAGTTTCAACCGGGATTTACTCACTGGGGTTCTTTTGCTGAATTTGTAGCAATTGGACGCGCAAACATCAATATTGTGCCGCTTCCAGAAGATGTGGGATTCGTTGCTGCAGCTAGTCTGGGGTGTCGTTTCACTACTTCATTTAGAGCAGTGGTTGACCAGGCCGATGTGATCCCTGGTCAATGGGTAGCAGTACATGGTTGTGGAGGAGTTGGGCTGTCGGCTGTAATGATTGCTTCTGCACTTGGTGCACGGGTGATAGCGGTTGATATTGCTAAAGCTAAACTTGAACTTGCGAAAGATGTTGGGGCGCACAGCGTTATTCATGCGTTAGAGTATAAAGATGTGGTTCAGGGTATACAGCAAATCAGTGATGGAGGGCCACATGTCTCAATTGATGCTCTGGGTAGCACAATTACATGTCAAAATTCTATTGCTTGTCTGCGTAAAGGCGGTAAGCATATCCAAATCGGGTTGCTAACTGGTGATGAAAGTAGGCAGATGATGACTATGGATACTGTGATTTCCAAAGAGCTCCAGATAGTTGGAAGTCATGGTATGCAAGCGCATCGGTATCCGAGTATGTTAAAGATGGTGCAGGAGGGATTGGTTAATCCGCAACAACTAGTGGGAGAAACAATAAGTCTTGATGAGGTACCTTCGTATTTACCCGCGATGTCCGAATTTAAGTCGGTTGGGCTGACTGTTATAGATAGGTTTTGAGCAGATAGGAAATGGAATAATTAAGGTAATGGAGGGCATCCTGGCGGGCAAATCCCGTCCGGAATATTTTGTCCTGGAATGTTGATAGGAGCATCTGCTGATGCGATAGCAATTGCCCAACCCCAGTTTTCAGTGTCTGATATTTCAAATGCTACTGACCCTGGCGACATTTGCGGAGTAGCGGACATTGAAAAATTTTGTTCTGGACTTACCGTGAACATTTGGGACTTCCTTTGACCATTTTGTTCATGGAATACTATATTGAAACTAGCTGGGCCGCCTATGCTTGCGACAATTGCGCGCCAGTTAGTATCTAAAGAAATCACCTCAGTAGTAGTGCTGCCATTACCCTCGGTGCTGTATATAACATCTGCTTCGTCAAAACCAAGTGAAGCACTGTCTAGATAGGCGGTACCGCTGAGGTCCTTATCGCGGATGCCATCATAAAGCAAGACATCAAGAGGGTAGTCGCCAAATGGGTTCTCGGATGAGCTTATCATCCAACCCATACTGGTTGGAACTCCTCGTCCTCGATTCCAATCATGACCGTAGCTGGGACTATTCCAGCCTTCCGAAGGATTTCTGTATAAATCAGAAAATTGAGTAACTATTTCTTCAGTGAATATTGCGGGTGCGTAAACATCCCATGGTCCGGCCTGATCCCTCATTAGTGAGAAAGCTATATGCGGTGAATTTGGTCCGTGGAGGCGGTCAGCAAATGGTGATACGTACATGTATCCGATTATGTCACCTTTTTTTACCAGTTGATTATCTTCAACTAGGATAAAGTCCTCAAAAAAGTTTTTAGGTTTGTTGTGTAAGATTACGTAAGGTTCCATACTGTATAGAAAATTTACATTGTAGCCTTCATGGGTGGCAACTCTAATAGCAATTGTGTAGCCAACATGCCACCAGGGCGGATTGTAATTCGTGTGATCTATCACATTAAAGTAGGGATAATTTGGTGGGTCAGATAGTTGAATGATGCCATCAGCTACTGCATATATGGGCGGGTAATCTGATGGCTGAGATGCATTGAGCCAACGCTCATCTGAATTTGAGAAATATACTTGGGCATCATTGTGTGGCTTTGGACTACGTTGGCCTACATGTGGATGGCCAGCGATTATGTCGTCGAAATCGACTAAGAAACGATCAGATTTATTTTTTGCAAAATAACTTACGTCAGGCAAGTCTATAGAACCCGAGATCATTTCTTGTAATGCTTTTTCAATTGTTTTCGATGCAGTATTCGTATCAAGAGTTGCTGATTTAATTTCAGGTTCATTGGATGGTAATGGATCGGCAGTTGCTGTAGAGGTGGTCGGCGGGTTTGTTGGTTGAGTATTGGGTATTGGTGTATTTATTGATGGCGAGGCGATTGTTTCGACGGTAGATACTGCTTCTGTCAATGTGGGTATGGATGTGCTTGCTTCTCGGATTTCGTCAGTAGTAGCAAGTGTATTTGTGGTAATTATGTTGGCTTCATCCGCTGATGTAGCCAGGCTTGGAATTTGTTCGCAAGCTGATAACAATGTGGTTATTAGTAGAGTGGTTATGATAGTTCGCATTTGTGCCTCTTTGTGAGCCGTCGTAAAAATGAAACGTGACATTATAATAAAGTTAGTGTAAATAATCAAATCAGCATATCGATTTCAACTATAATAATTGCAGAACATACATATAGGAGGTCGCAATGAGTACAATAATGGTTATAAACAATACTGTGGAAGACTACGATCGATGGAGAGCTATTTTTGACTCTCAGAAAGATGCACGACTTGAGTATGGCATCGTGCAAAAAGCCTTATATCAAAATAAGGCAGAACCCAATAAAGTTATCGGTATTTTTGAGGTAGAGGACATGGCACGTGTACAAGCGTATATGAAACACATTGAGGAAGCTGGCATCATGGACGATGCAGGTTTGATAGATAATCAGGCTACGCCTGTTAATGATGTTAGTTAATATTCGAAATAGAATATAAGTGTTCGGTATAAATGTAAACGGTTTTTATCGTCTATAAGGAGGGAGTTTTTATGGGAAATATGTCTGTTAAAAGGATGGCTGGCTTGTCAATTATGTGGGGCCCAGTAATTACATTAATTTGCTATTTTGCCCAGCAATTGGTGATTTTGGCTGGTGTTGATTCGAGTGATGCGGTGGCTAATAAGGATGCATGGGTGGCTGGCGGATCGCTAACTGTTATCACTTCGTTGATTATTCCGATCGCACTTTTTATGTTGGTTTACGGTGTATTCTATATATTGGATGGAATGCGTGATGGTGGTAATGGTGATGCGTTGGCGCGGTATGCTAAACCAATGATGTTGATTGCTTGGGCTGGTTATACGTACGCTAATGGATTCCCTATCATATTGGTAAATAATCCAGACATGGGAATTGATGCAATATATGCGCAGTGGGCGATTTTCAGTATCTCCGGCATATTGTTCACACTGTCATTTGTGATCACGTTTAGCGCTATGGGATCTCGTGATGAATATACAGGTACATTCAATACTGTTGCAATTTGGGTTGCGGTGTTGGCTTTAGCAGCTTCAACAATTGGATTTGTGAATAGTGGTTTAGGAGGTACTATGACCCAGATTGTGGGTATTACTTATCTGGTTCATACGATCTATGCGATTAGCTTAGGCAGAGGCATGCTTGCTGGAGAGTAGTTACTATTACTTGTAAATTGATAGTAATAGAAAGCCACTAATATATTTGGTGGCTTTCTTGGTTTAAAAGATAAGAATACACTGTAGGATTAGACTTTTTTCACGCTAGACTGATACAAATAGCTCCAGCTGTGATGATAGTTGCCGCTAATAGTCGGATTCGGGCTGCTGGTTCGCGAAATATAGCTATTGCTGCGATTACACCAAGGACAATGCTTACCTGCCTAACGCCTACAATATAGCTGCTTTGTGGACTAAGTTGGTATGCCCATAGTACAAGCGTATAAGAAACAAACATAGCTAAGGTGGCTGCCACTGCTGACCCCCATTCTTTACCAGTTGCTCTAAGCTGTACTGATGTATTGCATATGTTTAATGTGAACCAGTATGCTATTAGTCCGAAGAATAAAGAGATTATGTGGTAGCGAGTAGCACTTTCCAAACCAGTGTGGATTAATCGTGCTGCAGCACTATCAGCAGCGGTATACGTGATGGTGCCTAGTGCTGCTACAGCGACCCATATTGTAGTTTTGTTCCAATACATGTTAATCGAAAAATTGCGCACAGATGTCAAGGGGGCTAGCATGCATCCAATTACTATGAGGATCAATCCTGTCCATCCCATAGGTGATGGAGATTGATTGCGAGTTACATCTATTAGGGCTATTATCAGTACAGGTATTGCTCGAGAAAGCGGATATACTACAGTGAAAGCCCCGCTGAGATAACCATTGGTTAGACCTAGATAATATAGTGCTTGGCCAATGCCCGCTAAGATCAAATATGGCCAGACTAAAGGTATTATCGCTGAGCCTTGATATTCGAGTATCAGTGCGGGTACCAAACCCAGTACTGAGGAGATAAGATTGAGTCGTAAGAAAAAGATTGCGTCACGCTGGCTACGCGCAAATATATTCCAGGCTACATGGAGTACAGCTGAGATGAGCGCGAGCAGTAGTGGTAATAGTGCCATAGGGAAAGTTTTGGGTTATAAATAATAAAGCCACCACTATTACTAATATTACGGGTGGCACCAGTAGCATATGATGTCTAGTAATATACACTTGCATTGTACCAGCAGCAAGGTCAAACTGATTATGCAATATAATACATAAGTGTCAAGAAAGGAGATCAGGAGGTTTGGAATGGTTGAAGTAAGGATAAGTCATTCACTCAAGATTATTGGTGAATACACTTTAATTCACAAGGATGGTACTAAGGAAATAGTAAATGGCAAAAGGTCGTTCTGTCGATGTGGACTTTCAGAAACTATGCCTTATTGTGATAGTACGCATCGATCAAAGGATTGTTGGGTTAGAAAAACAGAAGATACATAGTTCGGCAAGTTTCGAGGAGCGTTAAGAAGAGTTTCGTGATTGATAAGGAGGTTTACTATGGCTGACAGTAAAGCTGATATGGATCGTGGTACTAAAGCTGAGCACGGTATTGGTAGAGAAGAGGCAGAGGGACAGGATCGTGGTACTAAAGCCGAACATGGTATCGGTAGAGAAGAGGCAGAGGGACAGGATCGTGGTACCAAAGCCGAACACGGTATTGGTAGAGAAGAGGCAGAGGGACAGGGTCGTGGTACCAAAGCAGAACACGGTATTGGTAGAGAAGAAGCAGAAGGACAAGATCGTGGCACTAAAGATGAGCATGGTATTGGCAGGGACGAGGGTGAGAGCGATGATCGCGGTACCAAGGCTGAACATGGTATTGGTAGGGACGAGACTCCGATTGAAGGGCAAGGGACTAAAGAAGAATTGGGAGCTGGTGATGACCCTAGTTGGCTAAAAGACCCTAAGGTTGAAGTGAGTAGTCATGATGCTGTGGGACATCCTTTTGACACAAACATGACATATGACGAAGCGCTCGCTGCCACAATGGACCCGAATAGTGCATTGTATGGGATGGAAATACCAGCAGATCTGGTATTTGCTGAAGAAAGTGACGAGGATGCTGATTGGGACGATGCCCCTGAAATGGAAGTTGGCGTAGATGTAGACATGGATGTTGAGGGTGATGTGGATGCAGATGTCGACGGCGATAGTGACGATGATAGCGACTCCACGAGTGTTATCTGGCCGGAATTTTAGTGGGTATTCGCGAGGGGTATATTGGTTGGATGTAAAAGAAGATAAATAAGAAGATCTTAATTGTTGAGGAGAATATCATGAAATTCGTCCCGGAAGCAGAACGTGGCCATGGTGTTAATGAGCAAGTTACAGGCACTGTGCATTTAGAGCGTATTATGAGTATGCAGGAAAAGGAAGGTGTGCAGTTAGCGTTAGTGCGTTTCGAGGATGGTGCCTTAACCCATTGGCATACACATCCTGGCGAGCAAATCCTCTATGTTGTAGAGGGACAGTGTCGCTTTGGCAACGAGGCCGGGGAAAAGCTTGTGGCGCAAGTTGGTGATGCTATCCATATTCCTCCTGGAGAGAAACATTGGCACGGTGCTGTCGCTGGTAACAGTATGGCTCATCTGAGTGTGACTACTGTTGGAGGACCAAATTGGATGGAGCCTGTGAGTGATGAGGACGGTAAGTTATGAAAATAGTAGTTACTGGCGGTAGTGGTCTAGCTGGATTTGCGGTTGTTAGACATCTTCTTGAGTGTGGGCATGAAGTAGTTAGCCTAGATCGGGTTCCACTGCCTGAACCGATCACGGAATACCGGTTTGTGGATTGTGGGGACCTAGGACAGGTTTATGGTGCGTGTGATGGTGCCGATGCTATTGTGCATCTTGCAGCGATTCCACGCCCTGTTAATCACACCCCAGACCAAGTTTTTCGCACGAACATAATGGCGACCTTCAATATATTAGAAGTGGCTGCTAACCTTGGTATTGCGCGTGTTGTCTATATCAGTAGTGTATCGGTGTTGGGACTTCCGTTTTCATATGGACCTGTTACATTAGAATACTTTCCAATTAATGAAGAACATCCACGAGCACCGCAAGATGCTTATGCACTCTCGAAAACTTTGGGAGAGGACATAGCCGTGGCTTTCGTGCGCCGAGCTAGTGGAAACTTATCTGTAGTAAGCTTGCGCTTGCCCTGGATTCATACCCCGGAGACTTTTAAAAGCATACTCACTCCTTTCTGGGAGGATCCAGCAGGTGGGGCATCAAATTTGTGGAGTTATATTGATACAAGGGATGTAGGTCGGGCTTGTATGCTGAGTGTCGATGCCAAAATCACTGGGCATGAAGAAATATTTGTAAGTGCAAACAATACCTTTATGAAACAAGATACATCCAAGTTGATCAGCGAATACTATCCGCAGGCTAAGATCAACTTAGAGTTTGAAGGTAATCAAGCTGTGATTGATACCACTAAGGCCAACACTATGATCGGTTACGAAGCCAATTATTCATGGGAGGATTACCAATGGAATTAATGCGAATCCAAACTGTCGTTGATGTGGTGTATGAAGAGGGTTTTCGTAAACTTAGTAAGCCATTATATAAAGTAGCTAGTGGGGCGGTTATCAAAAATCCTTATGCTGGGAGTTACGTGGAAGAATTGACAGAACTTATTGAGGCAGGTGAAGAACTAGGTAAATTACTCGGTGAGACAGCAGTTTCGCAGCTTAATGGCGATCCCCACAGCTATGGTAAGGCTGTTGTTGTGGGTGTAAACGGCGAACTGGAACATGCAGCAGCACTGATGCATCCACGTTTGGGTGGGCCATTGCGCGAGGCAGTGAACGGAGGCGCGGCAATTATTCCATCTGCCAAGAAAAAAGGTGGGCCAGGTACGGTTATTGATGTGCCTCTGCACTATAAGGATGCCATGAAAGTGCGCTCGCACTTCGATGCAATAGAATTTCGCATTAGTGATGCTCCAGCTCCAGATGAGATAGTGGTGATAATTGCCGTCACAGATGGAGGCAGACCACATGCTCGCGTGGGTGGATTGGTATTAGATGATGTTAAGGGAGAAGACGGACTTACCTAGGTAGATGCTTCAGTGTCTTTAGGTATTGATCGGGTAAATTTAGCAAAAAGGAATATGCAATATGGTTACAGCAAATACATTTTCAGAAAAACAGTCCAGTGAAGCTAAAACAGATGCAATTACGTTCGATCCATCTAGTACAGCGGTACTTGTAGTAGACATGCTCAAGGATTTTTTCTCGGATGGTGGGGCAATGGTGCTTGATGGGGGAGATGTACTGTATGAACCGCATCGTGAACTGCTTGGTGCTGCAAGAGATAAAGGCATACCAGTTTTTTGGCTAAACCAGGATCTTCCTCCGGACGATAGCCTATTTCAAACTCGAGCAGTACATTGTTTGTCCGGAACGTGGGGTGCAGAGATAGTGGATGAAATTCCGGTCGATGCGAGCGATATCATCATCTCTAAGAGGCGTTATAGCGGGTTTTTCCAAACTACCCTTGATCTCAATCTGCGTGAACGGGGCATCGATACCGTGATTGTTACCGGCGTCGTAACGAATATTTGTGTGCGATCTACTGTGCATGATGCATTCTTCCTGAGTTACAAGGTTTTAGTACCTGAAGATCTTGTGATGGCTACGAGTGATCAGGCGCAAGAGGTGACATTGTACGATATAGAAACACACTATGGTGATGTTACTAACCTTAAACAAGTGATGACTGTGCTTGGTGATCAGTAGAGGATATCATCGTGAACGCTATGTTAATTCATAATATTGGTCAGATAGTCTCCGGCGATTTTGACACTCCTATGGTGGAAGGAGACTCAATATTGATCGATGAAGGCAGGATCGTTGAGATTGGTACAAGTATTGAGGCGGTTGAGGGAATGGTTAGAGTAGATGCAAACGGAACTACTGTCTGTCCCGGTTTGATTGATTCTCATGTACATCCGGTCATTGGTGACTATACTCCTCGACAAAAGATGGTTGATTTCATCGCTAGTTGTGTGCACGGCGGCGTTACTCGAATGATATCAGCTGGTGAGGTACATATGCCGGGGCGTCCTACAGGTGCTATTGGCACGAAATCAATGGCGATAGTTGGAGCAAAATCATGGGGTAGCTACCGCCCTGGTGGTATGAAGGTGCAAGGTGGGGGTTTGCTTTTGCAGGCAGGACTCACTGAGGATGATTTTAGAGAAATGGCCAGTGCAGGCGTAAAACATCTAGGTGAGGTCGGCTTGGGGGATTATCATGATTGGGATAAGGTAGCCGAGATGGTCCAGTGGGCTAAAACCAATAAAATGATAGTTATGATGCATATTGGCGGTGCATCTATCCCTGGAAGTGATGCTATCCGAGCTGAACATGCTATCAAAGTTGATCCTGATGTAGCTTCACACCTAAATGGTGGGCCGACTGCTGCGACATTGGAGGATATTGAGCGTATCATCATTGAGACAAATGCTGCACTCGAAATAATCCAATGCGGTAATGTGGCTATTGTTCCGCAGATAATCGAGCTGGCACGTCAGCACAAGGCTCTTGACCGAGTGATAATTGGTACCGATATGCCGTCTGGAACGGGTGTAATTCCACTTGGAATGTTGCGGACAGTTGCTTGGGTGAGTGCTTTGGGTGCTATAGCTCCTGAACAGGCAATAGCAATGGCTACAGGTAGTACAGCTGATGTTTATAGGCTTCCTGCAGGGCGTATTGCTCCTGGATTGGAAGCAGATCTTGTTATTATGGATGCTCCTATTGGGAGCGCAGCTAAAGATGCGCTGGAGACAATACGTATTGGAGATACGCCTGGGATTTCAGGGGTAATAATTGATGGTGAGCTTGTGGTACAAAAGAGCCGTAATACGCCTCCTGCGCAACACCAAATGGAGGTTTGCTAATGAATAGGTTCGAAAATAAGGTCGTATTAATTACCGGGTCCGGTGGTGGTTTAGGTAAGGCAAGTGCGTTACGTTTTGTTGCAGAAGGAGCCCGGGTTGTGATAGCTGATATTGACCTAGAGAGCGCCGAGGCAGTAGCAGATGAGATTGGACCCCAAGCTAAAGCAATAAAAGCTGATGTAACCAGTATTGATGATTGCAAAGCTATGGTGCAAACCGCGCAGGATACCTATGGTCAACTAAACGTGGTTTTTGCTAATGCGGGTGTCGGCGGTAATAAGACAGAATTTGTGGATATGTCAATTGAAGAGTGGGATCGAGTGGTTGATGTCAACTTGCGTGGAATGATGCTAACTTGTAAGGCTTCAGTTCCCGCCCTGATAGAGGCTGGTGGTGGCGCTTTGGTATTGATGGGGTCTTCAACTGGTGGTTGGGATACTATACTTGGATCGGGCCCCTATATGACTAGTAAGGAAGCAGTGAAGGCGATGGGTCGTAATCTGGCTCTAGAGTTAGGGCGCTACAATATTAGAGTCAATGTCATATGTCCAGGTATCATTCAAACACAGTTGAGCTTCCGGCAAGGAGACCAGGACCCCGATGCATGGAAACATTTCTTTGGTAAATTTTCTGATCGGATACCATTACGACGAGTCGGTCAACCTGAGGATGTCGCCGCAACGGTTGCATTTCTAGCTTCTGATGATGCCAGACATATTACTGGTTCAACTTTATTGATTGACGGCGGGCAAACTCTACAGAGTTGGAGCAACTCTCCAGACGAAGAAACATACCCCTAATAGTGGTAGTAATCAGCAGTTACGCATAAGTATGTTGCGTATAAGCACTAGCTGGCATTGTCTTTTTGTGCTAGGGATAGCATCGCTTTGAGTGCAATCTCGATGCATTTGCCTTCGCCATAGTGATATTGTTCCATCCCCCATTCAGGCTTAGTTTCGGTGGAGCTCCCGTCGGAAGTGTATATTGCACCAGTACGCCAATTACGATACTGGCCGATAATATATAGTGCGTCACTTTCCATCTCGGCCGAAACTACGTTGGCGTTTACTAACATATCTCTGTTGGTGATCTTTGCCGGAGAATAAAACGCATCTCCTGCAATGCCTACTCCAGTTGTATAAGGTAATTCAAGGCTCTCTGCTGCGCGAACTAGTTCCCGTAGTACTTCAAAGGTTGGTACAGCTGGAAAAGCTAGAGGTAAATAGGTAAGTGAAGTTCCGCCAGCGCGAAATGTTCCCGTGGAAATAATCACATCACCAGGATTTTGGCCGGGTTGGAAGACGCCGCACGATCCGACTCTTACGAAAGTATCTGAACCCAGGTTCGCTAGTTCTTCCAAGGCAATGCCTACGGCAGGACCACCCATACCGGTACCACAGGAGGTCATAAAGACACCGTTGTATGTACCAGAGTAGACCACAATTCCGCGATCGTCATGGACTAGTTTTACATCTTGGAAGTGATCGGCAATGCGTTTTGCACGCGTTTGATGGCCTGGACAAAAGACGTAGCGACTAATTTCTTCTGGTTGTGTATGTATGTGAAATTCCATGATCTTTCTCCTTTAAGTGTGCTTGATTTGTGAGATTATCGAACAGATTGGAAATTAGATAATTCTGGTTCCCCTGCGTAACATAGTATGAAATAAGGAAACCCAATTTCACCCGAACCACTTGTGATACTTGCATGGTAATGATAAGTTGGTTCATTGGCTGCTGGTATTTTAGAAAGGATGCCATTGCATTCGTCTAAGTCTCCAAGTCCTTTGACATACTCCCAGTCATCTATTCCTCCGTGTCCAGTATGACCTTGTTTTAGGCGATAACTAGAGGTCATTTCTTTTAGTTTACCGTTAGTGTCGTATCCGTAGGGCCCATATATGGGATGACCATCAAATGCGAACCCAATGACCGGGGAGTGTTTGTCGTCTTGCAACAAGTCGGTTGACCATTTTTCCCAGGATGTTTCAGGTTCATCTGGATACCAATGTACACAGCTAGCGTCATAGTGATAGTGATATGTCCCTCCGGGACCGGCATGCCCTCCGCAAATACCTAGGGTTATAGGCTGTCTATCCTCTACATAGTAGTCGTGATGCGCTGCTACTGCGTCACCTCCAGGGCCGTCCTCGGGTCCGTAAATAGGCACTCCATTAACTGACATGGCGATGGCACCTCTTTGCGGAGCAGATTTCGGTTCAGGAGCTATTATAGGCTCGAGTGGAATACGCCAGACGAATTGTTGCGGGTCAGCACAACATCCAGGTCCTGACTCAAAATCATGGTTAGGGATTCCATTGGCACTTACTACGGCGAATCTATCAGTGTATTCAACAGATAATGTGCACGGTAACGTTTCACTCTTTTCAGTAGTTAGGTCGTCATAGCTTGCAGTTTCTTCGGTTGTACATAACCATACGCCCCTCATGTAGGTAGGTATAGAGTCGATTTCGGTCTGTATAGTTGCGGCAATCTCAATTTGTTCTGAAAATGTTTCCAGAGCAGCGTTTGACATTTCTTCTGGTGTTGGCGCGCATGCTGTTAGGATAAGGATTGCGGACAGAAATATATATGTTTTACTACAATTCACTGGCGGAAAGTCTCATGATGTTTTTCTATGGTTTGTGCTGTCTTAGGGTATTTGTCTGCTATAGATTTGAGTATGTGTGAGAATCCAGAGAATGCGCAATCGCACCAGCACTGTGCTCTGACCTTTAGATGACCTATTTGATCTTCTGGATAAATTATGAAGGTAAAAACGTTTTTGGTCAGTATGCCTGTTAATTCGTTGTCTGTACCAAATACTACTGTTTCGCCATCTAAACTATCTTCCTCATCAGAATAGCTACTAACGGCACTGTCTAGAGTGACTTCTCGTATCGCATGATATCTGCATACAGTGCGTGCTCGGTACCGATCCAACTCTGGCTTCTGTATCTCAATAGCACCACCATATGGCATTTGGAAATTGAAGGTACTTATGTTTGCAGTTTCAGTGTGTAACCAAACGGAAAACTTATCCGAAGATGACTGCAGACTGAATTGGACTGAGTTGATCGGTTTCATATAGTAATTATAGCGTTATTGCTTCTCACTGTAATTGGCATCTTGGAATTGTAGTAGTATTACTCTATAAATCACACAAAAATATTGGAGATAATATGAATACACCAATTGTGCTAGCCCTTATTACTCTCGGTTGCGGCGGTATCATCAGGTTTTTTTCTAAGGTGGCAGGCGCAAATGAGGGTTATGGTCCAACTTATATGCTTGCTCAGAGCATTGCTTTTGGATCGGTTGCCATAATCATTCACTTTGTACAGAAGCATCCACCTGAATTATCGCTTAGAATGACAGGTGTAGCTATGTTTGGAGGCATGGCCGGAGCGATAGGTGTATTTGCCTTATTGACCGCATTTAAGATGGGCGGCGAAGGTAGTGTTCTCTTTCCGATATCTGGTATGTCAGTGCTTGTGGCTGTTATTTTATCTATCATTGTGTATCGTGAGCCGGTGACTGCCACAAGACTGCTTGGCCTGGGATTGGGCATCAGTTCTATACTTATACTCTCTCGGTAGCATAATTGTTTATGAAGGCCTGACTAAAAGAAAGGAGACCGAACAATGAAAGTAGGCAATATAGAGGCTAAGCCAGGGGAGCATGCTTTTGGGTACTTGGAGGTCGCTAAATCTAGATCCGGATTGGGACCTGATATACCGGTACATATATTCGCTGGAGCTGAACCGGGACCAACTTTGTTGGTGCAGGGGGCGATCCATGGGGGTGAGATCATTGGGTCAGTGGCTATCTTGAATATGATTGGTAAGTTGGACCCAAATAAATTTAGAGGTACCGTTATCGCAGTACCAGTAGTGAACCGAGTGGGGTTCGAACTAGGTGAACGTGGGATCCGTATAGGTAGCACAGATATTAGCCGACTATTCCCGGGATCTGCAACTGGAAGTGTACCGGAACAGATCGCCCATACTTATTTTGAAGAAGTCATCAAGCGCGCTGATGTGATGGTCGATTTTCATGCAGGGTCTCGGACTGGCTATGAGCGCTATGTGCTATTTGGTGCGGAGAAAGATCCCGATAATCCAACAGAGCTTGATCTAAAGCGACGAAAGCTAGTGGTTGCTTTCGGGTTAGATCAAGCAGCCTTTGTGCAAGTCGATACATTTGGTACTAACACGCCGAGAGCATTGCTACATAAATTACTCTGTCTTATCACGCTTGAATTCGGTGGTGGCACTGGTTGGTATAAGAACCGTAAGGATAATGTGAGTGATGCCGAGCGCGGCATATGGAATATCATGAAATCAATGCGTATGATGGAGGGTGATTTTGAATCGGATGGACCTCTTTGTACGGTATACAATGCTGGCATTGTGATCTGGAAGGGAGATGTTGACGGACTTTTTATACGTCATAGACGATTTGGGGATGAGATGAAAGAAGGTGATGTATATGCTTCGTTGGTGGAT
>DFQC01000018.1:7027-7426 GCA_002377585.1 Anaerolineales bacterium UBA3499 | reverse complement strand
ACGGCAGCATCGCTAGGACGCATTAACTTTGGAGGAGTTATCATCACTGAAGACGCACCTAAATCAATAGCTCTTTGAGATGTAGCAATACACCCATATGTCGATGGATGTGAGGTACCTACACACACTGGTATCTCACCACTCACGACATCAATTACAGCACTAAGCACAATGTCACGTTCCGCGTCTGTAAGTTTGTGAGCCTCTCCCAGTACACCGAGCACGGTAATACCATGCAATCCGGAACTCAACATAAACTCAGTAACTGATTTTAGACTTTGTATATCTATAGTTTCATCTTCATGAAATGGTGTCGGCATTATATTGTAGACACCTGACATATTTTTTGAGGAATTATCCATAATAAACGATATTTAATTTTGATTACGTAAGAAAAAA
>DFQC01000018.1:0-6653 GCA_002377585.1 Anaerolineales bacterium UBA3499 | reverse complement strand
AACTGCTTGGAGGATCTTAGGACTCATAGCCCAGACCCCCCAAGCAGTTTTGTTACTTTCTAAGAAACTTTACTATAACGTATAGTTTCCTTATCCTGACACTTTATTACTGAGCGACCTTGAGGTCTCGGAAGGTCATCCAACCATCCTTACGAGCTTCCCATTCAAAGTCATTATTGATAGCAATAACATTCTGCATTTCATAGAGTACGACGTCTCCACCCCACTCTAGATAATACTCTTGCCAATCTGCCCATAGATCCAACCTTGCGGCTGAGTCAACGGTTTGCATAATCTTATCACTATTAGCATCCCATTCTGGAACACATTGCCCATTGTTCTTACCAGGCCAATCACATTGGTAGAACAAAGGTGTCATTGCAGGACCACAACCAAGTGTAGTCAACATAATGTCACGATTAGCACCTGGACCCTGAATTTGCTCAGAGTAGGCTGAGTTATCCATGACAGTAAGTTCTACATCAAAGCCAACTGTCTCGAGCATAACTGCTGCAACCTCAGCAACTTCTTTCTCGTTACCATATTGATTGGTTAGACTCTCGAAGTAAACCTTAGGTTTGTTGCCGCCATCTGGATCGTATCCAGCATCGATCAACAACTGCTTGGCTGCATCTGGATCAAACTCTGCGTCAGCTGCTGCTTCACCATAGTACTTGTCTGCAAAACCTTCAGGATAACCTGCACAGACACGGACTAAGTTCGGTACCGCTGCACCTTGCACAGATGCTAGCGTAGTACGATCTAGTGCGTGCGACACGGCCTGACGTACTAGTGGGTCAAGTGTAACAGGCTGGTAGTCTGGATAAACCTCATCCATGGTACCAGGCTCAGTGTCTGCTCTTAGATACAAGTGATGCATTCTGTTCATTGGAGCTAGAAGCAAACCAATACCAGGAGTCGAAGCTAACTTGATTCTGTCCGGCTCAGGCACTTTGGCCATCATATCAACGTCACCGGTAATCATAGCTTGTACCTGTGTAGCACTATCCGGAATCACCTGATAGATGATTGTATCAACATCAGGGCGTCCACCCCAATAGTCATCCCATGCTTCCATTGTGTATTTGTCACTCTCGGTAAACTCTACCAACTTGTATGGACCAGAACCAACTGGGGTCCTGGCAAACTCTTCTTCACCAACTTCTGCCATATAGTCTGGAGGTAGTAGCTCACAACCATTATAACTTACTACATATTCGAAGTAAGCTTCTGGAGCGCCTGTCATGATGTCAACAGTTACGTCATCAACAATCTTGACATCGCTTATGAATTGCCACTGTGGGTGAACAAGGAAGTCTTCACGTGATCTTACACGATCAAGATTCCATTTCACTGCTTCAGCGTCAAGAGGCTCACCGTTATGGAAGGTAATACCTGGACGCAAGTTGAAACGCCAAGTGGTGTCATCAAGTGCTTCCCAGCTTTCAGCAGCCTGACCATGATAACCGGAAAGATCCCAGTTTCTCCAAATCAAGCATTCGTAAATGGTGTTAGTAAGCCAGTGAGTTGAGCCATACCAGGTTACAGGAGCATCCATGGTACGAATTGGTCCGTTATGAGCATAAGTAAATGTAACTGGCTCACGCGGTGCCGGTTCTGCCTCAACCTCAACTTCAACATACTCAACCTTTTCAACTTCTACTTCTTTAACTACTTCAACTTCTACTTCCTTCTCAACTACTACTTCTTCTTTTACAACTTGAGTTACTACTACTTCTTTTTCGACCTCTACAACCTGAGGTGAACAAGAAGCAAGCAACACACCTGTGATTACCATTAATATTAATAGTACCTTAGGCATGGAGCTGAACTTTTGACTAAAATTCATATTGTCTTCTCCTTGTCTCCTTATTTGACTACTATTCTTTACAACTAACACCTACAAACAAACCCTTTACTTAGGCTGGCCATCTTGGTGATGACCCACCAATTATACACGAAAATTCATCAATAGCCATTTGGATTTCCCCGGTTCGAGTAGTACCTGTACCGCCGCCAATGTGGGGAGTCAATATGACATTATCTAGCATTGTCAATGGACTGTCAGCTGGTAAAGGCTCATAATCAAACACATCAAGTCCTGCACCCTTAATCTGTCCTTGCAGAAGCGCATTTATCATGGCCGTCTCATCAACAACGCCACCGCGACAAATATTAATTAGAATAGCATCGTCCTTCATAACCTCAAACTCAGAGGCGCCTATCATCTTTTCAGTGCTAGGTGTATGAGGAACGGCCAGACAGATGTAATCAGAACTAGCTAACATATCTTTAAGATCCATGAATTTCAACGGGACAACTTGCTCAAATTCTTCAGGTAAACGAGTGCGCTTGTGGTATGACACTCCCATTCCCATAACGCTAGCACGGATAGCAAGCTCATATCCTATTTCTCCCAAGCCCACAATGCCAAGCTGTTTACCATGTACTTCATGTACATTTTCATTCTTCATCCAATGAAATGCCATCTTCCATTGCTCGCTCTGTTCGGGCTGAATCCCTCTGTATCTATATGCCCCACTAGCCACGCTTTCATGTGAAATTAGCAAATCTTTACTCATGGACAAAATGAGCGTCATTGCAAGCTCAGCAACACAATTAGGCCCTTTACGCCAAACTGTAGAGAATTTGGCACCATGATCCTTTAAGGCTTTAGCATCAAAATTACTATAGTTTCTACCAAGACTAAGTGCTAGCTCCAAATTCGTCAGTTTCTTTAGTACTGCAGCATCAATCTTTTGATCTTGAGCGATCAATCCGACCACATCAGACGATAATAGACTAGGAAAATCATCATTGTTCGATGGACATATCAACTCATATCCATCTAGATATCCTTGCAATTCCTCACAAGCTGGCGCGTGCTCACTATCTGCAATCAGTATTTTCTGACTCATAATCCTCCACTCTTAATTAACTTTGATATAGGCCATCTAGCCTATATATAATTTGCTCAATACCATGGAGTTCAGCATTCGTAGAGAATCAAGACATCCTACTTAATGCTTTACCCATACGTTCAAGACCTTCTTTCAACTTGGCTTCAGGCTGCAAGAAAGTTACACGTACATAATACTTTGAATCCGGTGCAAAAGCACCTCCTGGATAAATCAGTACTTGCTCTTCTTCCAATATCCTTGCTGCCAATTCCACACTATCTATACCAAGATGAGAAACATCGCCAAATATAAATTGGCCGCCTTGCGGCATACCATATTTGATTCCCATGGAATCAAATGCATCTAACACAACCTGACGACGACGAACGTATCTTGCCTTCATATCTTCCAAAGCATCTGATGGACCAGTAAGCGCCTCAATACCTGCATGTTGAGCTACTACATTAGCAGGCCCAGACACGGACGCCTTAATTGTCTTCACTTTTGCCATTAGAGCAGACGGTCCAGTTATCCACCCAAGACGCCACCCAGTCATAGCATAAGCCTTGGAAAAGGCATTGAGTGTCAATGTACGATCCTTTCCAGCCTCAAGCGATTGCGGACTACAATGTACGCCTCCATCATAAATAAATTGATCGTATATATCGTCTGCAAGAACAATCAAATCGTTTCTCTCAGCAATATTGACCAGTTTTTGCATTGTCGCAGCAGGTATAACTGAGGCTGTAGGGTTGTTAGGTGATACTAGAAGCAGTGCAGCTGATCGATCAGATACAGCTTGCTCAACCAACTCTGGATCTACCGCAAAATCATTCTCCAATAAAGTAGGTATACCTACTTTATTGCCACCGGCAAACTCAAGCGCATCATTATAAGTACTATAATTAGGTTCAGGAACTATCATTTCATCCCCAATAGAGCCTATGCTTGCTAGCACCATCAACATGATTGCTTCTTGACCCCCGTTAGTAATGACCACGTCCGTTTCCGGATCCACATCAATGTCATTAATCCGTTTGACCCTTTCGCTAATAGCTTTTCGTAGGTCCAAAAGTCCTTCTACAGGTGAAGGCTTCAAATTATCCTTCTGCATTGCCCGATTAGCCGCTTCCACTATATTGGCGGGAGTATCAAAATCGGGATCACCTCGACCAAGCACAATTGCATCTAATTCCTTGGCTTTGGCAATTAGAGAATAAAAAAGTGCGGTACCTGTTAGTTTTTTAGTACCATCCTTATTATCTTGTTGTGACACAGGCAGTTTCTCCTTTGCATCTGATAATCATCTTAGACTACCAGACAGCTTTAATTAGTAATTTATAGTATCCAACAACCAACTATATCGATATCATTTTAATCATAGCTAATCTGTACTTGCGCTCACCGCAAACTGTACAGCATCATCAACACCAAATGTGCTTCCGCTCTCATAGTGTCCAGTTAGTGCAGAACCGGTTGCTTGCAATAATGAGTTTATTTGAGACACCTCAATTCCCTTTACAGTAATGAAGCAGCTAACACTGGAAGCTAATACTTCAACCCCCATTTTTCCCAGAGCCCCATCCACTATTGTTCTGGATGACTGTAAATTAGCACGAACTTTTTCAAAATCATCCGACCAACTAGTACTGACCTCAAGAGCGGCATACTGTGCTGCGGTACTAGTACATATGCTTAGTACCTGTTTCATACTCACTATCTTTTCAGCGATGCCCATTGGAGCAGCTATAAAACCCAATCCCTGCGGCTCTATACCTAAGCCAGGCCACAATTCACCCACAGCAATAACAGATCTATTTGGATCCTCCAAATTAATTTGCATTGTCTGATCAGCAGAATTCAACCATGGACTTAATCCAATATCAACAACAATGGTTTGATCATTAAGACCCAAATCACTTAACAGATTACTTTTGTAGATTGCACCGCTAAATCTGGATGGATTTTCTATTAGTACGGTGTCTGATCCTGCAACACCATCAGAATTGAACATGTCCGATGCCATCAACCATCCTGACTGTTCGTCACATTCTGATTCATATAATTGGCAACCTCGCAATGATAAGGCCAATCTATTACCTGGATGAGAAACTTTTGGAAGTGCCACTTTACCTCCAGGAGCAGTAACAACCTGACTTGCCAAAAAGCGGCTTTCCTGGACTCCTGATGTGATGATAATATTGTCACTAGTCACATTTTGTACACCATGCGACTTTGCATACTCAGCAGCAGCAGCTCTCAACTCAGGAATTCCTGGAACATCAACATAATGAGTCTGACCTGATTTCAAAGCACTATAAGATGCCTTTACTGCATCACCATCTAAGTCTTTGTAACTGTATGATTGAACCAACTCGGTGCTAATATTAGAATTTGCCATATTTAACCTCATAAAATACTAATAGAAATTGCTTATGCGTTACAACACATTTAGAATGCTTGATACTCATTATACATCCAAGCATCGATTATATTTTGTGTTCAACTATTTTATCTAACTATCTCTTCAACTAAATCTCCAAGAATAGCCAAGGTAGTGCCCTCAGGCAGCACAGGCCAAGATGCTCCGGCAAACAGTACAACCCCGGCCTTGGGTGCCTTGATCTCCTCGATTGTCGTACCCTCAAATGGATGACGAACATTACCAATAATTTCACCGGCAGCTACAGTACTGCCTCTCTTATCGGTATCCATAAACACAAACCCTCTTTCGCCACTCGGTTTAAGCACAGTGTGTGCATCAATTACATCAGTCTTGGAACTCTCAAATTCAAGGTCTCCCGATAACATGCCTAGGGATTTCATGGAATTCATAACTGCATTACTTATACGATTCATATCCTCTTCTCTGTAATCCCGCAATCCAGGACCACCACCAATCCATGCAGATACAACCGTGATACCATCCTTTGCAGCCTCATAAGCCATTGATGTGTCTGCTGGCTGACTCAAAAGCACTTGGGGCAACCCAGCATCAACAGCCATCTTACGTGATTTGTCGACTTCCCCAGTATTGTAGACGCCTGCATAACGATGGTAACTCCACTGTGATCCAGTATGTATATCCAGAAGAGCATCAGCTTTGCTGATCACTTCACTATAATACTTGTCTATCATCTGCTCACTTATAGTACCATCCGAACTGCCTCGTCCAAGCTCATTTAGATTCTTGTCGTCCCAAATCGAATTGACCTGTTCAAATTCAAATCCTGACGTGTTCATCAGAGGCACCAAAATCAAGGTGCCGGACAAGACACTTGGATCAATATCTTTGACAACTTGAGGTAAAACTAAAGCTGGTTCAATCTCAAGACCACTCAAACCAGCCTGGACCACTAAAACTGGTCCATCTGATGCACCTTCTACAATATGCAACGGAATATTTGCAGAAAACCGACTATGAGTTACACCAGTTTCAAAAAAACCAAAGGCCTTACTACCTTTTTTTGCTTCTATAGAGTCTATTTTCATCTTAACTTCTCCTCAACTTTATTGTAAACTCATCTTGCTATTTTTATAGTCTAAGCATCCACCATTTTTACTCAAAGACAAAATAGTTTTGAGCTAAACCATTAATCAAAATCAACATACACATCAGTTGTACGTCTATCTTCAACACGATCGATATTGCCAAGAATACCAACTGAAGTTGCACCAATGGTCGGCCACTCCTGACCGCTGGGTATTACTATCCCATCCTCGGGTGCAACCATAGTGTCTATGGTCTCCCCA
>DFQC01000013.1 GCA_002377585.1 Anaerolineales bacterium UBA3499 | reverse complement strand
ATTCACCATATCAATGCTACCTGCAGCAGTTGGTTACCTAACTTTCTGTTATATAACTATGTTTAAGAATGGAGCGGAAGCCATCAATAGAAACTCAATCCTAGGCAAACACCCTGTTTCAGTTCTATCTGCAATATTTCTAACATCTGCATCTATCTGGATGCCTACTTTGATTGCATACATACATACCAGTGCCAATTACTGGTGGGTAATAAGTGTGTCATCGTTATGGGTTACTGCACTTGCTCTTCTTACCTTGACAATCATTGCAATTAACACATCGACATCTGAAATGTCTCAAGCAAGCAAAAATGCTGCTGTAATAGGTCTAGCTTACATAACATTCCACTGCCTAGTAATTGATGCTATAGTGTGGGTATCTATGTACCAATGATTGGTCAAGCAAATGACTAAGGTTCCTGAGCTTTTCGGATTAGTCACATATGTAAAACCATTTCCGACAATCATGAAAACTAACGCTAAACTTTACTATGCATCATAAATCTTCCAACATTCAAACTCAAATAACTAAGAATGCAACTCAACATAAATGACAAAATCTACAACATTGATCAAATAGACAGTAACCGAAAACTTCTCTGGGTACTTAGAGATGAACTAGGTTTAATAGGAACGCGCTATGGTTGTGGTGCTGGCTTCTGTGGTGCTTGTACTGTGCATATTAATGGTCAGCCTACTCGGAGCTGTATAACCCCCATGAGCGCTATAGCCCCAGACGACACGATTCGTACTGTAGAAGGACTATCAGAAAACGGCAATTTACATCCAGTACAGCAAGCATTTATTGAATTACAAGTCCCACAATGCGGATGGTGTATGTCGGGCCAGATGATGTCAGCTACAGCACTACTTGAACAAACACACAATCCTTCTCGAGAAGATATCAGATCTGCTATGAAAAGCAACTACTGTAGGTGTGGTTGTTACCACAGAATCGCTCTAGCAGTTGAACGGGCTGCCAAGTTGATGCCATGACTAAGACCTGGAGATTGACCCGACGTAAGTTCCTTATAGGACTCGGAACCTTAACTGGTGGAGTAGCAGTAGGCCTTCCGCTTGGGTTGCCATATGTAAGACGACAGGCATTCAAATTTCTGGCTCAGGGAGGCATACCCGCAGGAAGTATCGGAAATGACCCCTTATTATGGTTCCAATTCACAGCAGACAACATGCTCAACATTCATATGACCAAGGTAGAGATGGGACAAGGCGTACATACGGCTCTAGCACAGTTAGCAGCAGAAGAATTGGAAGTACCCTGGGATAACGTACGTGTACATCAGGCAGGAACCCTTAGAGGACCGGTAGACAGTTTTGGGACAGCTGCAAGTGCTAGTATAAGTGGGCTATATATACCATTACGGCAATTGGCGGCGAATTATCGCATGATGTTATCCACAGCTGCTGCGGAACATCTTGGAACTCAGGTTATCTTGGAGAACGGAGTATTTACCGCATCTAATGCAAAAACCATTACTCTTGAAGATACCTCCAAGCTATCCCTTGAATGGCAAGCACCAGAAGACGATGCGCCCTTGAAATCCATATCGCAATTCAAATTAATAGGACAATCTATGCCAAGGGTAGATGTGGTCTCAAAGCTCACAGCTCAACCAATGTACAGCTACGACATGAGATCAAGCAACTCCACTACTTATTATGGTGCTATAGCCAGACCACCTGTAGCCGGTGCACAGATAGACCGAGTAAACAATCAAACAGCCAAAGCCATGTCTGACGTCATATCACTTGTAACACGTGATGACTTTGTTGGTGTCGTTGCTAAGACACGTGAAATAGCTCAAGATGCGATTAAATCCATGGACATAGACTGGATTATGCCTAAGCTGATAAATGACAGTGATATCGATGCACTGCTTACTCCAACATCTGATAATGCCGCCGAACTAAAACGTGTAGGCAACAGTTCTTCCGCACTTAATTCTGAAGCGGTGATACTCTCAGAATATAGTACCCCCATGGCGTCCAATGCACCTTTAGAACCACAATCATCGTTGGCAGAGATGGATGAGGATGGTGTGATGCATGTCCGTACTCCAACGCAATTCCCTAGCCAGACTAGAAGTGCGGTAGCCAACGCAATAGACATGGACGAAAACAATGTGAATGTAATTCCAACTCATCTTGGAGGCGGTTTTGGACGAAGACAACGAGCCGAGAGCGCCGTCGAAGCTGCGATTCTAGCTATAGAAAGTGGCTTGCCTGTACATGTAGGATGGACACGTGAAGATGAGTTTTTATTTGATAGATTCAGGCCACCAACTAAGCATCGCCTTAAAGCTGTACTAAACAATAAAGGTCAAATTGATGCTCTGGAACATCGACAATCTAGTGGAGACGTATTATTTACAGAGATTCCCACAATTGCTGCCTCTATAGCTGGTTCTGATTTTGGTGCCACGCGCGGAATAGATCCTGTATACACTATTCCCAATCTATCCCTATACGCACACCGAGCCAAACTACCCGTAGACACATCTTCCTGGAGAGGTTTGGGATTGCTTGCAAACACTTTTGCTAACGAAAGCTTTATAGATGAACTCGCGCATCTTGCTAATGAAGACCCTTTACAGTTTCGATTAGATCATTTAAGTGGTGAATTTGGGAATCTATTACGAGCCGCCCTGGAACGTGTGGCAGATATGGCTCAATGGCCAGGTAAAATCGGTAACGGAGTTGGTATGGGAATTGCTTGCTGTAGAGACTACGGAACTGTAATTGCTGAAATAGTACAAGTAAACATAGTAAATAACAACATCCTTGTACCAAAAGTATGGGCTGTGATGGATGCGGGCCTGGTCATCAATCCTGATGGAGCTACAAACCAGGTTCAAGGAAACATAATTTGGGGCTTAGGTTCAGCGCTTAAAGAAGCTATTAACTTCGAAAACGGTAGGCCATCTGCTAGTAATTTTGGAGACTACCCCCTACTTAGAATGGACGAAGCACCCGATATGGAAGTAAAATTATTGCCCAGCGATCGTCCACCTCAGGGTGTAGGCGAACCAGCTATTGGGCCAATACCTGCTGCTCTAGCAAACGCAATTTTTGCGGCTACAGGTAAAAGAATTCGCAAACTACCGTTGACAATATGACTTCATCTATCAGGCGTAACAATAACAATATCAGTAGTATGGTGATAAATGGGACTATATTATCAGCTATCCTGACTGCAATCATTGCGGTAACGGCTGTGCGCCTTACTGGTTTTGAGATTGTGGGAAGCACAGTTGCATTTGCGTATCCATGGCGACTAGTCGAACCTACTGTAATGTCACAGTTGACTGCTTGGGTGGGATATGTCTTCCACAACATTTTTGTCTGGGGAATAATATATATAGTACGGAAGAATAAACCTAAATTTCGTTCTGAACTCCGCTGGTACAACTGGGCGTTACTAATTGGCAATCTGATATTCGTTGGGTTACATATTTTGCAGACTCAGGTATATTACGATGGTCTAGCTCAAGATGTCCCAGAGATCACAGCTTTAGGTTCAGTAGCACTTATGCTAATGATCGTATTAGCATTGGAAGCACCACGCAGAGGACTATTCTTTGGTAAAAAAATACGCTTTGATCGTCGATTTATCAAGTTGATTAGAGAGTACCATGGTTACCTATTTTCATGGGCAATTATCTACACCTTCTGGTATCACCCCACCGAAGGAACAATAGGACACCTCGCTGGTTTCTTCTATATGTTTATGTTGTTTGGTCAGTCAATCCTAATCTTCAACCGTGCACATGTGAACCGATGGTGGACCCTCACTTTAGAGATATTGGTCATACCGCATGGAGTACTCGTGGCAATTAATCAAACTGGAAGCGCCTGGAGAATGTTTGGATTTGGATTTGGAGCAGTTTTTATAATGACCCAATTATATGGGCTAGGACTAAGCCCACGCATACGCACACTTATCACATCAGGATATGTACTGGCTTTGTTGATTGCCTACGGCTCAGTAGAACGAATAGGAACAATTCATGAAATTCTGCGCATTCCCATACTTGATTACGCAGTAGTAGCCATTCTCTATTTAATCTGGCTAGGTATTGCCAAAACAATCAGTCTCCTGAGTCCCAAGCCAGCATAAGAATATTCGATTTGAAGTAAAGCTCTTAAGGCAAGATGGCCATTTGTTGTTCAATAGGCTGATCTAAGAATGCATCAAACTCATCGTAAAACTCATCCATAGTCAAATCAAATACATTCTTAAACGTTACTTCCCAACCGTCATACGACAATCGCGGAAAGTAATCAAACAAAAACTCATCAATCCCCGATCGATTTACCAACCAAGCTGCAGCCCATGTGCCGGTTTCATAGTACAGTTGTCCACCACAATCACACAGTTCTCTTACTCTAGCCTGACCGTCTCTAGTTACAACATCACGCAAACTTAAACCCCAGCGACTCCTTACATCCCTAGCGCTGAGTAGATTTCTTTTCATATTCGCTCGATAATCGCCCCAACCCTTTTGTCCAGCAAAGTATTGAGCAAAAAACTCAGCAGACCCTTCTTCCAGCCACACCGCACCATGATTATAAACTCGTATACGCCCATTCTCATCCGAATCCAGTTCATTAGGCCATACTGTTTGTGCATTTTGAAAGACATGTACATATTCATGCAAAACAGTTATTGGTAGACGTCCTTCAGCACCTGAAACGTCTGCGCCACTATACAATACTGACTGTAGCGCTACTGGATGAAGAGGTGCCGGTGGATTATGAGCAGCACCGCAGCAATCATAATTACTAAAAGTGGTTCCAATATTTTCGATACAACTTTCTAAGGTAGGTTCATCAGGAGGTTCATGTCCAAACCAATCATGACCATTTGTATGGTAAATACTGCAAATTTGATGTGCTAAAACAAAGGAGTCTGGATCATTT
>DFQC01000058.1 GCA_002377585.1 Anaerolineales bacterium UBA3499 | reverse complement strand
TCTTATTGGCGGCTTTTTGTTTGCATCGTAGCAAATAACTCGCTATTAGTAGGTATATTAATTATGATACACCTGCCAATACAAAGTCAAAGTTTTGATGTGCTACTTTGATGAAGTTTCGCTTGAAAACTAAGGTGCGGCTGATGATGATATTAGCCGTAGATAAGTTTCGCGGAGCTAAATGAAAGAGAGGCGACGGCGGGATTCGAACCCGCGAATAAGGGCTTTGCAGGCCCCTGCCTTACCACTTGGCCACGTCGCCATAGAAGGCCTTTTCTAGAAGGGTCTTTCCAGAGCGGGCGATGGGATTCGAACCCACGACCTTCTCCTTGGCAAGGAGACGTTCTACCACTGAACTACGCCCGCAATAATGTTTATAGATTGTAGAAGTGCCGAGGCCCAGACTTGAACTGGGGACCCACGCCTTTTCAGGGCGTTGCTCTACCAACTGAGCTACCTCGGCGCCTCGGGCAATTCTAGACGTGTGCTGAAATGTTGTCAAGTTTAGTATTGTAAACATAAGATAAGATGTAATTGATAAAGACTTGACGTAATCGGTCAATTTAGCTTATGCTTGACAGTGGGGATGGTTGAGTCCCGGTGGGCTCTGCGGTCTTCAAAACCGTTGGTGGGTCGTTTATGCGAGCCACGGTGGGTTCGACTCCCATTCATCCCTGCTCATTCTGATAACTTTAATCTAATACATCAGGTGTACTATATGTATAGAAATATAGTGATAAATACCTTGCGGTTCAACTAACATATATGAATGAATATTCCTTGAGTGAAAATGATTTAGGCGATGTAGCAGCCGAAACTGTAGTAGATATGGTGTCCAAAGTCATGGATGTAGGCGATATTGTCCTAGGTAAGGGCAAGGAGCTTTTCCGTATACGAGGAAAACTATTAGTTGAATCTGATGATGCATATGACAGACTTTCTGTGGGTATGAGTGAGATAGGACTTACGCCGCTTTTCAGACTTGATAAAGAAGATGATCTCGTGATAATTCTCCGAAGTTTACCGGTTGAGAAGACAGGTAATCCATGGTTGAATATTGTGTTGTTCGTTGCCACGTTAGTTACAGTGCTTTATGCGGGAAGTATGCACAGTAGAGAGTCAGTCGAGCTGCTGAGAGGGGCGGAGTTAACTGGTAGGAACATTGATGGTTGGCTAATGTTGAGGATTTTATGGACGGGGTGGCCATTTGCTTTGAGTCTTTTGGGAATACTGGGTGCTCATGAGATGGGGCATTATATTGCGGCGCGAAAACATGGAGCATCAGTCACGTTGCCGTACTTTATACCATTCCCAAGTGGTTTTTTAGGTACGATGGGTGCTGTAATACAAATGAAAGGTGCTATTCGTAACAAGAGGGTTCTATTAGACGTAGCTCTGTCTGGTCCGTTAGCTGGTCTAGCAGTGGCAATACCTGTCGTTGTGATAGGGTTGCATTTGTCTGAGGTAGGTCCTGTGCCTGTCAGTGGGTTCCAATTAGAAGGTAATTCCATTATGTATCTTGCTGCAAAGTATTTAGTGTTCGGGGAATTACTTCCTATGCCTGTAGATTATGGTCAAATTCCTCCAGTGATTCATTGGGCAGTATTTTTTTTCACAGGCAATCCGTCTCCGGGTGGTGGTACTGACGTCTTTATTCATCCAGTAGCATTAGCTGGTTGGGCTGGTATGCTTGTGACCGGATTGAATCTTATTCCAGTCGGTCAATTAGACGGTGGCCATATTTTGTATGTGTTGTTTGGCAAATCAGCAAAATCGTGGCGACCACTTGTTATTGCGCTATTGGTTGGTTTGGGTTTTGTGTGGTCAGGTTGGTGGATATGGGCTGTTTTGCTATATCTGTTTGGCCAAAGCCACCCAGAAGTGCTTGATGAAATTACTGAGCTAGATGATTATCGAAGATCGCTTGCTTTTGGTGCTTTGATCTTATTTTTTCTTTTAATTGTGCCAGTGCCTCTTAGTGTGTACTAGTATCATCGCAGGTTATAGATCCTATATTGGCGATTGAATAACCAGGCAATTGTGATATGTCTTTACGAAGCACTGGGTCGTTAAGTAGTTCTAATAACGATGTGATGAGTTCGGTTTCATAGTATGTATGGGGTATTATCAAGTCGTAGTTTTCTGTAGCCAGTGGTATAAAATCAAGATCAAGAGCAATCGTAGCAGCGTGAATTCCTAAGCCAACATCAGATGTGCCTGAGGCTACGGAAGCTGCTACAGTAAGATGTGTATATTGTTCTCGCGTATATCCAGATACATCATCGGGTGTCATCCCATTTATTCCGAGCTGATAATCGAAAAATACTCGTGTACCGGCTCCCCGCTGCCTATTGATGAATCTGATATCTGAACGTGCTAGATCGGTTATTGAAAGTATGTTTTTTGGATTACCTTTTGCTACTATGAGGCCTTGTTGTCTTTCTACTAGCGATATTATCTTAGCAGGTGTATCTGGCATATATTGTTTTACATAAGAGAGATTGTATTCGCCTGATGAGGGATCAAGTAAGTGACATCCTGCAATGTGGCATTCTTCTCTTCTGAGAGCTACCAGACCACTTATGCTTCCAACATTAGCTGAGACCAATCTTAATCCTTTGAATTTGTCTGCGAGATGTTGTGCTAGCAGGTCTAAAGTTAGATCGTGCGATCCTATAACCACTATTGTGCGGTTAATTTGCTCCGGATGTCTATATAAATTGACATTTACTATGGATTTGTCGGGGTGCCCTTCGGAAAAGCGTGGTATACGAACTATGCCGTCAGCTCGCACCAAAGATGAAATTACACCTGCACCTCTTGAAAGGGGGGTTGCTATAATGTTGTCACCCACATTACCAACTGCAACTCTCATGTATTCATCATCCCCTACAGGAGAGAGCACTTTGCGAGGTAACATGGCTTCCAATGTGAGAGGCTCGTATGATGGTATTCCCTGCCATTGAGCTAGTAGAGGCTCGACTAAGATTTCACCGGTTAAAACAGTGCTTACAGGATAGCCAGGCACTCCAATTACTGGTGTATGCGCTTGTTTTTCTTGGGTAGCATTAATAATTCCTAGAATAACTGGGTGTCCAGGTCGCACTGCTATTCCATGAACTAGTACAGTCCCTATTTCTGATATTGCCTCTGCTGAGTAGTCCTTTGAACCTCTAGACGAGCCAGCATTAAGTAGTATTAGGTCGTGATCGGCAGAAGCTTTTAGTAGTGATACTTTAATTGCTTCCTTCCGGTCAGGTACTGGTGGGTATCGGGTGGATACTGCATCCCATTGCTGTGCTTGAGCTGCAAGCATAAGTGAGTTATATTCTATGATTTGTCCAGGCTCTACTTTGCTGCCTATCTTTACAAGTTCGTCACCGGTCGGGATGATTGCTACGCGTGCTAGGCGTCGTACTGCTACTTGATGATGACCGGATGCGGCTATCGCTCCAATGTCTACTGGTCTAATGCGATGGTTAGATGGTAAGACTAGTTCAGTTGCAACCATATCTTCTCCCATGGTGCGCACGTGCTGCCAGGGTGAAGCTGATTTTTGGAATTGCATAGTGTGTGGGTTAGACGATTTGTCAACTTGGACATTCTCTATTGGTATGACAGCATCAGACCATATAGGGATGGGATTCCCTGTATCAACATATAGAGCCTTTTTTGGTATTGGCAGCAGTCCGGGCGATGTTTCACTTGCGGAATTAGTCGTAGACGAGTGGACTGCGTAGCCGTCCATAGCTGCGGAGTGATAGTGTGGGACTGATATCAAAGCCCATATTGGTTTTGAAGTTACCCGACCACAGGCTAAATGAAGTTCTATATTTTCACTCGATAATGGACTGTATATGTTATGCTCAGCAAGTGCTTTTTGCCAGTGTTCTTGTGCCTCAGTAAGTGGTATGTCTTCTAAATAGATATTACGGGTTGTCATGGTTGATTATCTTAGCCATAGTTGTCACCAGGCATATTGATATAGTATTTCTGATATACGAGCTATTAATACAAATGCACCTGTACTTTTGAGCCCTGTATGAAGCCATTGGAGTTTATTGGTACGATAACCGACCCAGTAGATCGTACTAGAGTGAAGATCAGATTGGATTTTCCAAACACTGGTTCTGCTAACATTTTGCCGTCTATGGTTTTTATTAGTACGGGGACATGGTCTTCCCGTCCAGCGATTGATGGTATGTTATGAGTCAATTCAGCACTGATGACTGAGGAAACTTGGTTGTCAAAGTTAGCTCCGCTCAGGAATTTGATAGTTGGGACTAGCAGTAGACGTGCTACGACCATTGCGCTAACTGGATTGCCTGGTAACCCAAATATCGGCTTATTTTTTGCTACAGCCAAGATAGTGGGTTTGCCTGGCTTGACTGTAATACCATGAATTAAGACTCCAGGTTCACCCAGATTGTTTATTACATCAGCTGTGATGTCACGTGCGCTTACTGAACTTCCAGCTGCTATTACTAGTATGTCACATTCGTCAGAACCAATGTCTGCAGCTTCCTGAACTGCTTCGAAGTCATCTTTGATTATTCCGTATCGTTTCGGTATTCCGCCTGCCGATTGCACAAGTGCACTGAGCGAGTAAGAATTTATATCACGCACTTGTCCCGTGGTAATGTTTGAGTCTGGATGAACTACTTCGTCACCAGTGGATATCAGACCTACAACAGGGCATTTAGTGACGTGTACACTAGTGATTCCAAGAGCCATTAGAGCTCCTATATCTTGCGGACGTAAGATTGAGCCACTAGGTATAACTTCTGAGCCTTTAGTGACATCTTCGCCTACATTGAGTATGTTTTCTCCCACCGATACCTGATTAAATATTTCAATTTCATCTTCGCGGCTTGTCTGCGTGTTTTCAATCATAATTACAGCATCAGCATTCTCAGGTAGCATCCCACCGGTATGGATGAGTGCGGCTTGTGCTGCTTCCAGTTTGAATGATGGAGTTGTTCCCATATGGATTTCACCTGCAAGTGATAGATAGGCTGGCATATTTGGAGTGGCTCCATAAGTGTCTTCAGCCCGTACAGCATATCCATCCATAGTGGATCGGGGAAAGGCAGGCAAATCTGATGGTGAGGTTATGTTTGTTGATAGGGTTCTGTTTAGAGCCTCTGCGCTAGGAATTGCTTCGGATTCTAGCGGACCGGTTAATTGGTCTTTGAGGGTTTGGAGAGCTTGATTAGGAGATTCAAGCGTAAAGAATTCTGTCATGTCTAGATAGCCTGTAAGTTGTGTGATCCGCTTGTTTTGTTGTTCATACTGTTTCAACTTTATTAGAGGTATGAAATTTGTGTACTAAGGATACCATGTTAGAGAAAATCAATTGGTTAGTTTATCAGCTACGTCAAGCGTTTAGGCAATCTAACAGTTCTTGGTGGATCATTCCATTACTTGCAACTATTGATTTGCCAGGAAACCAATTAGGATTTCCTGTAAGGTTTGTCAGTCTACCGCCTGCTTGTTGCACTATGAGCGCACCTGCAGCCATGTCCCATGGTTCTAATTCGATCTCCCAGAATGCATCCAGTCTGCCGCAAGCTGTATAACAGAGATCAAGTGCAGCGGCGCCAGCGCGCCGGACGCCTTGGGACTGATGGAGCACGGTTCCAACCTCGGTCAGATTGTTTGATTCTTGGGTGTTCATGTCGTAAGGGAATCCTGTTCCTAAGAGACTGTCTTTTAGCATGTGTGTCTTTGTAACATTGATAGGTTCGCCGTTAAGTTTTGCTGTTCCTCCGGCTGTGGCCGTGAACATTTCGTCTCTCATAGGATCGTATACGACGCCTAAAATAGGTAGATTTTCCTCCAATAGGCAAATCGATACCGCAAAGAATGGAAAACTATGGGCAAAATTTGTGGTTCCGTCAAGCGGGTCTATAAGCCATTCATACTTATTGATATCTTGATTGCCTGACAATCCGCTTTCCTCAGCTCTTATAGAGTGGTTTGGGTAATGTTTAGCGAGATAGGTTGTAATGTGTTCTTCCGATTTACGATCGTAGTGTGTAACTATGTCTGAGATGCCCTTATAAGTAATCTCACCAGGGTTGCCATAGCCATCATATAATATCTGTCCTGCTTCTCTAGCTATGGTAGTAGCTTTATGTAAAAAGGTGTTCATGCTGTTGAATACTTCTAAAGAGTCGCACTGTTTTATTGTACATATATCAGCCTAGCCACTGTCCAGTGATTTCGCGTATGCCTGACAAGATAAATAAAGATGCCAGTATAGTAGCAATTAGAGTTCGCACAGTTTTGTCGGGTGATTTTGACCAGCGAGCTGCAATATGGGCTGCAACTACGGCTAATAGCATACTTATAGTATGTGGTAGCGCGGATCTAAAATAGGCAGATCCGGTATTGAATGTGTTGATAATGAGTAAGATGATCCCAAGTAAAGTTTGCAAGTCCAGTATCCCAGCAAACGCGACAGAATATAATCTGGTAAACCGCGAAGGTCGTACTACTTTAGTAGAACATAATATATAGATCACTATAGTAGATAGGGCTATTGCAATTAGTGCCCATCTAATATTTGAATGAAGAAGTAATATGTAATTCATTAGATTCCCATACCTTTGGAGTTTCTGTGAGTTATTCTAAAGTCTTAGATGATCTTTCCATGTTTGTGGATATTTGTGTGATTATTATGATAGCCAACATGCCTGCGACAGATATCGCAATGGAATATAGTACCTCGTTATTAATAGTTTCTGGAAATATTGGGTTCATAGGGTTTGTATCGCTTTTCCATGGCCATAATCTTCGTAGGGAGCCTACCATCAGTCCAGTTAGTAATGTCATTGTTATGTTACGGTATTTGTCTAGGAGCCAGCTTAGTAATCTTACAAATGTTGTTAGTCCTATGGCTGCTCCAGCCAGAACGATTGCCAGAGTGAGGATATCTCTGTTGTTAACCGCTGAAAGAATATATTTATATTTACCAAGCAAAACTAGAATGTAAGCTCCTGATATTCCTGGGAGTATCATGGCGTTTATTGCTATAGCCCCAGACAAAAATAAGAACCAGTTGGTTTCGGGAGTTGTTGTAGGTGCTACTCCTAATATTGAGTAAGATACTAGACAGGAGACAGATGCAAACAATATCAGTGGTATGTTCCAGTTTCTTATGCTACGAGCGACTGTAAAGATTGATGCTAACACTAGTCCGAAGAAAAATGACCAGACTTGTGTAGGATTATTTTCTAGGTAAGTTTCAAGAACTTTGGCAAGTGTAAGTATTGCAATTAAAATTCCGATACCTACCGCGGCTAAAAAACGCCATGGGAAGTAGTCGGACGCTTCGCTGAATTTTAGTTTAAGCAATAAGCGGAGTAGATGTGAGTCTGCAGACTTTATTGAATTTAGCAGTTCTTGGTATATACCTAGTATGAACGCCATGGTTCCTCCGGACACGCCAGGGACGATATCAGCGGCACCCATACAAAATCCTGCTATACATATTCGTAAATAATCTTTAAATGTACGTTTCATATTCGTCTTTTGTGCTTACATTGTAAATAGTAAATTGTATTGAATGTATTGTACTAATGTTAGTGCTAGCCGGATATTATATCAAACTACGTGCGAAGTAGAACGCAAAGTTTCACCGTGTAATAGGCATGTATGTCAATTGTATTAGAGTCTGTGGCTATATATTAGACTTTTGAAGTCTTCTAGAGCCTGTATATGTTCTTTTATGGAAGAATAGCCTGCTCCCATAGTTGTGAGACCTATGTGGGTTGCTCCTATATTTTGCCATTCTAAGGCCTGGTCAGCTAATAATTCTAATGGCGCTTGTTTGGCAGACAACCATGTTTCTAACCCAACGTCCTCAGGTTTTCTACTCGCTTTCTTAGTGTAATCATGAATTTTGTCAAATGTTGAAATGCTTTCCTGGTTAGGTCCATTTAGTCCGCTTGCTATCCATCCGTCTCCTATACGTCCAATTCGTTCTAGGACCTTCTCGGATTTACCTCCAAACCATATGGGAATAGGTTTTTGAATAGGAAGTGGGTTGATGCCTGCGTCATTGATATTATGCCAATTACCTTCATAGTTGATTGTTTCATTGGTCCACAGGGCACGCATTACATCGACTTGTTCTTCTGATCTAATCCCACGGTTACTAAAATCTTCCCCAAGCGCTTCGTATTCTACTGAATTCCAGCCGATACCAATACCTAGTCTTAGACGACCATTACTAAGTAAGTCTAGAGTAGATGCTTGTTTGGCAACTAATGCGGTTTGTCGTTGAGGAAGGATAATTATGCCGGTAGCTAATTCTATATTTGATGTAATAGAGGCGATATATGCAAACAATACAAATGGTTCATAAAATGAGTGCTCTTTAGTATAAGGCCCGTTCCAATTTGGGCGATTTGATATGTCAGCTCCGAGTACATGGTCAAATGCCAAAATATAATCAAAACCTAATTGCTCAACAGCCAGAACATATTCCCTTATAGCTAGTGTATTTGTTCCTATTTCAGTTTGTGGGAAGATGGCCCCCAATTTTATCCCTAGGCTCATGATGAGATACCTGTGTTAGTATTCTATGTTGGTATGATTATATATGTTAACAGGTCTAGGAGGATTTCATATAGATTATTTTGTCGTGGTGTACAGAACTGGTGAAGTCACTTTTTACCGATTTACTAGATCATATGTATAATTGCGCCAGGTATTTATGACGAGGAGAAAAAAGGAGAATATATGCGTATAGGTACATTTAATGTTGATGGGCGTGCACAGTTGGGCGTTATATCTGATGAAGGTGTCCAGTATTTGAATGATTCTGAAGGGTGGCCAGCAAATATGGTTGAGTGGATAAGTGCATCTGAAGAAATGGAAGAGCGATATAGCAATCTCAAAGATAGTATTGATATTTCTCCTATAGATAATAGCTCCCTAATTGCTCCTATACCGAAGTTGATCGGTAATGTAATGTGCCTTGGTAAGAATTATGCTGCGCATGCAGAGGAGACTGCTGGTGAGGGCAGTTCGGTTTCGGTAGAAACAGGATATCCTCTTGTATTTACAAAGGGAACTAATACCATAAACGGTCCGTACGGAAAAATTCCATATGACCCATCAGTTTCAAGTCAAATTGATTGGGAGGTAGAGCTTGCTGTTATTATTGGGCGAGAATGCATTAACGTTGATGCACGTAACGCTTTAAGTAATGTTTTTGGATATACTGTTCTCAATGATATATCTGCACGTGACATTCAGTATAGGCATAAACAATTTTATTTAGGTAAAAGTTTGAATGGTTCCTGCCCTATGGGCCCTTGGATTGTAACTTCTGATGAGATTGACAATCCTCAATGTCTAGATATTAAGTGTTGGGTAAACAATGATCTGATGCAGGAGTCGAACACGTCTGATCAGATTTATTCAGTGGCAGAAACAATATCGATTTTTTCCAAAGGCCACACTCTATTTCCTGGTGATGTAATTGCTACTGGTACTCCAGCAGGTGTGGGATTTGTCAGAAAGCCGCCTCGTTTTCTTGTTCCGGGTGACGTACTAGAGTCTGAGGTTCAAGGTATAGGGCGAATGCGGAATGTGGTTGGAGATTAGTGATTGTATCGACTCAAATCCCTATCAGATTTAGTCAGAAATAATATAGTGTTTTAGCTGCCTGGATGACACTGTCGGAATTTGGACGATATGCATTTTCTAGCGGAGGACTGTAAGGAACGGGAGTGTCAGGTGCCGTAACACGTGTGATAGGAGCGTCTAGGTATTCAAATGCATTTTCGCTGACTATGGCAGCTATCTCTGCTCCTATGCCTGCAGTTTTGCGAGCTTCATGCAGTACAAGTACTTTCCCTGTCTTTTTTACAGAGTCCAAGATTGTTTGTGAGTCTAAAGGAGATATCGTGCGTAAATCTATTACTTCGCAAGAGATGTTTGATTTATGTAGTATTTTAGATGCTGTGATAGCCTCTGGAACCATGGCCCCATAAGTGATTATCGATATATCATCGCCGGTGTGTGCAACATTAGCCAAACCCAAATCAACTGTGTATGCATCCGATGGAACCTCTCCACTTTGGCTCCTATACAAGTATTTGGGTTCGAAGAATATGACAGGATTAGGGTCTCTTATTGCAGATATCAGTAGACCTTTAGCGTCATATGGATTAGATGGTATTACTACTTTTAGGCCTGCTGTATGAGCAAACCATGCTTCTGGACATTGGGAGTGAAATGGTCCTGCATATGATCCGCCACCCCATGGGGCACGAAACACTATCGGCAAAGGATTATTTTGTCGGTAATGATGGGTGGCAGCAAACTGCACGATAGGGTCAAACCCGGTTGAAATAAAGTCAGCAAATTGGAATTCTACGATTGGTCGTAAACCCATTAGCGCAGCACCATTTGCCAAACCTGAAAAAGCATATTCGCACATAGGTGTATCAATCACTCGCTCTCGACCAAATTTATCAAAGAGTCCTTCAGTAGCCTTAAAGGCTCCGCCCAATATACCTATATCTTGGCCTAACATAAATACAGTATTATCTGCTTCCATTTCTTGATGTAGTGCCTGATTAATAGCTTGTAGAAATGTGATTTCAGGCATATACACCTTCCGTTAGAGTGCTAGGATCAGGATATGGGCTGTTTTCTGCCCATTGCTCACCATTAGATACTTCTTTGTTAATTTGCTCGAGCAGGAGTTTTTCAGTTCGCCTATTGAGAACCTTTTTTTCATATAACATCTTTTTGTAGTTTGCTATTGGATCTTTTGCTTTCCATTTATCCAATAATTCTTTTGGTACATATTCAGCGGAATCGTGTAAGGCATGTCCTTCCATGCGCATGGTATTAGCTTTTATTAAAGTGGGTCCTCCTCCATTTCTGGCTCTATGAATAGCTTTAATGGTGGTTCTCCTAACATCGAGAACATTATTGCCAGAGACTGTCATTCCCGGAAGGCCAAAAGCAGTCGCTCGCGCGGCAAGGTCAGTGATTGCATACTGATACTTAGATGGTGTTGAGTAGGCATACTGGTTGTCTTCTAGGATAAATACTATAGGAAGTTTTAGTACGGCAGCCAGGTTTAGGCTTTCTGAAAATGCGCCTTCAGATGAAGCTCCGTCGCCAGTGAAGGTTAGTGCTACTCGTGGCTCATTTCGATATTGGAATGAAAACGCTGCCCCCAGAGCTACTGTCATTGCTTGTGGTAAGTGACTGACATAACCAATTATTCCTAATTCTATATCTCCCATACCATGTGTATTTACATCTCTACCTTGGCTAGGACTAGTGGATCGAGCCATAGCTTGGGAAAATATTCGACCAGGAGTCATTCCACGTACTAAATACGCTCCTAGGTCACGATGCATAGGTGCCACGACATCTGCCGCAGAAAGGGCACATGCGGCGCCAACCGAGATGGCCTCATGACCTTTTTGGGAAAAAATTGTACCTGGGATTTTACCAAGTTTTGCAAGTGATATAGTTCTGTCGTCTACTGCTCTTGTGAGCATCATCCAGTATAAAAGTTTTATATGGTCAGTCTTATCACTTTCAAGCATTGAAGTTAAATTGCCAATGGGATGATTGATGTTAGTTGTTGGATTTATCGTCGCTACGCCTTTGGAATATCCATTTTATAAATTTAGCAAATACTATTCCTATGCTAATGGTATAGATTCCAGCACCTGCTCCAATTGCTGTCCACTTTACTCGTTGTTTGCGATCCTCAAGAATTTGCATTGTTTCACGTGCATATTCTACATTTGAGTCAAGGTTTTCTGCTAATTCATCGATAAAGGATTGGCGAGGACTTTGTGGCTCTAGTGCTTTCTTCACTGCATGAGATGTATTAAGTAGATCTTGTAAGTTCGAAGATGCCTTGTCTTTAGAGCGAGATTTATTGTCAGGATTTGATTGTTGTTTAGAATGTGAATTCATTATTTAGTTATTTTATTATTAAGATTTTTTCTTAGCGTCATAAGGGTGCGATGATATAGGCTCTTTATTGCCCCTTCACTGCGACGCATCATTTTGCCTATTTCCTTGTTTGAAAGTCTTTCGACAAATTTTAGGATCAATAATTCTTGTCGATCTGCCGGAAGTGAACGAATAGCTTCTAAAAGCATTTCAGTTTCTTCGTTTGTTACTGTTACGCTGTCAGGATTGTCATTAGGGTTAGAAGTGAGTTTTTTGGATTCAATATTGTCATCTTCACGACGCTTTTGGTCACGATACCAGTTAGATACCAAGTTGTGCGCAATGCGATATAGCCATGCTGAAAATGGGAGACCACGATTAGTGTACCTAGGTAGGTGGTTCATTGCTTGCATAAATACCGTGGTTGTCAAATCCTCAGCATCATGTACATTTCCTGTACGATAGTAGATGTAGGTGTATATTTTGTGTACGTAGCGCTCATATATAACCCCGAACTCTTCGGGGTTGCGCTGGGCATTCTCTACAAGTATGGCATCATCTTTGGGCAGATCAGTCAATTTGTGGTAGCCTTATCTGCTTACTGTATAAAACACATGTAAGACGTTTGAGTTGCGGTAGATTAATCAAGCAGTCAGTATAACATAATTAGACTATGCCTCACTTGACGCTCCATAACTCGAATTGTAGAATTTCTATGATGTGATTAGAGTCTTATGATTTTGAATTAGAGGATATGATTTTGGGCGATCGAATGAATGTTTACGGTGGTCAGGCGGTAATCGAAGGTGTGATGATGCGTGGTAAAAGTGTGATGGCAGTTGCTGTTAGAAACCCTAACGGCAATATTGAATTAATCAGGAAAGAATTGAGTGGTCCCCTCAGAGGAAGATTAGCTGAAGCACCTTTTATTCGGGGTGTTGTTGGATTAGTTGACGCGTTCGGACTTGGGATAAGAAGTCTAATGTACTCAGCATCCGTCGCAGAGGGTGAAGAGGCTGAGTATGAGGCCCCCTTGGAATGGGGGTCAATTTTGATTTCATTGGGAATAGGCATAGGAATATTCTTTGTGTTGCCGTCTTTAATGGTGGAGGCTGGTGAATCTGTTCTGGGTATATCAGGCTTAGGCCTAAATGTAATAGAAGGACTAGTTCGTCTAGGGTTGTTGGTTGGGTATGTATGGGCTATTGGACTATTGCCAGATGTTGACAGACTTTATGGTTATCATGGCGCTGAACATAAAACGATTAATGCTTACGAGTCGGATGCAGAGTTAACGCCGGGTACTGTCGCATCGTTTCCAAAGGAACATCCACGATGTGGTACGGGGTTTTTATTAGTGGTTGTGGTATTTAGTGTTTTGATTTTTTCTGCACTTGGTCCGATGGCACTGTTGTGGAAAATTGTGTCTAGATTGTGCCTTCTGCCCATACTTGCGGCAATATCGTACGAGTATATAAGATATACAGCTAAGCATATTAATAATCCAATTATACGGATTTTAATAATACCTAGTATGGCTTTGCAGCGATTGACTACTAGGGAACCTGACGAAGATATGCTGGCTGTAGCTATATCGGCATTTGTCACAATGCAATCTGCGGAAGCCAAACAAGTTGTTTCTGTAAAGCAGTAGTCTACGAAACAAGTTACGCTTATATTTTTATAATAACAATAGGGAGGTAGTATTGTGCGCAAGAAAGTATCTGTAGTTGGCTCAGGGTTTGTAGGTGCAACAGTGGGGCACATATTAGTTGCAAAAGAATTGGCGGATGTGGTGATGCTTGATATCCCAAGTTTACAGGAAAAGACACAGGGCAAAGCCCTTGATCTTGCTGAATCTACTCCTGTTGGTGGTTTCGATGTGCGAGTGATTGGCACTGCCAGTTATGATGAAACGATTGATTCGGATGTAGTCGTAATAACTGCTGGTATTCCCAGAAAGCCTGGAATGTCTCGAGAGGATCTTATTAGTACAAATGCTAAAATTGCCAAGCAAGTTACAGAACAGGTAGTGATTCGATCGCCTAATACAATTCTTGTATTTGTTACTAACCCCTTAGATGCGATTGTGTATTTAGGACATCAGGTATCGGGTTTTCCAAGAGAACGTGTTATTGGCCAGGCTGGAGTTCTTGATACTGCTCGATATAGATATTTTGTTGCCGAGGCGGCGGGCGTATCGGTCAAAGATGTACAGGCGATGGTATTGGGCGGGCACGGCGATGATATGGTTCCTTTGACTAGACATACATCGATTGGTGGTATACCGCTCCATGAGTTTTTGGATAAGGACACAATAGAGGCGATAGTCGATAGAACTCGCAATGGTGGTGGTGAGATAGTGGGATTGCTTGGTGATGGCTCAGCGTATTATGCTCCTGCCGCTAGTGTCGCACAGATGGTTGAGGCGATTTTAAAAGACCAGCGGCGCGTACTTCCTGTAACTGCTTGTTTGCAGGGCGAATATGGTCTAACCGATGTATTTGTTGGTGTTCCGGCTATCCTAGGTGCTAACGGACTTGAAGAGATTATAGAAGTTGACTTGGATGAAGTTGAAAATGAAATGTTCAATCAGTCAGTTGCATCGGTGAAAGGAACATTGCAGACTCTAAGTGCAATGGGGATTTGACGCTGCTATATTTGTTTGTTCAGTAGTCAGTGCTATGAAAAATTCTTCGCCTCCTGTTGAAGCGGTAGACTGTTATTTGTTGAGTAATAAACAGCACATATTTTTAGTGCATGCAATAAATTCGTTAGAGCTTGGCAGTATGCATGCCCGCTATTCTTATCCGATGACCCATGTGCGTTACGGATTAAATAGCCTGAAGGCACAACACATAATTTTCCCCGTGAGAGTTATCAGTGATTATGGTGCAGTATATTCTGATATGAGTGCAATTGATTGGATAATAAAAAAGGGATTGGCGCATCCGCGAGCAGATGTGGATGGAGTTATGTCTAATGGGGCAATGGCAGCATGCATGCTTAGGGAGTTAGATTTGAGTGCCGCACCGTCTGTATATGTTGACTGTGATTCTAAAGAGTACGCCAATAGGAGAGTAGATGCAATTATTAGTTTAGAAGAAACGGTAAGTCGCGAAGTTTATAGTAGCCGTATAAGGCATTGTTTGCCCGTAATAGACGTTAGTGATAGTGACGATATTATTAGGTCTGCGACGTATCAGGTGCATAGGTTGATTTGAGCTGAATTGTTCTATGACTGTATTTATTATATCAATTGTTGACGGTATCTCATATGATGTATAAGTCGGGCGTTGTCGCACTAGTTGGATCTCCAAATGTAGGTAAATCCACCCTTGTAAATTCTCTGCTAGGCCAGAAAATTGCAATAGTTTCTACTAAGCCTCAGACTACTAGGGATGCACAGCGCGGTATTCTAACTACTGAAAATGCGCAAGTAATATTTGTTGATACTCCCGGAGTGCTTCGACCCAATTACGTATTGGATCGGACTATGCTAGCAATTGCAAGGTCGGCAGTTCAAGATGCTGATGTGGTCTTATGGATTGTTGATGTTGCAAAAAAACCAAGTAATGAAGAACGTCGTATAGCTAAATTGATTGAACAAACTAATCCTTCAGCTACAGTGTATCTAGCCATGAATAAATGCGATTTGCTAAAGCCTGAGAATGTAATAAATCATACAAATATATATCGGTCCTTGTGCGACAAGGCAATATGGATGCTAGTTTCTGCTAAACGCGGGGACAATGTTGAAAGAGTAAAGAAAGACATCATTGATTTGATGCCGGAAGGCCCGAAATATTATGAAAATGACGAAATTACTGATAAGACTGTAAGGGAGTTGTCTGGTGAACTGTTACGAGAATCGGCATTATATTACCTTAGACATGAGATACCCCATGGAATAGCCGTGCTAGTTGAAGAGTTTATAGAAAAAGAGGATGGTAAGATGGAGATAATTGCAACTCTTGTGGTGGAGAACAATAGACATAAAGGTGTTGTGATTGGAAAAAATGGTAGCATGATTAAAGCGATAGGGATTAGAGCTAGGCGGGAGATTGAAAAAATGATAGAACAACCGGTTAATTTGCAAACCTTTGTTAAGGTGAAAGCAGATTGGCGGAACGATAATAATCAATTAAAACATATGGGTTATTGATACTTCCGCTATAATGCTGCTATATGTTTCGCGTTGTTCGTGATCGATTGTTATAGGAGGGTAAAGGATGGGTGATAGTAGCTTGATAGGATCTGCAAATACGGAGGATTTGCGCACTTGTGCTAATACTATTCGAGGTCTGGCTATGGATGCTGTACAGCGTGCAAATTCAGGGCACCCTGGCCTACCTATGGGGATGGCCGATGCGGCAGTAGTTTTATGGTCTCAGTTCATGTGTCACGATCCTAGTAATGTCAATTGGATCAATCGTGATAGATTTGTACTATCAGCAGGTCATGGCAGTATGCTTTTGTACGCGCTACTACATTTGAGTGGATATTCGGTTACCTTGAATGATATTAAGGACTTTCGGCAGTGGGGTAGTATCACTCCGGGCCATCCTGAATATGGACATACTCCGGGAGTCGAAACTACTACTGGACCATTAGGGCAAGGCTTGGCTAATGCAGTAGGAATGGCAATTGCTGAAAGATGGTTGGCGTCTAGATTTAATAAGGATGGATTTCCTTTGGTGGACCATTATACATATGTCATAGCAGGAGATGGTTGCTTAATGGAAGGTATTTCTCATGAAGCTTGCTCTTTTGCTGGACACAATAAACTAGGAAAATTGATCGTTCTATGGGATGACAACCAAATTACAATAGACGGCCAGACAAATCTTTCGACAAGTGATGACGTTGTGAGTAGGTTTAATGCATATGGTTGGCATACTACAATAGCTGATGGGCATTCGTATCAAAGTGTCAGTGATGCCCTAAGTGATGCCAAGTCCGAAAAAGAGAAACCCACGTTAATCGCTTGCAGCACGATTATTGGTTTTGGTAGTCCTAATAGGGCTGCAACAGCAAAGGCCCATGGAGAGCCTTTGGGCGATGATGAGATTGTTTTGACTAAAGAAAGCCTAGGCTTACCTGTAGGTGAGAAATTTTATATTGGTACTGACTCAAGGAATGTTCTTCTAGATGCAGCTAATAGGGGTTCAGATGCTCAGGACAATTGGAGTAGATTGGTTGAAGAGTATCGGGGCAAATATCCTGCAGAATATGCTGAGTTTACCAAATGTTTGTCAGGTCAATATACCGACGGTATGTTTGATGCTCTACCTGATTTTGAAGATATTGAAACTATAGCAACGAGAGCTGCGTCCGGTGCTGTATTGCAGGATTTGATAGATGAAGCGCCAAATTTAATTGGTGGCTCTGCAGATCTGACAGGGTCTAACAGTACATTGGTAGATGGTCAGAGCATACTTGATTCAAATAATGGTGCGGGTGGATATATCTATTATGGTGTTAGGGAGCATGCAATGGGCGCAATAATGAGCGGTATTTCATTGCATGGTGGTTTAGTTCCCTATGGTGGAACTTTTTTAGTTTTCGCAGATTATATGCGACCGGCGATTAGATTAGCGTCGATGATGGGGTTGCAAGTGATATATGTATTTACTCATGATTCGATTGGAGTTGGTGAAGATGGGCCTACACACCAACCAGTCGAGCATTTATTGTCACTTCGCTCGATACCTGGATTAACTGTAATTAGGCCTGCTGATGCTAATGAAACAGCCGAAGCCTGGAGAAGTGCCTTGAGTAGACAAAACGGGCCAACAGCTTTGGTGCTTACGAGACAGAAATTGCCGGTATTACATAGTGAATATGGCTTGTCTTCTGCAAGTGGGGCGGCACGAGGTGGATATGTGTTGAAAGAGTCAAAAAATGAGCCACAGGCTATAATTTTGAGCACAGGTTCAGAGGTCCACATCGCATTGGATGCTAGTAAAATATTAGAGAAGAAGGGAGTTAATGTGAGGGTTGTATCAATGCCTAGCACTGAAATATTTGATGAGCAGTCAGAAGACTATAGAGAGAAGGTGTTACCTGATCGTATCAAATCTCGGGTAGCAATAGAAGCTGGGGTGAGTGCTGGGTGGGATAGGTTTGTTGGTGACAAAGGGAGGATTATTGGTATAGACAGATTTGGTGCCTCAGCACCTGCGGATACCGTCTACAGCCATCTGGGGGTTACTGCTGATAATGTTGTAGAAACTGTGTTATCACTAATATGACCAATGGCAAAATTTAAACTGGCACCCTCTATACTTGCGGCTGATTTTGCATGCCTAGGAGATCAAGTGGAGATATGTCTACAGGAAGGATGTGAATTTGTTCATATCGATGTTATGGATGGCCATTTTGTGCCTAACATTACCATGGGTCCAAATGTAGTGAAAGCATTAAAGCCTTTGTTGGTTAAATATAATGCTGTTATGGATGTCCACCTAATGATAGAAAATCCCGACACCTATTTGATGGAGTTTGCTGAGGCCGGTGCGGATGTAATTACAGTGCACGTGGAAAGTTGTGGTAGATTAAGCGAAACGGTAGACATGATACGCTCTTTAGGAGTGCGACCTGGCATAACCTTAAATCCTGATACCGAGCTGGATAATATTTTGGAAGTTATACCCAATGTTGACCTGGTGCTTATTATGTCAGTGAACCCTGGATTTGGTGGTCAGGAATTTGTTCCTGCAACTATGAAAAAAATTGCTGATGTCAGGACGATACTGGATGAAACTCAATCCGAAGCGGAATTAGAGGTCGATGGTGGGATCAAAGTTTCCAATATTCACTCGGTGGTTCAAGCAGGTGCTAGTGTTGTTGTAGCTGGGAGTGCTATATTCGATAGTGGAACGACAATTGCGCATAATATTGTAGAGATTAGAAAAGCAGCAAATATGTGAAACTTGAGGTTTTGGGCATTGAATAATATGGAGTACAACAATGATTGTAACTACGTCTGACTTATTTGAACATGCATATGGTAAATATGCTGTGGGAGCTTACAATATAAATAACATGGAGCAGGCTATAGGTTTGTTTGAAGGTAATGCTATGGCAGAAGCTCCCTTTATTGTACAGATATCTAAAGGGTCTAGAGGTTATGCCGGAGTTATTATGATACAGTCTATTATTTTAGCTGCCGAACAAATGTACCCTGATAACATTTTTGCCGTACATTTAGATCATGGAGATGAACAGACATGCTACGAATGTATTGAGTCGGGTTTTTATAGTTCGGTAATGATTGATGCATCACATTATGATTTGCGTAAAAATATTGATATCACAAAGCGTGTAGTGGACGCAGCCCATGACAAAGGGATTAGTGTTGAGGCGGAATTAGGTATGTTGGGTGGAGTAGAAGAGGATATACAGATAGATGAAAAGCACGCTATGTTAACTGATCCTGATGAGGCTGAAGAATTTGTAGTCAAAACGGGGTGTGACAGTCTTGCGGTTGCAATAGGAACGAGCCACGGTGCGTACAAGTTTTCAGGAGGACAAGGGCTTCATTTCGACCGAATTGCTTCTATACAACAGAAGCTGCCAGATTTTCCGCTAGTAATGCATGGGTCCAGCTCGGTTCCGAAATCAGAAGTGGAGCGGATAAATGATGCTGGTGGCGCCCTCGATACTTCAGCTCGCGGGGTTGATGAAAGTGAATTTGCTAAGGCGGTGGAACTAGGAGTGGTAAAAGTTAATATTGATACCGATGGTAGATTGGTTTGGACTAGAGTGCATCGGGAGTTTTTTCGTGATCAACCTGAGGTTTACGATTTTCGAAAACCGGGAACTATATTGATGAGTGAATATGCGGATTTTATTGAAAAGAAAAGTCATAAGCTTATGTCTGCAGGAAAATTGGATGATGTTCGTGATAGTCTAGGTTAATGTGCTTGATGCATATCAAATATCAGTTTGAATATGGCTAAATTGACTAGACAATTGTTGCTCGAGAATCCCATAGAACAATATGTTAAATGGCAACAGGATGCTTTTGAGGCGGGTGGCCACAAACTTAGCTCGATGGCTCTCGCTACAACTGGTTCTAATGGAATTCCTGCTATTAGGACTGTGCTACTTAAAGAAGTTACAAAACTAGGGTTTGTTTTTTATAGTAACTATAACAGTAAAAAAGGACGTCAAATTCAGGAAAACCCTAATGGTGCAATCTTGTTTTACTGGGAAAGTCTCGAAAGGCAAGTCAAGGTGACTGGAGCTGTCGAAAAAGTAACTTCGATTGAGTCAGATGATTATTTTCAGAGTAGGCCCAGAGCAGCTCAAATTGGCGCTATTGCTTCACCACAGAGTGATTGTATAGATAATAGAGATGAGTTAGAAGTTAGGTATAGAGAGATAGCTGAGAAATATGAGGGTCGTTCAGTTGAAAGACCAAATAATTGGGGAGGATATCGATTGTTACCTCAATTGTTTGAATTTTGGCAAGGACGTTCCGATCGTTTACATGATCGGTTTCAGTATTATCTAGATGGCACTGGTAGTTGGGTTGTAGAGCGCTTGGCACCATAAAATCCGTTACAATGTTTGATTGATGCTAGTTGCCCAATTAAAAGAGTTCAATCCCTAAGTGTAGAAAATCATGAAACCAAATCAGATTATCTAGTGTGATGGCCAAGATTAGTAAAAAACTTTGGTTGGTTGTAGCGCCGTCAATATTGTTACTCGGCGCTTTAGTACTATCTTTTATGGTGTTTCTATCTAAAACAAATCAATCCGTTAGATATACTGATGACTTTGTTTTTGACATAACTGGAGAGGATGAGTTTGATGCTCAAATAAGGGCTTTGTGGCAATTGAGCGCAAGTTACTTGCGTGCAAGACCAAATTTGCGTTTAGAGATAACCCCTGTGATGGCTAATGTAGTTCCATATGGCATAAACACTTTTCTAGAACAAGAGGTTGAACTAAATAAAAGGGAAAGACAGGTTCAAATTATATCGGATGCAGGGTTCAAGTGGATCCGGCAGGAGTTTCCATGGGCGGATATCGAGGTTCATGCTAAGGGGGATTATGATGATCGCAGATCGGGAAATAGTGTTGATGCCTGGATTAAGTATGATCACATTGTAGATTTAGCAAGAGAGTATGATTTAGAGGTGATAGCAAGATTGTCTTCTCCGCCTGCTTGGGCGCAAGAATCAGGTGATGTTAATGGTGCATTTGCACCACCCACATCGTATGATGATTTTGCTGATTATATTTACGATGTTGTTGACAGATACAGAGGTGATGTGTCCTACTATCAAATTTGGAATGAGCCTAACATTTATCCGGAATGGGGTGAGCAGTCAGTTAATCCGGAAGACTATACAGAAATGTTATGTGTGGCATACCGGGCTGTTAAGAGTGCCAATGCCGATGCGGTCGTGTTGGCAGCTGCGCTTGCTCCAACAGTAGCACTTAGTGCCAGAGACTTGAATGATTTCGTGTATTTAGAAAGGATGTATCAATCGGGCGCAGCTGATTGTTTCGATATTATGTCAGTACAGGGATATGGTTTGTGGTCAGGACCAACTGACCACAGAATGCATCCTAGAGTAATTAATTTTGCTCGGAACAAGTACATAAGGGACATTATGGTTGCTCACAATGACAGTGAGAAAGCTATATGGATAAGTGAGATGAACTGGAATGCACTGCCGGATCAGAGTAGGATATATCCAGCTTATGGGCAGGTTACACTAGAGCAACAAGCAAGATGGGTTCCGTTGGCCTATGAACGGGCAAGTAGAGAGTGGCCATGGATAGGGGTTGTAAACTTTTGGTACTTCAAACGAGCATCTGATGCTGAAGTAGATCAAAGTTGGTATTATTTTCGAATGGCTGACTACGACTTTAGCCTAATGCCCGTATATTACAGCGTTAAAGACTATATAACAGACCGCAATAATTAGGATTGTTTTGATTTATAAACTCGAAACTAGTACTAGATTTTTGCCACGATATTTCGTAATAGTACTAGTTATGTTTTTAGCTACTTATCTGAGGTTCAATTTAATTGAATCGCAGTCGTTGTGGTATGACGAAGGGAATTCTGTAAAAATGATATCTCGTAGCACTATGGAGATTGTTTCGGCTGCTGCATTAGATGTTCATCCGCCAGGATATTATATTTTGTTGAAAGCATGGTCTGTAATGATGGGCGGATCTGAGTTTGTGCTGCGTAGTCTGTCAGCATTTGTTGGTCTAATTGCCGTTAGCGGCATGTATCTTATAGGAAAAATAATTGGCAATTACCTGGTTGGTATCTTGGCAGCGGTACTCGGTTCAATACATCCAGGTCTGATTTATTACTCGCAAGAGGTGCGGATGTATATGTTATGCACATTGCTGAGTATTGTTATTGTTTATATAAGTATAAAGCTTCGCGATGAAAGTAAAAAAGAAAATACTACTCTAATCACTATATGGAGGATTTTGTTTGTTCTGTGTGGTGTCGCAGGACTCTATGTGCATTACTCATTCGGATTTATATTGGTTGCCATTAATTTTGCATGTATTTATGAAGTGATTACTATGAATCGAGAGAGCAGAAAGAGGATTTTGATTGAATTTGTTTGTCTCCAACTTGGTGTTGTTGTATTGTATATACCTTGGTTGCCAACAGCAATCGAGCATTTGGTGTCTTGGCCAGCCGAAAGAGTTAGTATATCAACTGAATACGTTGTGTGGGAGATATGGAGTTGGTTGTCCTTCGGACCAACTGTAGAAGTTGGTGATATTATGCTTGGGTTAGTTTGTCTCGGTATTGTTGTAACCATCGGACTAGTCAGCGGCGGGGGTCATATGGCATCGATTGCGACGTGGATTATAGCGCCAGTAGGTCTGATCCTGGTATTCGGACTTTTTAGTGAAGCATTTGAGAAATTCTTGGTCTTGGCAGTTCCAGCCGTTGCAATTGTGGCTGCTAATGGATTTGAAAGACTAATAAGGTATTTTTATGTCCCAGGTCGTATATTGTCTTTATTGACATTTGGAATGATTATTAATTGCACGTGTCTCTCACTTGATAACATGTATCATAATGAATATTATCGGCGAGATGATTATCGTTCGCTTGTGACTGATATACTCTATAAATATAGGGAAGGAGACGCGGTTTTGTTAAATGCTCCTAATCAGGCGGAGGTCATTTCATATTACTACCCGAGTATGGAGAACGTATTTCAAGTAGCTCGTACTAGGCCATTTGATACTCATAAACAAATAGTCGAACTAGAGACAATTGCAAGAAGTTATTCTAGATTGATTGGCGTATTTTGGGGTGAAAAGCAGGCTGACCCGGAAGGTGTGGTTGAGAAGTGGTTGAATTCGGAGACATTTAAAACGACTGAAAGTTGGTATGGGGCGATTCGAGTTGCGACCTATGATGTAGCTGATGAAGTCTACATGAAAGAAATCGATGGAAATTTTGATGGCGTCATTAGTTTGCACCGATATGGTGTAAACAGTAGAGAGTTTAGCCCTGGAGATGTGGTTCAGGTTACTCTTGATTGGAGTGCCAGTACAGAGATAAACTCTAGATACAAGATTTTTGTACATATTTATGATGATGTTGATCTTCCTCCAATTGCGCAGCATGATAGTGAGCCTGTAGGTGGAAGTATGCCTACTAATTTATGGGAAAATAATGACATAGTAACTGATATGCATGGGATATATATACCGGCCAATGTTAAAGAAGGAATTTATACTTTGGCCGTGGGGATATATGCTATTGAAGGTGGAAAGCGATTAACAGTTGTCAGCGAACAAAATATGGCAGATAGAGTTGTTTTAGAAAGAATATCTATAGTTGAATAGGATAATTTATGGCGAGACAATATACATGGGCTGTGTTTGATATAGATGATACTTTGTATCCTGCTTCTTGTGGATTATGGTTCGAGGTGCGAGATAGGATTCATCAATATATGGTGGAAGTAGTGGGTGTTCCTGAAGATAAGGCGGCTTCACAGCGAGAAGCATATTTTCGTAAATATGGTACTAGCTTAGCGGGATTGCAGAATGATTACAAGGACTTTGATACCGATGCATACGTGGAGTACGTTCATAATGTTCCCTATAATAATTATATAGGAACAAATACTGATCTTATCAGGGAGATGGAAACACTGCCTCTACAAAAGGCAGTGTTCACAAATTCGGATAGAAATCATGCATCTAATGTACTCTCTGCACTTGGTGTGGATCAGTATTTTTCAGTGATTGTCGATGTGTATGCAAGCAAATTCATTCCTAAACCTGCGAAGGGTTCGTTTGATGCATTGTTTAAGAGTATTGAAGCAAATCCCTCCGAATGTATTTTTCTCGACGACCAGGAACGTAATCTGGAGATGGCTAAATCGCTAGGTATGACTACAATACTTGTTCGGCACGAAGGAGACGGCAATAGTAATGCTGATTACTGTGTTGCTAACGTTTTAGAGGGATGCTTTGTAGTGCGAAAGTTGTGTGTCTAGTCTAGCGTGAAGGTTATTATGGGAGAAGAAACAAAACGTATGGTATCAATCGTGAGAGGTAGAGTGCAAGGTGTTGCTTTTAGATATCATACAGCGCTTAAGGCCAATCAACTTGGTTTAGAAGGCTGGGTTAGAAATAACGAGGATGGTTCTGTTCAGATTGAAGCTCAAGGACAAGAAAGTTCATTGAATGATTTGATTGGATACATACAAAAAGGGCCAGCGCATGCCAAGGTAGATGAAGTTGAAACAAAGTGGATAAAAGACAAAGAAAGTAGTGGTAGGTTTAGAATTGTACGTTAGAGTAGTGCCTAGATTTTTTTGTCCATGTAAATAAGTGTTAAATGTTACTTTTCTACAGCACGTTTGAACATATTGATTTCATCGTGTATTGCACGCTCAGAAATATTACAACGGATAAGATAATCAAAGCCGTGCACAGTACCGGGATAGTTGTGTAGTTCTACTGGGACTCCTGCGTTCATCAATCGCATTGCATAAGTTATGGCTTCGTCGCGTAGTGGGTCATGTTCGCAAGTCATTATGTATGCTGGTGGAAGGTCAGCAAGGTCAGGAGCTCGAGATGGGGAAGCATAGCATGAGACATTGCTGCGGTCATGTCCTAGATAGTAGTTCCACATATCTAATATATTTTGTGATGTGATTACGTATGTATCCTCACCATCTAGCATTGATTGTGTATTGGCCTGATCATCAAGTGCTGGGTATATAAGCATTTGATAGCATATAGATGGTCCATGCTTGTCTCGAGCCATTAGCGCTACTGATGCTGCGAGGTTTCCACCTGCGCTTCCTCCGCCCACTACTATTCTTGATGTATCTATTCCTATATGTTTTGCATTATCGACTAACCATAACAGGGATGCATAACAATCATTTATTGCTGCAGGGTAAGGGTGTTCTGGTGCTAGACGGTAATCGACTGTAATTGCTATAGCCTGACAGCTTTTTGAGATGGCTAGTGTGCGCGCATGTTCTGAATCTAAATCCCCAAATATAAAACCACCACCGTGGAAATTTATATAGGCGGGTGCTGGTCTCTGAAGATTGTCTGGAGTGTATATGCGTATCTTAACGTTAGGCGCATTGGGTGGACCAGGAATGGAGATCTCAGCCTCCTCGATACTTGGATCGCTGGGACGAGTAAAACCTTTTGATAGCATGTGTATCCTATAGTCCCTTACAGCATCTCTGGTTTTTTTTATGTCGGACGAATCTATGATTGGGATGGTTCTGGCAAAGTCTTCTATTTCAGGGTCGTAAATGCGGGATATTGTCATAAGGTGTTTGTTTGGTGATAGAGTTTCTTGTTTTAATAGAGATTTTAGTTTTTGGTTTTAAGCATAGGCACGGTGGTATTATACCGATGAAGTATTATAGTAATGTTTATAGTGCAAATATTGTGAGAATTTCTAATGAAAAAGCTAAAAACAGCTAGTATCATACTCATGAGTGTGTTTTATGTACGAGTGGGAGTAGATCATTTCCTGTCTCCGGAATGGTACTTACAGATTGTTCCACCGTACTTACCATTTCCATTGGAATTAGTATATATTAGTGGCGCTTTTGAAATTTTATTCGGGTTAATGTTATTACATCCATATACTCGTTCTTGTGCGGGATGGGGATTGATATTACTCTTGGTAGCTGTCTTCCCGGCTAATATATATTTAGCCCAAACTAATGGGGAAGCTATGGGTACTAGCGCATTGGTGGCATGGGGAAGATTACCATTTCAATTACTATTTATTAGTATTGCTTACTGGCATGCACGTAAGTAATTTTGATATACTATCAATTGCTTTTATGACACTAAGGCAAGAGTTGGTGAACCAGTAATATAACAGTATATACTTTGAAAAACGAACACAGCTCTATTCAGCAATTTCGGGAAGTGGCGAAATTAATACTCGACAAAAGTCAACATCGTCCAAAGCTTGGGATAATCTTGGGGACCGGCTTGGGTGCGCTTGCATCTGATGTAAAGGATTCTGTAGTCATACCATACAATACTCTTCCAAATTGGCCCACATCTACGGTAAAGGGTCATGCTGGTAAGCTCGTTGTGGGTAACCTTGAAGGTCATCCTACATTAGTGATGCAGGGTCGGGCTCATTATTACGAGGGCTATTCTATGGATGCTGTTGGCTTTCCAGTTAGGGTAATGAAAATGTTAGGCATTGATACCTTATTTGTTACCAATGCCGCTGGCGGAATCAATCCAGAGTTTGAGGCTGGTGATGTGATGCTGATTTCAGATCACATTAATCTTATTGGAATGAGTGGACTCAGCCCATTGCGAGGACCGAACATCAGTGAGTTTGGTCCTCGTTTCCCTGACATGATGAATGCGTATGATCCAGAGCTTCGTAATATGGCTTTTGAAATAGGCTCTAGTTACGGATATGGGGTACATCAAGGAGTATATGCAGGTTTGGCCGGACCTAATTTAGAGTCGCCAGTTGAATATCGTATGCTGAAGATAATAGGAGCTGATGCTGTGGGAATGTCTACTGTTGCTGAGGTTATTGCAGCGCGTCATAGTGGTATAAATGTTCTAGGTATATCGGGTATTACTAATAAGGCTAATTTGGATGGCACCAGTTATACTACTCTTGCTGAGGTGTTGGAGGTTGGTAAAGTTGTAGGGCCAAAGATTTTGAGAATTATATTGAGTGTAGTGAGACAGATGCAATAAGATCAACTAGTCATTTGCGCTACGGTTGAATCAAGTCTTTCCATTGCGGTGGATATTCTGTTTTGGTTTGCAACGAATGCTAAACGCACTTCATTTTGTCCGTGTTTGCTCAGCATAGAGCCGGGCAACATAGATACTCCTTCCATCAATAATTTCCCAGCAAAGTCTTGGGAGGAGACTCCGGTTATTTGAGAAATGTCTATCATTACATACAGTGCGCCTTCAGGTTTGAAGCATGATATGTAAGGCATGTTATTTATAGCATCGACTACTAGATCTCGTCTGGCAGTTAACTCATCGCGTAATAATGAAACACATGTTTGAGGTCCTTGTAAAGCTGCGGTGCCTGCATCTTGGATAAATTCAGGCAGACATGAATGGTCATTCAGCATTATGGAGCAGACATTGTCTATCATGTTGTCAGGATAGATACCATATCCTAGCCTCCAACCTGTCATCGCGTAGGTTTTTGAAAAACCATCCATGAGTATTGTGCGTTCCGCCATGCCTGGTAGTGTAAAAATGGAACGTGGGAAACTACCGTTGAAGTATAGTTGAGAATAAATCTCGTCAGAAATGACCCACAAATTGTGCTTGATAGCTAATTCAGCTATGGATTCGAGAATTTTGGTTGACATAATTGTTCCGGTTGGATTGTTGGGGTTGTTAAGTACAATAATTTTGGTTTTGTCGTTGATTATTGAGGATAATTGGTCGATATCATAGATGTAATCTTGATCCATGTATTGATGCCAAAGTACTGGTTTTCCACCAGCAAATTTAGTTATTGCGGAATATGAAGGAAATCCAGGGTCTGGAACTATTACCTCGTCCCCGGGGTTCACTAAAGCCATTATTGCAAAGAATATTGCTCCCTTTACTCCTGGAGTTACAACAACATTGTTTGGGGAGGTTTGTGTCATTCTGGTAGTGTTGATATAGTCGCTGATTGATTCTCGCAATTGTAATGTGCCTTGTGTGGAGGTGTAGCGTGTATGTCCCTTATGGAGTGAATTAATGGCTGCTTCTACTATGTGTGAGGGAGTATCTAGGTCAAGTTCGCCTGCTTCTAGATGGATAATATCTACACCTTGTTTCTCTAGTTCACGAGCCTGTAGCAGTGCATGTATTGCGCCCTGTCCGGTTACTCGCAAGCTTCGTTTGCTGAATGTAGAAAATTGCTTTGCATTCATATGCCAGTTACTATATTACATATGATTAGAATGGCATAGTACAATAATATTTTATTTCGTGTTTAGTCGAGAGGTTTATGTGGATAATACAATTGCTAATAACAAAGTTAAAATTATATTGCTTGGCACGGCTCAGGATGGAGGTGTGCCGCATGTGGGCTGTCTATGTAATAACTGTCAGATTGCTAGAACGGACTGCACAC
>DFQC01000012.1:3816-51838 GCA_002377585.1 Anaerolineales bacterium UBA3499 | reverse complement strand
ATAGTTTTTCCTCCTTACTACAAAAAATCTACTCAATTGTACTTATCTGGAGCCCTCGATGGGATTTGAACCCATGACCTCACCCTTACCAAGGGTGTGCTCTGCCACCTGAGCTACGAGGGCTTAAACAATTTTCAGGTGGGCAGGGTGGGATTTGAACCCACTCAGGCGTATGCCACCGATTTTACAGACCGGCCCGGCTCACCATCTCCGGCGCCTGCCCCTGTTGAGCCGACGAAGGGACTCGAACCCATAACCTAGCACTTACAAAGCGCTTGCTCTGCCAATTGAGCTACGTCGGCATGGCCCACTGACAAGCGTCTGAGTTAAAAATAGCGCCGTCCCAACTGGCGCCGTGCAGATTATACCAAGTTTTGGTCTAAGAGGTCAAGCACCTAGTTTAAATAAAGACCCAAAATAAATATGTAGTCTTAGTATAAGCCGGCGCAAGTTTAACAGGATAATGTGTACTAGTCAATAGTTAATTGTCAATCAACTTGATTTCTTGCCTCTCTAGCTGCATAAAGAGCTATGGAACCTGCAATGGCAGCATTAAGCGATTTTATTTTACCAAGCATGGATATACTAACCAATGCATCACATTTGTTACGTATTAGTTTTCTAATTCCAGTTGCTTCATTACCGATGACTATTGTAATTGCGCGGTTTAAATCCATTTCACTTAGTAGATTGCTTTCTGTATTTGCATCTAAACCTATGACCCACAGATTGTCGCCTTGAAGTTGCGTGATAGTTCGTGCGATATTAGTGACCCTGGCAATTAACAAGTGTTCGCTAGCTCCCATAGATGCTGCTACTACGGCAGGTGTAATGCCGACTGTGCGACGCTTTTGCAAAATTACGCCATGTGCACGCATTGCTTCAGCGCTACGCAACAAACGTCCGATATTGCTTGGAGACTGTAATTGATCAAGGATCAGCAATAACGGTGCTTCGTTGTTTTGCGCGGATAAGGCATACATATCTTCTATTTCAGCGTAAGGGTAGGACTGTACTTCTAGAAGCATATCTTGATGATTGCTGTTGCCAATTATGCCAGTTATTTGAGACCGCGGTATTCGTTCGATTTTGACTGATTTGATTTGAGCTGATGCTACTACTAGACTATTTTTGTTGTTTGAGGATGATTCTTTTGCTAATAATAAGCGGACTATATTACGTCGAGAAGCAAGGATAGTCTCCGCAATTGCATTACGGCGATATATAAATTCATTCACTTAGATTGCTGAAACCTGTTTTCCAAGTAGTACCTGATTGACCATCTTCTAGGATTACTCCTATTGTGGCCAACTTATCTCTTATAGCATCTGAGGTAGCAAAATCTTTCTGCTTACGGGCAGTTTTGCGTAAATCAACCAATATTTCAATAAGTTCATTGTCACGATTGACGGAAGTGGTACTATTTGCAGGTAACAGCCCGAGCACGGTACCTGCTAAATCATTGTACACTTCGGCAATTGACTGCAGGGTTGCGTCATCTGGTCGAGGGTATTCAGATAAAAGACCATTGACATCTTTTGCAAAATCGAATAGACATGCAATAGCTTTAGGGGCATTGAAGTCATCATCCATAGCGGTTTTAAAATCATCCCGGGTTTGTTTGATGGTCGAGGAAAAATTACTCTGAGCAGCGTCCGATTCTTGTGTAGTAAGTAGAATTTGTTGTACTGATAATGCTGGCCCAATAAGTCTTTGCCATCCTTTATAGGCTGCATCAACTGCCTCTTTTGAGTAATCTATGGGGCTTCTATAATGACTTGAAAGTACAAACATTCTTATAACTTCTGCGGGGTACTCATTTAGAGCGTCTTGAATAGTTACTGAATTCCCTAAACTTTTGCTCATCTTCACACCAGATACAGTAAGTGATCCAGCATGCAACCAGAAGTTAGCAAATGTTTCACCGCTTAAGGCTTCCGACTGAGCTATTTCACATTCGTTATGTGGAAAAACGTTTTCAAGACCGCCGCCATGAATATCAAAATTGGCGCCGAGGTATTTGATTGCCATTGCGGTACATTCTATATGCCATCCAGGGAATCCTTCTCCCCATGGGCTGTTCCAGCGCATAATATGTTCGGGATCGGCACGTTTCCATAATGCGAAGTCTTCTGGCCTGCGTTTCTCTGCGCGTGTATTTAAACGAGTTCCTTCTTGTAGCTCTTCGATCTTACGGCCAGAAAGTTTCCCATATTCTGGAAATGATGAAACATCAAAATATACCGATCCATTGACCTCATATGCGTTTCCATTCTTAATCAATTGTTCAACAGCTGCAATTTGTTCAGGTACGTGTCCTGCCGCTCTTGGCATAATATCTGGTCTGATATTGTGTAGGGCATCCATATCATCCATGTACGATCTCATGTATCGTTCTACTACTTGCATAGGATCAGTTTGTTCCCTGCGAGCACCTTTCATGATACGATCTTCTCCACTATCAAGCAGATGGCCCACGTCGGTTATATTTTGCACGTAAAGCACATCGAGACCGGTATATCGCAAATATCTTAATATCATATCCATAGATATGTAAAGTTTGCCGTGCCCAATATGGGCGTGATCATATACAGTAGGACCACATACGTACATACGTACGCGTCCAGGTTCAATAGTATTGAAGGGTACTTTTTTGCGAATGAGAGTATTGTAAACGGTTATTGACATGAATTTTTATGCCCTTTAATAATTATGCAGTAGTAAATCAATATTATTCCAAACTGGCAAATAACATGCGTCCGGCGGAAGTTTGTAATACTTTTGTGACCGACACATTTATTTTTTTGTTGATCAGGTTTTTGCCGTTATCAACAACGACCATAGTACCATCAGTCAAGTAACCCACGCCTTGGCGATCTTCAGTGCCTTCTTGAATGATTTTTATCTCTAACTTTTCTCCAGGTAGGCAAACACTTTTCACTGCATTAGCCAAATCATTTATGTTTAGCACAGTTATACCTTGTACTTCAGCAACTTTGTTCAGATTGTAGTCGTTGGTAACTATTTTTAGACCTAATTGTTTTGCTAGCATCACAAGTTTACTGTCCACCTCTCGAACCCCCTCAACATCTAGGTCTGTTATTTTAACGCTAGAGATAGATTGCTGCTTAAGCTGGTTTAATAGTTCCAAACCTCTTCTTCCACGTCTCCGTCGCTCTTGATCTGATGAATCTGCTATGTGCTGTAGTTCGTCTAATATAAAGCGAGGTATTACTATAGGTCCGGCAATAAAACCACATTTGCTAATCTCACATATGCGTCCATCTATAATGGTACTTGTGTCTAGTAATACTCCTACTGTGTCATTGGAGACATTGTCTGTATTTAATCTGGTATTTTGTCCATTTATACGGAATATCTTAAGTAAATCCATACGTCTGCTAATAAAGACTGTGATACCTAGCCAACTAAACAACAATGCACATGCAGACGGCAATAATTGACTAAAGGGTGACGGTAGTGTGGAGAGCGGCCAGGCCAATAAAGCTGCGACCATCAATCCTATTACTAATCCTAGTAGACCAACAATAAGCACATTAGTGGATGCCTGGCCTAGTAGCTTCCGTATGGCACGTGCAGGATGAGTGCTCACATATGGTCCTAGAAACAATCCTATGATAGCTCCTGCCGTTGGAAACATCCAAAGACGTATGTCAGCTGGAATTAGTTCGCGGATAAGTAAAGGGGATCGTTCTTCTAGATAAAACCCACCGATCGCAAAACCAATCAGACCAACCAAACGAGAAAAAGCATCTGCTCGCAATATGTCTCCTAGTTAAACTAATTGAGTGAGTCACCTGGCCAGGTACTCACTCGAGGATGATAACTTGCATAATATGCCAGCACAGATTAAGTGTTATTGATCTTTGATACTAACACAACTGTTAACGCATACTGCTTTTACTTAAACATATACTGATATAAAACAACTATTAGGCCAGAATGTTTTTCTTTCTAATAAATATGTAAAGATAATTGTGTGAGTATGTTAACACATGGTCAACTGAAAGTCAAAGTGGTGAACATTTCATTAGTGTTTTAGAGCTGATTTTAATGCTTCGTCTAGTGTGAAAGCACTAATAATTTGTATATGACTTGGCAATTGTTCTGTTTGTGTTGATGAACTTGGAATAATTGCGTTTTTAAATCCTAATTTAGCAGCTTCATTTAGACGTGAAGGCATTTGTCTAGATGCTCGTAGTTCACCAGACAGACCGATTTCTCCTATAAGTACTGTGTCGGGAATGAGAGGTTGATCTTTGACTGATGAAGCAATTGCACCAGCTATTGCTAAATCTGCTGCTGGCTCTTGAATCTGTAGTCCACCTACTATGTTTACGAATACATCTTGATCAGCGAGTCGGTAATTCAGGCGCCTTGTTAAGACTGCTGTTACCAAAAGAAGCCTATTGAAGTCCACTCCGTTAGGTGTTCGTCTAGGTTTTCCAAATGTAGAAGTGCTGGCCAATGCTTGCACTTCTACTAGTAATGGTCTTGTACCTTCCATGGTAACTGTAATTGCAGACCCGGGTACGTTAGCCTGTCTTTCCGATAAGAAAGTTGCTGAGGGATTTTTGACTTCTATCATGCCTGATCTCTTCATTTCGAAAATACCGACCTCGGAGGTTGGGCCAAATCTATTTTTTACTCCGCGCAACAACCTATAAACATGGTGTAAATCTCCCTCAAGGTAGAGTACAGTGTCTACAGTGTGTTCTAAAACTCGAGGTCCAGCAATGGATCCTTCTTTAGTCACATGTCCGACTAAGAATATGGCTATACCAGACATTTTGGCCAGCTGAGTCAGTATAGTAGTACAATTGCTCACCTGCGTAATAGATCCGGGTGAAGAATCTAAATCATCACTGGTTATTGTCTGAATAGAATCAATTATTACCAATTTTGCCTTAATGCTAAGAATGTGCTCCACAATTTTTGCTAAGTTGGTTTCAGTCAATAAATACAGATGATTAGCATCAGATTGAGACCAGTCTTCCAAGCGAGTAGCCCTCATCTTAACTTGGTGAGCAGATTCTTCCCCCGATACATAGAGTACTGGCAATTTGTTTGAAGCCATTGAAGCGGCAACCTGTAACATTAAAGTGCTCTTACCAATGCCTGGATCCCCACCAATTAGGACCATTGAGCCAGGTACAATCCCTCCACCTAATACTCTGGCAAATTCATCATTAGGTAAAGAAAGTCTATCAGTAGTAGCTGCGACAATTTCATTGATAGGTTTGGGTTGGCTAGATGGTAAAGTGTTGCTGGGTATACTTTTATTTGCCTTGCGGATGGTCTCGGTTACCATTTCTGCCATCATGGTATTCCATTCACCACATTGCGGACATTTTCCCATCTCACGATGAGTGGTTCGGCCGCACTGTTGACACTTGTATCTCAGATGTTGTTTAGCCATTGTGAGCCTGTGGAAAAAAGTGAGTTTGAAGATTATATCGCAAAATAAATGGCAGCGAGAACATGTTTTGATGTGAAAAAACTATCTATGTTGTCGAAGGGGTGGACAATATTTGAATGTCAATATTACTTATGAAGTAACCACATCAACTGGTTCTTGTGTTTCGACAGTTGATATTTCTTTTTGATCTACATCTATCTTGATTTCGTCTTTGTCAGTATTCAGATCAATAATAACAAGCCCAGCTTGTACTGGCGATGCGAGAAGCATATCAGAAAGTGGGTCTTCTACATGTCGTTGTATGACTCGTCTTAGTGGACGAGCTCCATATTCAGGGTCATAACCTTCATTTGCCAGAAATGATTTTGCAGAATCGCTAATATCCAAATCCAAATTATGAGAATTTAGACGAAGTCTTAGTTTGCCCAGTTCTAGATCCACGATGGCATTTATCTCTTGTTTAGTTAGTGATCTGAAAACAATGGTTTCATCTACGCGATTTATAAACTCTGGCCTGAATATCTCATGCAATGCCTCAGTGAGATTTTTTTGCATGTCTTGATATGCTTGGTCGGCTTTTTCGGTTGGTTCGACTGATCCCTGAAAACCAAAATCTGTTTGTTTTCGAATCAATTCTGCCCCAATATTAGAAGTCATGATGATTAATGCATTTCTAAAGTCAACTTTTTTTCCTTTCGAATCGGAAAGATGTCCTTCTTCCATTATTTGGAGTAACAAATTATGTGCTTCGGGGTGTGCTTTTTCTACTTCATCAAATACAACAATAGAATATGGACGACGGCGAATAGCTTCTGTCAATTGTCCCGCATCTTCATACCCTACGTAACCTGGAGGTGAACCAATAAGCCTGCTGACAGTATGTCTTTCCATAAATTCAGACATATCTAGCTGAACAAGTGCTTCTTCATTTCCAAACAAGAACTCAGCCATTGCTTTGGTCAACTCCGTTTTACCCACTCCTGTTGGACCAAGAAATACGAAAGAACCAATTGGTCTGTGCGGGTCCTTTAAACCGGCTCGTGCTCGTCTTATTGCACGCGATATTGATTCAATGGCTTCGTTTTGTCCAACAATGCGTTTATGTAAAGCATCTTCCATATGAAGAAGACGTTCAGTCTCAGCTTCAGTAATTTGGCTTACAGGTATCTTCGTCCACATTGAAACTACTTCGGCTATATCTTCTTCCTTCACCTGTGGGCCTGTAGCACGGTCCCAACCAGCTCGTAATTGCTCAAGCTGACGCTCTAATTCTGCTTCACGGTCCAATAGCTCATTGGCATCATCATGTCGGGATTCCTCAATTGCTAAAGCATGGTTTTCACGAACTGACTTTAAGTTGATAACCATTTCCTTAAGTTGCAGTGCTTCCGGACTTTTATACATACGTACTCTGGAAGCAGATTCATCAATTAAATCAATAGCTTTATCAGGCAAAAATCTGTCTGATAAATATCGTACAGATAGATTAGCAGCAGCGTCTATAGCTTTATCTGTAATATTAACACGATGATGTTGCTCATAACGATCCTTTATTCCGTGGAGAATTTCTATTGTTTCATCAACAGTAGGCTCATCAACGTGCACAGGTTGGAATCGTCTCTCGAGAGCAGCATCGCCCTCAATATGTTTACGGTATTCATCTAGCGTTGTTGCTCCAATTACTTGTAGCTCGCCGCGGGATAGTGCTGGTTTCAGTATGTTTGCGGCATCTACTGATGATCCTGCTGATCCAGCTCCAACTAGCATGTGTGCTTCGTCAATAAAAAGAATGGCTCCGGATTGTTTGATTTCATCAATAATACGTTTCATTCTTTCTTCAAATTGACCACGATACATGGTGCCAGCTACAATTGATCCAACGTCTAGTTGTAAAACACGTTTGGAGAATAGTAATTCCGGTACTTCACCTGACACAATACGTTGAGCCAGCCCCTCTACTATAGCGGTTTTGCCTACACCAGGTTCTCCTATTAATGCTGGGTTATTCTTTGTTCGTCTAGCTAAAATTTGTATCAATCGTTCTACTTCAGAGTGCCTTCCAATAACTGGATCTAATTTGTTAGATTCAGCCAATTTGGTAAGGTCTGTAGCAAGTTGGTCAGAAAGCGGCGTTTTCTTTTTTTGTTTTTTACGCGATTTACGAACATTTACTTCTTTGGATATATTCTCCGCTTCAGGCGGAATTTCTTTCAAAATACGTCTAGTATGCCTACGCACTTGTTCGGGTGAAATACCCAACTTTTTCAATACTTCTATTACAATTCCTTTCTCATCACGGACCAAACTGAGTAAAATGTGTTCAGTGCCAATATAATCATGACCCAATTTTTGTGCTTCATTTACAGCATGCTTAAGAGTCAGTTCTGTAGTTGGAGATAAGCGCAATTTGCTATCCTGTATATCTTCATTGCGCCCAGCACTTAATCTGTCGATAATAATCTTCGTCTGTTTGCCACTAATACCGAGATCATGTAGGACATGGTAAGCTACCCCTCCATCATCTAATACTAGACCAAGCAGCATGTGTTCAGGGCAAATCATTGACTGATTTAATCTCTTTGCCTCAGTCTGTGCGGTGCTTAGTACTCTACGTGCCCGCTGTGTGAAGCGTTGCATATTTCTGGACAAAATTATGGCCTCTTAGCGTTTCTATGTATGTATTCTAGCAAACAATTATCAGAACTCAGTTAACAGTTGTCCAAGTATAATTTGCAGATACAAGCTAACCTAATGATATCATGCTAATTACTTAGAGATTTTTCTAAGTACAGAAAATAATCTGAATCCTCAAAGCGATCTTCTACAACTTCTTTTATACTGAGTCTAAGTCTTTGTCTGGTTTTATCAATGCTCATTATTCTGACAATGACTTCCTCTCCTATCGTGACCACTTCTTTGGGATCTTTTACGATGTCATCGGATAACTCAGTAATATGAACGAATCCTTCAATTGTTGGACAATCTTTCAGAGAAGCGAATATGCCGAACTTGGTCACATTAGTGACTGTAGCATAGGCAAGTTGCCCCTCTATGAGGATGTCTTGAATGTTATCCCATGGATTTTGTTGCAGTGCTTTCAATGACAACCCTATTCTTGATCGTTCAAGGTCCAGAGTTAAGATTGCAACATTGACTGTTTGTCCAACTTTTAGTGCTTCGCTTGGATGACTCACTCGTTTCCACGAAATCTCAGAATTGTGTACTAGACCATCAATACCACCAATGTCTACAAATGCGCCGAATTTTTCAAGTGATACAACTGTTCCAGACAGTACTTGACTAATTTGTATAGTAGAAAGCAAATGCTCGCGTTTGGATTTCTGGACTTCCTTTTGAGCAGCTCGTTCCGATACAATCAATTTGTTGCGCTTTTGACTCACCTCGATAATCTTGTAGGTAATTTTCTGTCCTAACAAATGATTCCAGTTGTTTTGGCTATTGGTATTTTTCTTATTGATGTTATGTTCCAAATTGATGCAAGAACTTGGCAGGAAGCCTCTAAGATTTCCTACTTCAACAATAACTCCACCTTTATTAATCTCGAGCACATGACCATTGTGAATACTCTTTGCAATCATTTGTTGCTTTGCTTGTTCCCATTCCTGAAGTTCCTGTGCTTTGAGGAGCGACAATATCATAGGTTTATCTTGGTCTGCACCACGAAGCACATAAGTCATGACCTGATCACCAACTTTCATTTTCTGCATTACGCTATCAGACAATTTTGAAAGTTCATGTTGCGGTACAGTGCCTTCGCTTTTATATCCTATATCTATCAGTATCTGATCATCTGATATTTGCACTATTGTTCCGCTATGAATCTCATCGCGTTTTGGGACAAATAAGTCAATACTATCTACGGACGTAAGATCTCCATTTGTGTCTATTGTTGCTAACGGGTTGGCTTCTTGTTTGGCAAAAGTTTCTTTCATGTTTATTCTATCGTGAGTTGTATATTCTATTCGTTGTATTTATTTATCAAATAATTAAGTTTGCATTATAGGACTGTTTCTGAGGATTGACAACCTAACATAACTTCACGGTATAATGATAAGATAGTGAACTAATTATGCGAAAAATTTATCCATTTCCAGCTATCGTGGGTCAGGATTTAATGAAACGTGCTTTGCTGCTTAATGCAGTCAATCCACGTATTGGAGGAGTGTTGATTCGTGGTGAAAGAGGCACGGCAAAGTCAACTGCCGCGCGAGCATTAGCCTCACTTTTGCCGGATGTGGAAGTGATAGAAGATTGCAGATTTGGTTGTGATCCCAATGTAACATTAGAGTGGTGTACTGAATGTCAGGAAAGATCATTAGTAACAGGTGATTTGCAGAGTGTTGTCAAACCTACACCTTTTGTTGATTTACCAGTCAGTGCTACAGAGGACCGTGTGGTCGGTACATTGGATATAGAAAAAGCTATCAAACAAGGTGAGCGCCATTTCGATCCTGGTGTATTAGCTTCTGCCAATCGTGGTTTGTTGTACATAGACGAAGTCAATCTGTTGGACGATCACGTAGTTGATTTGTTATTAGATTCAGCTGCGATGGGTGTAAACATTGTAGAGCGTGAAGGGATATCTTTTAGTCATCCTGCTCGCTTTATTCTTGTAGGGACTATGAATCCTGAAGAAGGTGATTTGCGTCCGCAATTGCTTGACCGTTTTGCTTTGTCGGTTGATATTCAGGGTCTTGTAGAATCTGCAGATCGTGTGTCAATTATGGAAAGAATGCTACAGTTTGAATCTAAACCGATAGTGTTTCAAGAAAAATGGCAATCTAATGTTGATACTATCTCTAGCGATATTGTGTCTGCTCGAAAGATTGTTGATAAAGTGGATTACTCTCGTATGAATTTAGAGAACATCGCTGCTTTAACTACTAGCTTAGGAGTTGAAGGGCATCGTGCTGATTTAGTTATCTTGCGAGCAGCCCGTGCACATGCTGCCTTACATCGTCGGGAATCAATCACCGACAATGATGTGCTAATAGCAGCACAACTTGCCTTACCTCATAGAGTCAAAAATGGGCCTTTTGAGGCTGTAGGTCTTGGTATTGGTGAACTAGAACAACGTCTTGAGGAGACGCATTCTAGTAACCAACAATCAGATGCAGATCAGTCGGACACTGAATCCTCTGACAATCAAACACAAATAAAAAAAAAGACAAGACTGATATAACCACTACTCAAGAAGAAATAGATCATAGTAGTGCAGAGCCAACCTCGCATCAGAAAAATCCAGTATCTAATAATGATAATCATTGGTGGGAAGGTGGTCGCAAAGATGACGTAGGGGGTGAATTTGAGGCTCGGACCTTTGATACTCCTCTAGATAAACTTACTCGTCAGCATAGTGGTAGACGCAGCACGACTAGAACTAACAGAAAACGTGGTCGCTATGTACAGGCTAGGCCTGCGAATGGTGAGGTGCAGGACGTAGCATTTGACGCAACTTTTCGAGCTGCTGCACCGTATCAGATTGACCGTACTGAGCAACTTAAGGATGTAGCATTTGCAATTAAAACGGAAGATCTACACCGCAAAATTCGTGTGCGTAAGTCCGCCAACTTAGTCTTGTTTGTAGTGGATGCTTCATGGTCCATGGCTGTATCAGAACGCATGAGTGCTACTAAAGGTGCAATTGTTTCATTGCTCACTGACGCATATAAGAGAAGGGACAGAGTCGGTTTGATAGTGTTTCAGAAAAATGATGCAACGTTGGTTTTGCCACCGACTGGGTCTGTGGAGCTAGCACGTGTTGCTTTAGCAGATATACCTGTAGGTGGTAAGACACCTTTATCATCGGGATTAACCTTGTCCCATAGAGTAATTATGCAACAGAAGCTCTTATACCCCGATGTAGTACCTCTAATGATATTGTTAACTGATGGTGCCGGAAATGTGTCTATGACCAGTAGGTCTCCCAGAGATGAAGAATATCAAGCCGCAATGCTTTTGAATAAGCATGGCATACGTAGTATTGTAATCAACATGGAACATACTGCTTTTGACCAGGGTCTTGCTCCTACGTTGGCGCAGTATTTAGGTGCACCTTGCCTCACATTACAAGAATTGAGAGCTGAAAATCTATATGCCACTGTTAGATATGAACTTGATCAGCTCTAATAAGTCTTCTTTAGATTGTGTTGTCTGATTTGTAGGTTCCAAACACACGTACGTCCGGTGCCATCTCACTAAGGTGCTCAAGAGCTCTTTGGCATCTAAGTTCTTGTGTGCTTCCCTCAAAATCTAGGTAAAAGATATAGTTAAAAGTCTCTGATGGAGTTGGTCTAGACTCTATTTTTGTGAGGTTGATGTCACGCATTGCAAAGACTCCAATTGCTCTAAATAGAGATCCTGGTGTAGTGCCTCCTTGATTAAGTGTAAATGCAATGGAGGTCTTTGTTGATTTGTGGCTAACTAGTTTAGGTTCACGAGCTAGTGCCAAGAACCGTGTGTAGTTTTCCTTGGCATCTTCTATCGATTCGTCTAGTACCTGCATGTTATATACTTTTGCTGCAAGTCGTGATGCAATTGCAGCGTGGTCGCGAATATTTGTTTCTGACAGTGTTTTGACAGCTCCAGCAGTATCGTATGAAGCTTCACGTTCTATACCTAATGTGTCAATGTATTTTTCGCATTGAGCCAGAGCTTGTGGGTGGGACATTACCTTGCGAATATCCTTTATTTGTACACCTGGTTGTGTAATCAAACAATGTCGGACTCTAAATTTTTTTTCACCTACAATGGACAATTGGTATCTTTGCAATAAGTCATAATTTCTGTGTATGCTACCAGCCAGTGAGTTCTCAACAGGAATCATACCTTTGTCACAGATTCCGCTGTCTACACTTGAAAATACTGTGTCAAACGTGCGGCACGCTACTGGTACTATATTTTCCCCAAAATAGTCTATAGCTGCTGCCTCTGAATAGGCACCTCTTTCGCCTTGAAATGCAACTTTCATGTTATGTTGTTCCGCATTCTATCAATGATAGCTTTGGTCATCTGCTTGGTTGAGAGAGAATTTTCATGTTGTTGTAGGTCGATTGTACGGCATCCATCATGTAGTGCTAAATTGACTGCTGTTTCAATACATTTGGCTTCTTGTTCTAGTTTGAGTGAATAACGTAATAATAGTGCTGCTGAGAGAATCATTCCTATAGGATTGGCAATGCCTTTGCCAGATATATCGGGTGCAGATCCATGTATGGGTTCATACAGTCCTGGCCCATTTGTGCCGACTGAAGCAGAGGGGAGATTTCCCATCGAACCGGTGAGTACAGATGCTTCATCGGTCAGTATATCGCCAAACAGATTGCTAGTTACTAATACGTCAAAATTAGATGGTTTTGTGATTAGGTGCATTGCCGCTGCATCAACTAATAAATGATCGAAACTAATCTTTGGATGATCATGTGCAACCTCAGTAGCTATTTGACGCCATAATCTAGATGATTCAAGAACGTTTGCTTTATCAACAGAAGTTACTTTACCTTGCCGGTCTTCCGCTAAACTGCATGCTAGTTCCACTATTCTTTTTACTTCATAGTCCAAGTAGACCATAGAATCTACAGCATACAAGTTTCCATTTTGATTGACACTGCGACAGCTTGGCTCCCCAAAATATATTCCACCAGTCAATTCTCGTACTACGAGTATGTCTACACCCTTTAGAAGTTCATTCTTCAATGGTGAAGAATCTTGCAGTTTTTGATGTGTACTTACTGGTCTTAGGTTGGCAAACAAACCCATTTCTTTTCTTAGAGTTAGAAGTCCTTGTTCTGGGCGTACTTTGGCGCTTGGATCATCCCATTTGGGGCCTCCAACTGCACCTAGCAACACGGCATCAGCATCTAGGCAATCTGCTAAGGTCTCTTCTGTAAGAGCTATACCATTTTTGTCAATTGAAACGCCTCCCATGAGTCGTTCATCTATTTGAATATCATGATTAAATAGATTGGAGACTTTGTCCAATACTTGTTCAGCAGCGTTAGTGACTTCAGGACCAATTCCATCACCTGGTAGTGCAACAATACGTGCTTTCATGTCAATAGCAGCCCATACTCAATACCATCGATTAATGCTTGCCAGCTAGCTTCTATAATATTGGTGCTTGTTCCTACGGTACTCCAGCGTTCCTGTTCATTATGCATATCAATTAACACACGAGTGAGTGAAGCAGTTCCGTCACGACCATCTAAGATCCTTACCTTGAAGTCTGACAAATGTATGTCATTCAGTTGCGGATAAGTGGGCAAAATAGCTTTGCGCAATGCTATGTTGAGCGCATTCACTGGCCCATTGCCATCACCTGCTGTATGTATTTCTTCATTATTGATAAGTATTTTTACCAATGATTCAGCAAACATTCCACGCCCCTGGCGGTGTTGAACTGTGGCTGAGTAATCTAAAAACTCAAATGGTGGCTTGTAGTCAGCCTGGCGACGTTTTAACCGTATGGCTACAGATGCTTCTGCTGCCTCAAATGAGAATCCCTGTGACTCCAAATCCTTAATTTCTGAAAGTACTTCTGTCACAGTTTCTTTGTTGTCTAATTTCATTCCGAATTCTTCTGCTTTGGCATGCAAATTACCGTGACCCGATAATTCTGATACCACAGTACGCATTTCATTGCCCACAAGGTCAGGATTGATATGTTGGTAACTATGTGGGTTACGACGCATGGCTGCTACATGTATTCCGCCCTTATGAGTGAACGCACTGTTTCCTACATAACACTGATGTTCATCAGGAGCAAGATTAGCAACCTCAGCTACAAAATGTGCTAAGTCATGTAGGTCTCTAAGGTTACCTTCAGGTAGACATGTTATACCCATTTTTAATTCTAAATCCGGCAGAATACTGCATAAATTGGCATTGCCGCATCTTTCTCCGTAACCATTTACAGTCCCCTGAATGTGCGTAACACCTTCGCGTACTGCTATAAGTGTGTTAGCAACAGCACATCCCGAATCGTCATGTGTGTGAATACCTAAAGTAGCATTAATTTGTTTTTTCACCTCGTGTATTACAGAAGCTATTTGCCATGGCATCGTACCACCGTTTGTATCACAGAGTACGATAGTATCGGCACCTCCACTCTGGGCTGAAAGTATTGTCTCCATCGCATAATCTGGGTTAGAGTGAAATCCATCAAAAAAATGTTCTGCATCATAAATTACTTCTTTGTTATGTTTTTTTAGATGAGCTACACTTTCATTGATTATGCGTAAATTTTCTGCTTGTGTAGTTTTAATGACATCAGTTACGTGTAACGTCCATGACTTTCCTACAAGTGTGCATGTAGGAGTATTCGCTAGTATTAATGCTTGTATATTACTATCTTCCTCTGGTTTAGAGTCTGCACGGCACGTGGATCCAAATGCGCTGATCCGTGCATTTTTGAGATTCAATTCGGTCATTCGATCAAAGAATTCAACATCTTTTGGATTAGATCCGGGCCAGCCCCCTTCAATATAATCCACTCCAAGATCGTCAAGACGCTGAGCTATTCGAAGTTTGTCATCGCAAGATAAGGATATTCCCTCGCGTTGTGTACCATCACGTAAGGTCGTATCATAGATTTTTGTGCAATTTTCTATCATGTTAACTCATAAGCCTCTATTAGTGATTCATGTGAGAGGATATAACCAAGTTGATCAACTCCATTGAGAAGACACTTTTTGGCAAAACTATCTATTGGAAATGTCACATTTGTGTCTGGAGGTATTATTAAAGTTTGCGAAGCAAGATCTATGGATAGCTCTGTATCAGGTGATTTTGTGACTAATTCAAACAATGATTGATGAATATCTGTGGTAACAACTATGGGCAAGAGCGCGTTTTTGAGAGAGTTGTTGCGAAAAATATCGGCGAAAGATGTCGATATAACCGCACTGATTCCCCAAGCAGTTAGAGCCCAAGGTGCATGCTCTCGGGAGGAACCACATCCAAAATTATCACCAGCCAAAAGGATTTTCGCATCCTGATTTTGATGATGGTTCAGTACAAAATCAGGATTGATGGAACCATCGCTATTGTAACGCCAGTCCGAGAACAGTGCTTCTCCCAGACCGTTCTTATCTGTCACCTTGAGGAATCGAGCTGGAATGATTTGATCAGTATCAATATTACGATTAGGTATAACAATGACTCTAGATTTGAGGTGAGTAAATTTGGCCATTTTATATCATCTCTCTAACATCTGATATTGCTCCTCGCACTGCTGTTGCAGCTGCTGTGAGAGGAGATGCAAGGAATGTGCGCGCACCTTTACCCTGGCGTCCTTCAAAATTTCTATTGCTAGTACTGACGGCATATTGGCCAGGTGCGACTTGGTCTCCGTTCATTGCTATACACATGGAACAACCCGCTTCACGCCATTCGGCACCTGCGTCAGCAAACACTTTGTCTAAGCCTTCAGATTCTGCTTGCATTTTCACTGACTGTGAACCAGGCACCACTAACATTCTTACGTTTTCTGCAATTCGGCGTCCTTCTAGCACTTTGGCTGCTAGACGCAAGTCAGAAATACGACCGTTAGTACAGCTTCCTATAAATATGACATCGACAGGATGTCCTAGTAGTGGTTGTCCTGGTTGCAATTCCATATAAGTTAGAGAAGTTTCTAAGTTATGTCGTTTGTCCAGATCATCATATTTGTTCGGATTAGGAATACGGTCCGTAATTTGAAGTCCCATGCCTGGGTTTGTACCAAAAGTTATCATGGGTTCGAGGGAAGACGCATCCAGTGTGATAGATTGGTCATAAATAGCTTCTCCATCAGTAGGGAGTTTTTTCCATGACTCAACAGCTTTATCCCATTTAATTCCCTTGGGAGAGTGTTCGCGTCCAGCTAGATACTCGAAAGTTGTGTCATCAGGTGCGATCATTCCAGCACGCGCTCCACCTTCAATTGACATATTGCAGATGGTCATTCTTTCTTCCATTGTAAGGCCGCGGATTGCTTCACCTGTGTATTCAAATACATGACCTGTACCACCGCCAATACCTATTTTTGCGATTAGGGCTAGTATTATGTCTTTGGCAGAAACGCCTATTCCCAGTTTGCCTGACACGTTCACCTGGAATGTTTTAGGTTTGTGTTGTAGTAGGCATTGACTGGCTAGTACATGTTCTACCTCACTGGTGCCTATCCCAAATGCCAGAGCTCCAAATGCACCATGTGTTGAAGTGTGGCTATCACCACATACTATAGTCATACCAGGCTGTGTTCGTCCGAGTTCAGGACCTATAACATGTACTATGCCTCGCATAGGAGACTCCATTCCATAAAGTTCTATGTCAAATTCCTCACAGTTTTCAGCAAGTTGTTGTAGTTGCGCAGCTGCTTGAGTGTCTGCCATAGGGATTGAAAGTGGTGTAGTAGGAATTGAGTGATCCATTGTAGCAAGTGTCCGTTGTGGGCGTCGTACTTTCAATCCGCGTTCGCGTAGTCCGGTAAATGCCTGTGGTGACGTGACTTCATGGACCAAGTGTAGGTCGATATATAACACTGCTGGAGACTTTGGTTCTTGCGTCACTATATGTGAGTACCAAATCTTTTCAAAAAGTGTAAGTGGATTAGATTGCATAAGATAGCACTCCGTGTTTAGTCTTTAGTAATAGTGTTATTGTCATCATTATGTAAATCTAATGCTTCAATCGCCTTGTTTAAAGCATTTATGTAAGCTCGCGCGCTGGCAACAAAAATATCTGTACTGGCCCCATGTCCTCCGAAAGACCTATATTGCATTTGTTCTCTTTGTGGGGATAGGCGTTTAGGAGCTGATACTTTTTCTGAATCTATTTGTATTCGTACAGTAACTTCACCAATTGCATCGATTCCTTCAGTCACTGCATTTACATTATATTCCGTTAGTTCATTCGGCAATTGTATGATGTGGTCTATAGCACTATAGCAGGCGTCGACTGGACCAGTACCAATAGAGGCATGCTCAGTGACTATCCCGTTTGGGTCAACGATTCGTACAGTTGCTGTAGGTAGACCCAATGTGCCACATACTACTTGCACATCCTGCAACTTGAATACTTCTATTGGTTGATTGATTTCATCAGTAATTAGTACTTCGATATCTGCATCTGTGACCATCTTTTTCTTTTCGGCTACTCTCTTAAAGCGCCTAAAAACGTCTTTTAGATCTTCATCGTTAAGTTCATAACCCAGTTCCTCTAGTCGCACTCGAAGTGCATGACGTCCAGAGTGTTTACCTAAAACTAGTTTGGATTGTGATAATCCTACTGTTTCGGGACGCATAATTTCGTAGGTTTCTTCGTTTTTGAGCATTCCATCCTGATGAATACCAGCTTCATGGGCGAAAGCGTTTGCTCCGACTATAGCCTTATTGGGCTGTACTACTATCCCAGTGTAATTACTGACCATGCGACTAGTACGCATAATTTGTGTTGTGTCAATACCGTGCTCAAGTTCAAAGATTGACTGTCTTGTTTGCAAAGACATAACCACTTCTTCTAGGGAAGTGTTTCCGGCTCGTTCACCAATTCCGTTAATGGTAACTTCGGCTTGTCTTGCACCTGCTTGAATACCCGCTAGAGTATTTGCAGTGGCCATGCCTAGGTCGTTGTGGCAGTGTACTGACAGGATTACCTGTTCTATTCCGGGCGTATTAGCAACGATTCCACTAATAAGTTTCCCAAACTCGTCAGGCGTAGTATATCCCACAGTATCGGGTATATTTAATGTGGTTGCGCCAGATTTGATTGCTTCTTCTAAAACTGTATAGAGAAATTCCGGGTTGCTACGACCAGCATCCTCTGGGCTAAATTCCACATCATCACAGAGTTTTTTGGCGTATGCCACTGTGTGTTTTACTCTATCTATTACTTCTTCGGGATCCATACGCAGTTTGTGTTGCATATGTATTTCAGAAGTAGCAAGGAAAGTATGAATACGTGGATGGTCTGCACTCTGTATAGCTTCCCAAGCAGCGTCAATATCCTGTTCGGAAGCCCGGGCTAAGCCACATATTATAGGAGTGCTTTTATATTCTACTCCTAATTTAGAGAGAGAATCTTGTCTACCTATTTCATCAGCTATACCCTTTACAGCATCTAAATCATCGGGAGATGCTGCCGGGAAACCAGCTTCAATGATGTCAACCCCAAGTCTAGCTAATTGTCTAGCAACCTCAAGTTTTTCTGAACTAGTGAGAGTTGCTCCTGGTGATTGTTCACCATCTCTTAATGTAGTATCGAAGAAACGAACATAGTTTGTCATGACAAATTAATTGCCCCGTATGTTGTTACTCACCTGGTTTAATTGTTACTGGATCTATAAATGGCATCATACTACGTAATTCTGCTCCTACTTCTTCAATTAGATGGCTTTGTTCTTCACTCCGTTTCTTATTGAACCAAGGGCGCCCATTTTCATTTTCTTCAATCCATTGTTTTGCGTAGGCTCCACTTTGTATGTCGCTGAGAATCTGGGACATTGCTCCTATGGTTTCTTCAGTTACAATTCGTGGGCCTGCTACGTAATCACCATGTTCGGCTGTGTCCGATACTGAGTAACGCATATAATTTAGCCCACCTTGGTAAAGTAGGTCTACAATTAGCTTGAGTTCGTGCATGCACTCAAAATACGCCACCTCTGGTTGATAACCAGCCTTAACAAGCGTCTCAAATGCAGCTTTTACCAAAGCACTAACACCACCGCACAAAATGCTTTGTTCACCAAAAAGATCAGTCTCGGTTTCCTCCGCAAATGTAGTTTCTAGAGCTCCTGCGCGAGTGACACCAATTCCCCATGCGTATGATAAGGCTGTATCCTTGGCTTTGCCGGAGGCATCTTGATGTACTGCTAGCAATCCTGGTGTACAACCGCCTTCAACAAAGGTTTCGCGCACGCGATGTCCAGGAGCTTTGGGAGCAATCATACTTACGTCTACCTCAGGTGGAGGCTCAATTGTGTTGAAGCGTATATTGAATCCATGCCCAAACATAAGAGTTTTTCCACTTGTTAGATTGGGCTCTATATTTTCAGCATATATTTTGGGTTGGACTGTATCGGGAGCAAGTAACATAATTACGTCTGCCCATCTTGACGCTTCAGAGACATTCATGACCTCCAAACCATCCGTCTTTGCCTTATCTATGCTTTTACTACCTTCATGAAGACCTACAATTACGTTAACACCATTATCCCTAAGGTTCTGAGCATGAGCATGCCCCTGTGAACCGTATCCGATAATTGCTACCTTTTTCCCTTTTATAATACTTGGATCAGCATCTTTGTTATAATAAATTGTTGCCATGTGGCCTCCGCTAAATATTAGATATAATAAGTTTGTAATTGTTTGTCAAAAATATATTTGATACGGTAGTAATTCTTGTGTTACTGAGTTTCAAATATTGGGGGATCAGAAGAATCTTGATCATCCCCTCTTTGAATTGCGATAACTCCAGTACGCTGAACTTCAACTATTTTGAAAGGCTCCAGCATTTGTAGCAAACGGGTAATTTTTTCTGCTGAACCACTGATTTCCAGTATTAGAGTCTGAGATGCGGTATCTACAATGTTAGCGCGAAAAATATCCGCTATTTGTACAATTTCACTTCGAGTTTTGCTATCAGCATTTACTTTGATAAGAGCTAATTCTCGACTTACTGGAGATTTATGTGTTAGATCATCAACTCGTAGAACATTTACTAGCTTGTACAGATTAGCTTCAATTCGTTTCGCTAAGTTTTCTTCCTCAGCGTTTACCATTATGGTCATTCGAGAAATTCCAGCCATGTTTGTATGACCTACAGCTAGAGATTCAATATTAAAACCTCGGCGACGAAATAATGAAGCTACTCTATTTAGCACACCGGGCTTGTCTTCTACGTAGGCAATAATTGTATGTATCATATCATCACTGTAAACCAGTAACTACCACTCGATCTCCGGTTTTGGTCTTCTTATCATATCATCCAAGTCGGCTCCAGTAGCTACCATTGGATATACAGAATCTTCCTGTTCAACTACGAAGTCTATCACTACTGCCCCTGGCGTAGTTTGTGCTTTTCGGACCGCTGTTTCCACATCCTCGCGCTGTGACACTTGAATACCAGTTGCATGGTGTGCTTCTGCTAGTTTCACAAAATCAGGACTAAGCATTGGAGTAGCAGAATACCGACCATCATAAAAAAACTCTTGCCATTGCCGAACCATACCCAAATATCCGTTATTAATTATGGCTACATTTAGGTCAATATTTTCCTGAGCTAGGGTAGTGAGTTCTGCTGCCGTCATTTGAAAACCACCATCTCCGCAGATGACCCATACTTCTTTATCTGGACAAGACAACTTGGCTCCCATAGCTGCTGGTAGTGCAAATCCCATGGTTCCAAGACCACCGGAAGTAACCAAAGATCGAGGAGTATCATGATGATAATATTGAGTTTCCCACATCTGATGTTGTCCGACATCAGTTACGACCAATGCATCTCCATCTGTTAGACGCCAGATGTCATGAATCACATGAGCAGCATATAGATGTCCCATATCAGGCATGTGTTTGATATCACGCACAGCTGAGTCTCCTCTATGTGCTTCTATTGCACTTATCCACTCTTCACGATTGCCCTCATTAGTATAGGGCGTCAGTTTTTCGAGCATTTCTCGCAAATCACCTACAATGGCAACATCAACTTTAACGTTTTTATCCACTTCGGTAGGATCAATTTCAATATGGATCTTCTTAGCATGTTTGGCATAATTAGCCAAATTGCCAGTAACACGATCATCAAATCGCATTCCAAATGCTAGAAGTAAATCAGCTTCTTGTATAGCCGTGTTGACCCATGCTTCTCCATGCATGCCCATCATGCCCAGATTAAGTGGATGAGATGCTGGAAATCCGCCAAGACCCAGCAATGTCATAGATAGTGGGATTTTGGTGCGTTCAACAAATTTCAGTAATTCTGTCATGGCACCTGATGCAATGACACCCTGTCCGGCTAAAATGATAGGGCGTTCAGAATTATTTATTAGATCTGCAGCTTCTTGAAAAGTTTTTTGGTCCGCACTCATATCAGGACGATAACCTGGCAGTTTTACAGGTTTGTCGATCCATTCGAATTCTATTTTTTCATTTTGCACATCTTTTGCAATATCAACTAGAACAGGGCCTTTTCTACCTGAACGGGCTATGTAGAATGCTTCACGTAGCGTGTCCGCAAGTTCTTCTATTTCGGTTACTAGATAGTTGTGCTTGGTAATAGGAAGTGTTACTCCTGTTACATCAGTTTCTTGAAATGCATCAGTACCTATAACTTGTGAAGGTACTTGGCCAGTAATACAAACTATAGGCGAAGAATCGAGCATAGCTGTGGCAATACCTGTAACTAGGTTGGTTGCTCCAGGCCCTGAAGTGGCCATAGCAACTCCTACCTTTCCTGATGCTCTTGCATAACCGTCAGCTGCATGGGCAGCGCCTTGTTCATGTCTCGTGAGGACATGATGAATATTGTAGTCCAGCATGGCATCATAAATTGGCATTATGGCACCACCAGGATAGCCAAAGATGTGTTCAACACCTTCCTTTACTAAAACCTCCATAGTAATTTGTGCACCACTTAGAATAGCCATCTGCAACTCTCCTTGTAAAATCCGCTCCAGTCGTCTTACTAAAATACTCGGATTTTTACTGCATTTATGACAATACCTGTAAAAAAAAAGCCGCTCCTTTGTGTGGGGCGGCTCGTTTGTTCCTATTCTTCAGCTTGGATATTAGTGTTTGCTGATCCTAACTGGGGCCATCCCACATGAGTAATACTCCTCTACAATAACGAGGAGTACAAATAAAAACGATAACACCAGCAATAAGAAATACATTATCTGCAAATATCCTGTGATAATCTAGTCTACTTCAAGCTCAGTGTAATGTCAAGGATCAAACTATTATACTGGATAGTAAACAATACTGAAGATTATGAGTCAAAATATAGACTAAATTCGTGTGGATGTGTGCGGAGGCGTACTGCATCTACCTCATTTTCGCGTTTGTAGGCTATATAATTCTCAATTAGATCCGGAGTAAACACATCTCCTTTCAGTAGAAACTCATGATTGTTCTCAAGTTCATTCAGTACTTCTGCAAGTGAGCCAGGTACTTGTGGTACATTTATCAGCTCCTCAGGTGGTAAATCATACAAATCCTTATCCATTGGTTCGCCAGGATCTATCTGATTTTCTATACCATCTAGTCCAGCCATCAGTAACGCTGCGCATGCAAGATATGGGTTGCATGTTGGGTCTGGAGCACGAAACTCTACTCTAGTGGCACTCTCGCTTTTAGAGAAAGTAGGCAACCTACATATTGCGGACCGATTGCGTTTGGAGTATGCTAGGTTTACTGGTGCTTCAAAGCCGGGCACTAGACGACGATAAGAATTTGTGGTAGGTGCAGCCAGTGCCAATAGTGCTGGAGCGTGTTTTAGCAAACCTCCAATATAGTACAAAGCTGTTTTAGATAGTTGAGCATAACCGCTCTTGTCATAGAAAACGTTTTTACCGTTTTTCCATAGACTAGTGTGCAGGTGCATACCACTGCCATTATCCTCAAACAGTGGTTTAGGCATGAAAGTAGCAGTAAGTCCGTGGCGTCTTGCTACTGTCCGAATAAGATATTTATATTTTAGTAGATTGTCTGAAGTATTCAGCAAAGTGTCATAGCGTAAATCAATCTCGCTTTGCCCGGCAGAAGCTACTTCGTGGTGATGTGCCTCTACTGGAATACCTGATGCTTGAAGAGTAAGCATCATATCGCTACGAACATCCTGAAGGGTATCAACAGGTGGGACCGGAAAATATCCACGTTTGGCTTGTATTTGCCCACCGAGATTAGGCCCTAAATCTTCGCCACTATTCCACCAGCCCTCACGACTATCAATTGCATAGTATGAAGAGTATGGTGTGCTTTCGTATCTTACATCATCAAATATAAAGAATTCTGCTTCAGGACCCCAGTAGCTTAAGTCTGCTATACCACTTTGTTTCATGTAGTCATTTGCCTTTTTTGCAACATAGCGTGGATCACGACTATAAGGCTCTAAAGTTATCGGGTCATAGATATCAGATATAATTACTAATGTAGGTATATCGAGTACCGGATCCATGAAAGTTGTAGTTGCATCAGGGATTAGTAACATGTCAGATTCGTGGATTTGCTGGAATCCACGAATCGAAGATCCATCAAAACCAATACCGTTTTTGAAAAGCTCCTCTGTAAATTCACTTACCGGAATACTAAAATGTTGCCAGGTGCCAAACAAATCAGTAAATCTTATATCAACTATCTGTGCTTTACCTGCTTTTGCAGCTTCTATAGCTTGTTTTGGGGTAATTTGTTTGTCTGACATTTTTAAATATATCTCCCAGTAATCTAATCATTGCATTGAGCAAATACTTGACTTCTAGAATAATTAAAGTTGATACAGTCTACCTTGAGTCAATAAACAGCTTACTAGGTAATAAATCTACCCTTAGTAGTCTGGACCAGATGAATTTATGAAAGGTATTAGTATAAAAGTCACCCGTAGTTTTGTCAACAACAAGTGGTTTGGATAGATTTATTAGCAGATTTCAATCAATTTATATAGGTTTTGAGAGCCCGGAGACCGAGCATGTAGGAATTAGTGCCAAATCCAGATATGCTTCCTATGCATACTGGTGCTAACAGGGAATCACGTCGGAATGATTCGCGAGCGTGAATGTTGGACAAATGTACTTCTACAACTGGTATATCAATAGCAGCAATAGCATCACGGAGTGCTACTGAGGTATGTGTGAATGCGCCCGGATTAAACAATACTCCATTTGCCCACTCACGTGCAGAGTGTAGTTTCTCAATAAGCATTTCTTCGCTGTTAGATTGCGTAATACGGGTCACGATTTGCATTTCTTCAGCGAGCGCGGTTAATTGAGAGTCGATGTCAGCTAGAGTGTCGGTACCGTAAACATCTGGCTCACGTGTACCAAGTAAATTCAAATTAGGACCATGTAATACAAGTACATTAAGCATTGTTTTGTATCCTCATCTATCTTTTATTTAGTGAGTCTTTCGATAGTTTTTGTCAATATGTTGTCTTCTACCTGAATACCATATTCTACTGCACCAATACTGGTTGGCAAAGTGAAGTAAAGATTGCCAGATTTTTTCTTTTTGTCACTGGACATTAGTTGTTTTATTTGTAGTACGCTCAGTCCGGGACACTTGGTAGGCAAACCTAGAGAAGTCAATTTTTTCTCTATTTTAGATGCAATACCAGAATCAGCTATTCCAATTTGTTCGGCCAATAGTGCCTCACCATATAAACCTATTGCTATGGCTTCTCCGTGGCGCAGCCTATAGTTGCTAGCTGCTTCGACACCATGTCCAATAGTATGCCCTAAATTGAGTTTAGCGCGTTCGTTACGTTCAAAAGGATCTTGTTGGATTATATTAATTTTGACTTCTAAGGCTTTTTGTAGCAAATCTCTTGACAAAGGTAATGACTTTGAGTTTACTAATGAAAATAGTTTTGCATCAGCTATTATGCCATGTTTTATTACCTCAGCTAATCCCGCCTTATATTCATTTTCTGGCAATGTAGTTAGTGTTTCTGGGTCTGCAAGTACCATTTCAGGTGGATGGAAGGCACCAATCATATTTTTTCCTTGTGGAAGATCCACTCCTACTTTACCTCCAATGCTAGCATCAATCATTGACAGCAGAGTAGTGGGAATATTGACCCAGCGTATGCCACGCATATAAGTTGCAGCTGCAAACCCAGCTATATCACCTACTACACCTCCGCCTATAACTAATACAATACTACTTCGGTCTAAATCATGTAGCAGGAACTGATCATAAATGTTGTGGACTGTTTCAAGTGTTTTTTGTGATTCGCCATCAGGGATGGAAAGTACTGGGATCGATAGTTGCTGACCCAATTTGTTGCTCCAAAGTGGAGCTATATTAGTATCACTAATTATGAGATTGGGCTTAGGAATCCCATGGTTGTTGAACATTGAAGTAAGGTAGGTCAGTGCTTTGACTCCTAAAATTAGAGGGTAACCACCGGTATTAGTTTTAACTGTATGTTTCCACGGCATTAGTTCATCGACAATATGTTTTGCCAGCACGTCAGGATTAGTATCATCAGTCATTAACTGTAAATCGAAAGAGTCATAATGTCCCTTACGTTGAGATAATAAAACGCCAATTGATGATGAGTTTTCCTTATTGCTTTGCAGTAAAGGTCTTTCATCATTGTTTGCTAAACGTGTCTTGATATTGGATTCAGAAGCTCTAAGACAAATCAAAACCCCATGATCTTTAGCAATAGATTTATTGGTATCTGATAGTAGAGTGCCACCTCCAAGAGATATTACGCTGTTTTTATATTGAGTTATCTCGGCAAGAATATTACTTTCCATTTCTCTGAATATAGCTTCACCTTGGGTGGAAAAAATTTCAGTTATAGATTTACCAGTGCGCTTAGTGATCTCTTCATCTGTGTCGACTAAAGTGTATCCTAGAAACTCTGCACATAGTCTTCCAAGTGTAGTTTTACCTGTTCCTGGGGGTCCTGCAAGTATTAGATTCATATGCAATTTATATCAAATGTAATGTCTGTGTTATCGAATCTTGACAAAGATACGTAAACCATCACCAAAATATAGTTGGTTCGTTATTTATTGTTATGTCATTCAAAGATGCTTGTGGAAGGGCGTTAAATCTTGGATGCATCTCATTTAATGAATCCCCTCCTATTTTACGCAATAGTTCATCTGCAAGTACAAATGCTACCATAGCTTCGCCTACTACTGCGGCTCGTGGTACTGCACAGAAATCAGATCTCTCGTACGTAGTTGGACCAGGTTTTCCGGTAGCTAAATCAACTGTCTGTAATGGGTTTAGTGTGGTGCTAATTGGTTTCATTGCTGCTCGTAATACTAATGGTTGTCCCGTGGTGACGCCTCCTTCTGTACCTCCAGCTCTGTTAGTATTACGTGTAATTGAGTCTCCCTCGAGAATAATTTCATCATGTACTTCAGTGCCACGCTTGCGTGAGTTGTCAAAAGCTGGACCTATCTCTACGCCTTTTATGGCGTGTATACTCAGTATAGCTTTAGCTAAGATAGCCTCGATTTTGCGGTCCCAATGTACGTATGACCCTAGACCAGGCGGTACACCTAGTGCAACGACTTCGAACACTCCTCCCAACGTATCTTTATCTTGCATAATCTTCCTGATATGTTGGCGCATATCTTCTGATGCTTTGTCGTCTGGACAACGCACATCTGACTGTTCGGAAAGTGAAACTCTTTGCTCTATTGGAATATCATCCACTTGCGCTTTAATGCTACCTATTTCTGTAACATAGCTTCCTATTTTTATGCCAAATTCATTCAGTAGTTTTCTGCAAACAGAAGCAGCTGCTACTCTTGCTGTAGTTTCTCGTGCTGAAGCTCGTTCGAGGCTATATCGCAAATCGTTATAGCCATACTTGATTGCGCCAGTTAGATCTGCATGTCCAGGGCGCGGTGTTGTCAGTGCTGGAACTGCTTTATCTTTCCATTTAACATGATCGAGATTGTTAATCTGCAAACTTATTGGGGATCCAACAGTGATTCCACTCATTACTCCGCTTAGTATTTGGACTTGATCTTTTTCGATTTTCATTCTGCCACCGCTTCCAAAGCCTTTCTGGCGTCGAGCTAGATCGTGGTTGATGTCGTCTGGTGCGAGTCTTAGTCCCGCTGGGATACCTTCTAGTATAGTGGTTACAGCGGGACCATGTGATTCGCCTGCAGTAAGTAATCTAATCATTTAATTCTCTCTCCGCGGCTTCTAGCATAGTCGTCATTGGTGGCTGATGACCTGTCCATAGTGTAAATGAAAGTACTCCTTGTCGTACCAGCATACCTAAACCTGTTTGAGCTTTTATTCCGTTTGAGCGTGCTTGTCTTACCAACATAGTCTCTATAGGATTATAGACCAGGTCATACACAAATGTTTGGGGTGGAAAAGGTATATTTGGAAACCAAGGAGTTGTATTGACATGCGGAACCATTCCGATTGGTGTGCAATTGACTACTAAGGCACAATCTTCAGAAGCTTTGCTAAGTTCAGTTGGGGTCCAGTCAAAACTTAGCAAATTTCCGCCAACAATTTTGCTGAGATCGTCTTTAATTTTTGTTCCTGCCAGCATGTTTCTTCCGAGCAACCTGACCTCCGGAGCACGTTGCAATAATGCAAATGCTATGGCCCGTGCAGAACCACCTGTACCCAGTATGAGAGCAGGGCGATCAATTAGATTTATTTCGAGCGAGTCGATTTCCATCAAAAATCCTTCAATGTCAGTGTTTTCTCCGTGTATGCGACCATTAACCCTAACTAGAGTATTAACTGCACCTACTGCTTTGGCTGTATCGCCCAATTCATCAATTAATGGTATGACAGTGTTTTTGTGGGGTATTGTCACATTTGCGCCGATCCATTTACCAGTTCGTAAATTGGAGATTGCATTATTTAGCAATTCAGGGGTTATATCTTCAGCAATATACTGATAATCCAGTCCGAGTTCTAAAGCAGCTGCATTGTGCATTGCGGGAGATACACTATGTGCCACCGGATGTCCGAGCAATGCTAATGTTTTCATTTTCGGGCTATGTTTGCTCCTAGTTGACTAAAGATTTTTGTAAATTCTGGGAAAGATTCATCTATCACTTCCGAATTCATTATTTTGGTGCATCCTTGGGCAATCATTCCAGCTATAGCTAATGACATAGCCATACGGTGATCACCGTGACTTTCAAGTTGTGCTGGATTGAGAACCTGTGGTCCTACAATCGTGTAACCATCTGTATGTTCTATAAATTCGACGCCCATTTTGCGCAGTTCTCCAAGTAAGGAAGAAATACGATCGGATTCTTTGATTCGTAACTCCGCAGCATCTTTTACAACGGTTATACCCTCAGATTGGGTAGCAATTATGGTGAATATAGGAAATTCGTCAATCATACGTACAACTGTTTCACCTTCTATAGTTACTGATTTGAGATTTGTATGTTTGACAATTATGTCGGCTATAGGTTCACCACCGGATTTGCTGTTAGCTATAATTGAGATGTCAGCCCCCATATTTGTCAGGACGTCAATTATTCCAGTGCGTGTTGGGTTTATTCCCACATCACGTAATGTCAACTTACTTTCAGGCACTAAGACTGCAGATGCTATAAGAAAAGCAGCACTTGAGCAATCTCCAGGTACAGATATTTTAGTGGCAGCCAGCGATTTATCACTAGGTTGGATTGTAACTTTGTGTTTCTCTGTTTGCAGCTTTACACCAAGATCGCGAAGCATTCTTTCGGAGTGATCACGTGAGGGTCCAGGTTGATGAATGGTGCTTTCGCCCGTGGCTTGAAGTGCAGCTAATAGCAAGGCGGCCTTCACTTGTGCAGATGCTACCGCTTGATGATGAACAATACCATGTAAGTTTCCTCCACTAATAACCAGAGGTGCGTTATCAGAAGAAATTGAAGCGCCCATGTTACGGAGTGGTCGTGCCACTCTTCCCATTGGTCGGCTCTGCAGACCTTTTGTTCCAGTTAATTCGGCAGTTATAGGTTGTCCTGCTAAAGCGCCCATCAGCAATCGCATAGTAGTAGCAGAATTGCCACAATTTAGTGGTTTGTTTGGTTGTATCCACTTTCCACCTCGTACAATCACATCATCATTGGCTTCTATAATCTCTACACCTAATTCACGCAGACAATTTATCATGGATGTTGTTACGCCAGCACGTAGAATATTCCTTAAGCGTGATTCTTCTGGACTTAGTGCGGCATGCAGTAGAGCACGATGAGAGATTGATTTGTCCCCTGGTAGTTGTACCTCTCCTGATAGCTGCGTCGTAGGACCTTTTACGTTCATGACAAACTCGATGGTGAGATAGGAAAGTGATAATTTCTGACAGTTTGTATACTATTTAGAGAGGTTTGCAGGGATTGCAGATCTTCGTCAAGAGCAATTTCCAATTCATCAATTGCAATACGTTGCTGATTCAATGCCCTTATGATTGCTTCTTTATTAGTCGCTATGATATCGATAAGCATTTGTACATCACTAGAGGCTAATCGGGTAGTATCTTTAAAGCCGCTGGAAACCATTTTCCAAATCATTGGATCAATATCTCCCTCTGATTTTACAGCTGATACTAAGCTGCAGGCCAAGAGGTAAGGTAAATGACTAGTTAATGCTACCAATTGATCATGTCTTTCTGCGTCCATCTCAATTGGTATTGAGCCAATTGCAGATATTATTTGTTTGGCTAGGGGATGCATTATTTTGTCTGAATTGTTTGTGGTAGTCAAGACAAAAACTGCGTTTTTATATAATGATGCATCAGCATATTCGAGTCCACCAGTCTCCTTGCCGCACATTGGATGTCCACCTATTGCAGCAAAATTGTTCGGCAGTAACCTCATAGCAGACGTTATATCTGTTTTTGTTGACCCTAAGTCTAGTACTAGTACCGTCTTTTCTATGTGCTTAGAAAGCTTGATGAGCTTCATTAATGTTTCTAGTATCACTCGTACAGGTGTGGCGAGTACTAGTATATCCGCATACTTTAAACCATCTTCCAAACTTTCAGTAACATTGTCAACCAATTCTCTTTCTAATGCCATGTGTCGAGTCTGTGAATCAATTTCGACTGCTGTAATTCCGGCACATTTACCTTGCAGGGCCATTGCTAATGAACCTCCCATTAGACCCAAACCTACAATGGTTATATGACTATCTGATAGCAAATCCACTGATTTCTTCATTGTAAATTTGTTTGCTAATTGCTACTCTCTTCCAATTGTCGTAGCTATTGCCCTGGTTTTTTGTACGAGGTTAGCGAATCTTTCTGGTAGCAAGCTTTGTCCCCCATCCGATAACGCCTCCTCTGGATTTGGATGAACTTCAATTATGAGACCATCTGCTCCAGCAGCTATACCAGCAAGTGCAACAGGAGTGACAAAGTTCCATTTCCCGACCCCATGACTTGGATCAAGAATGACCGGAAGATGTGTAAGGCTTTTTAGAACAGGAACAGCATTAATGTCAGTCGTATTCCTGGTGTATTTTTCAAAAGTCCTTATGCCACGCTCGCAAAGTATCACATTGCGATTTCCCTCTGCTAGAATGTATTCTGCACTCATCAATAGTTCTTCCAATGTGGCCATCATTCCTCTTTTGAGAAGTACGGGAAGGGTACTACGTCCTACTGTTTTGAGTAACTCATAATTTTGCATATTGCGTGCACCAATTTGCAACATGTCGGCATATTCGCTTATCAATGGCAACTGTTCTGGTGTCATTATCTCTGTCACAATGGGTAGACCAGTTTGTTCACGTGCTTCAGCCAGGATTTGTAGTCCTTCTTCTCCAAGTCCCTGGAAACTATATGGAGAACTGCGTGGTTTGAATGCTCCACCACGAAGAGCATGTGCACCTGCTTCTTTTACTACATGCGCACTTTCTAGTAATTGGCCTCGATCTTCTACTGAACAGGGACCTGCAATAATTCCAATACCTATCCCTCCAAACTCAACTTCTCCAACTTTTACAATACTATCGCGGTCTTGTAGGTCTCGAGAAACTAGTTTAAACGGTTGTAATACTTGCACAGATTTCTCAACTCCTTCCATGACCTCGTAGGTACGTCTATCTATTGGGCGGTCGTCTCCAATAAGTCCTATTATTGTTCGTTCTGAACCATCAGAAAGATGCGCTACAAATCCATCTTTTTCTATACGTTTTACAACGTTGTCTATCTGTATTTGTGTTGCTCCTGCACGCATTATAATAATCATAGTTAATCTATTCTCTCCTCGGAATGTAAGTCGGGCCGTAAACTTTTTGCCTCACCTAGGTAAACATGTATTATGTCTTCAGAGGACTTGTCAGTGTTCCAGTGAATCAGAATACGTAAACAGTTCTTCATGCCATGGGGAACATTCATTTCGTGCCCGCAAAGTAATGCGACATTACTCCAACCTAATTTGCGAGCGGCAATTGCTGGATACTCTGCATTAAGATCTGGTGAGGTAGTGAAAATCGCTGAAGCAATATCATCAGCAACAATTCCATTCTTATTAATCAGTTCGCTCAACAACTTATCTGTCGCAGCCAGTATATCTCTTTCTGTATTAGAAACAACTGGCACTGCTCCTCTTACACCTCTGCAAACAGTCATTGTTCCTCCTCTGTTTGTTGGCAATATTCAAGTTTGCATGTATAAAAAAAGCACGGAGAAGTTGCTCCGTACTTTCGTATACCTTACCTTCTAAATAGTGTACTTAAGCCAAAACAACGCGCGGTCCTTTCCCGAGCGTAAAATAATAGTAGAAAATGAAGTTATTATTTTTCATGATTACAACAAGAGTTTATCATGTCTCTTTACATAGGTCAAAGGTCAAATTTATACAACTGTTTGTGGATTTATGTCGACGTCAAGATGCTTGGGTTGAATATTGTTTTTGTGGAAAAAGCCAAAATTTGACTAAAAAAATTAGACTTTACAGAATAACACCGTGCTGGTAGAATTTCCGCACAAATATGAACTGGAACTGGACTGGGATTGTATCTCAGTTCTTTTTTATTATTTGTTGAAGGATTGACTAACACGATATAGAGCAATTAAATCAGCCTAATTGGTTTATTGGATAAAGAATATGAACATGGAAAATGTGACTTATTTGACAAAAGGTGGTCTAAAGAAGCTAGAAGATGAATTAACCTATCTGACAACAGTTCGTCGAGCGGAGGTAGCTGAACGGTTGCATCAGGCTCAGGAGGGTGGGGATCTTATTGAAAATGCTGAGTATGAAGCGGCCAAGAATGAGCAGTCCTTTGTTGAAGGACGTATAGTCACAATACAGTCAATGTTATCTAGAGCTGCTGTCATTAAAAAGGGTAAGAATGATGGGGTAGCTAAAATGGGTTCAACAGTATTTGTCAAGGAGAACAACTCGGACACGGAGTCATTTGTTATTGTCGGTGCCACTGAGGCTGACCCATCTCAAGGTCTGATTTCTAACGAATCTCCGCTAGGACAGGCCCTGTTAGGTGCTAAAGCTGGAGATCAGGTGGTGGTAACTGCACCTGCTGGAGACACCATATACAATATTAAGAAAGTCAAATAGTGTGGTTATTTACGCATGCCCCGTACCTTAATTTGGCTACGGGGCTTTTTTTATTAAAGTACTTTATGCGTATAATAGTGGCAAGATTAACTGTTGGTGAAATTTCTAGATTGGTGTAAATTGTATGCGATCATTTACAGAAATAGAACAAAATAGATTGGCCAAGCTCGAGAGACTTAGAGAGCGTGGTGAACATCCCTTTCCTCATCGTGCTGAAAGGAGCCACAGTATATCAATGGCAACTCAGTATTTTTCTGAACTTTCATCTGATAAAGATAATAACGGAGAAAATTCTATAGAGATGACATTGTGTGGTCGTTTGCGTTCTGTGCGTACAATGGGCAAATTAGCTTTTGCACATATCGAGGATGTAAGTGGTCGTATTCAATTATTGATTCGATCTGATGCTATCGGTAAGGACAGATTAAAACAATTTGAGGCCGATTTTGATTTAGGTGATTTTGTACAGGCGACCGGTAAATTAATGGAAACACGTACTGGAGAAGTGACCCTCGATGTATCAAATTTTCGTATGCTTGCAAAAAGTATCAGTCCATTACCTGCTGCAAAGGAAGTAGATGAAGAAGGCGATCGCAAGGTATATTCAGCTTTTGACAATGTAGAGGCTCGTTATCGTGAACGTTATGCCGACTTGGCAGTCAATCCACACGTGCGCGAAATATTTAGAATTAGATCCGGAACGATTAGCGCATTAAGGTATTTTCTTGACAAACGCGATTTTCTTGAGGTGGAGACTCCCGTCTTACAACCTATTTATGGTGGTGCAGCAGCAAGACCTTTTTCTACACACCATAATCAATTGCATCAGGATTTGTTTCTGCGTATTTCTTTCGAACTCTACTTAAAAAGGTTGCTTGTAGGTGGGTTTGAGAGGGTATATGAGATTGGTCGTGATTTTCGTAATGAGGGTGTTAGTCTTACACACAATCCAGAATTTACACAGCTGGAATTCTATTGGGCCTATTCGGACTATGAAGATGTGATGATGTTAACCGAGCAAATGGTGGCATTTGTGGCTGGAGAAGTTTGTGATGATACACTAGTATCCTATCAGGGTCACAAATTGGATTTTCAGCCTCCTTGGCGAAGAATATCTTTACGTGAGGCACTAATTGAATATTCAGAGATTGACTATGTGAACTCTAGTGACGATCAGTTAGTCTCGCATTGCAAATCCAGAGAAATACAGATACCATCAAAAGCAACAAGAGGTAAACTAATCGAAATGCTTTTTAGCAAATGTGTAGAACCGCATTTGATTCAGCCGACCTTTGTTTATGACTATCCTAGAGATATTTCCCCATTAGCTAAATCTAAGGAAAATGACCCGAATACAGTTGAGCGATTTGAGGTATTTGTCGGTGGTCTTGAGTTGTGTAATGCTTTTACCGAATTAAATGATCCTATAGATCAAGAGCAACGATTCGTGGATATGGGTCGGGATCATAATCAGGAGTCTGGTGAGGCGCACCCATTGGATTTAGATTATCTAAAAGCTATGAGTTATGGAATGCCTCCCAACGGAGGATTTGGCATGGGTATAGATCGCTTGGTAATGCTATTGACAGACCAGGCTTCCATTCGTGAGGTTATATTGTTTCCACATCTTCGACCTAAAGAATAAGGATGTTGCTTGCTTAAGTTCATCTTTGTGTCGCTGAGTTGTCTAGTTCATTAATCATCTCTTCAATATAGTTGAAGCCACCTTGCCAGAATTCAGGTTTGGTTATGTCTATACCAGATTCATTGAGGATGTATTCCGGACTTTGAGACCCACCGTAGCTTAATATTCTCAGGTATTGCGGTATAAATTTTGCTCCTTCTTCGCGATATCGTTGATATAGAGCTAATACCAGCAATTGTCCAAAACTATAAGCATAGCAGTAGAAAGGCGAGTAATAAATGTGAGGAATCGAGACCCATTCCCACTGAAACTCCTCACTAATATCGATTGATCCTCCAAATTGTTCTGCTATGTTATCCATATAAGCTTTGTTCAATTCATCAATGCCGGCATGCTCTTGTATCATCTTATGTGCTTGCTGTTCAAAAAGCGTGAAATATGCTTGACGCATTATGGTGGCATAATTGTCATCAAGGGCATTTGCAATTAGGTCTTGACGTACTGCCGCATCTGTATTGTTCTCAAGAAGTCTGTCTATAAGAAGCATTTCGGAGAATGTCGAGGCTGTCTCTGCGAGCGGTAGAGTTGAATGATAGTTGAGTACTGAATGATTGTTGGCTAGCATACTGTGGACCGCATGTCCAAGCTCGTGAGCAAGTGTTGCTACATCACGTACGGAGCTACCATAGTTCAACAGAACGTAGGGTGTAACTTTTGGGATTACACTAGCGCAGAAGGCTCCGCCTCTTTTACCAATACGGTTTTCTGAGTCTATGTGGTTATCTTCAAACACGCGCCTTGCGGATGTTGCCAACTCAGGCGAAAATTGCTCAAAGGTATCTAGTACTAGTTCAACTGATTCGGCATATGGGTATTTTTGTTCCGCACTAGTAAGTGGTGCATAAATGTCGTAACGGCGCAATTGGTCCATGCCAAGCAAACCGGCTTTTATACTGAACCATTTCTGAAATAAGGGAGCATTTTTCCTGCAAACTTGTAGCAGTATTTCAGTCACTTCATTTGGGATGTTGTTGCGCAGGTTACGGATCGCAATCGGGGTGGAGTAATGACGTAGTTTAATTTGTTCCTCATGCCAATCTTGGACTAGGTGCTTGTAAACTTGAGCGAGAACCATACCGTCTTCGGCATATACCCGGTACAGTTCCTTATATGCTCGTTCTCGCAGTGCCGGGTCTGGTTTGCGCACGTATTCCATAAGAGCATCTCGAGTAAGTTCTTGTTTTTCATTACCATCAATTGTTGCGAGATTAAATTTATATTTGTTGGTCAACATTGCGTATATAGTGATCAGTGCGTTACTGCCATTCATATTTTTTATATTTATGATTTGTTCATCATGCTCTGCAAGCACATGAGGTTTTTCCTTACGCTGTTGGACAAGGTAATATCGTAGGTTGTTGGGGGCGTTAGCAATTAAACGATCAGCTGAGTCCTCTGGTAGAGTTTTCCACCAGAGAGCAAGAAAAAGGACCCGATTTTGGGCCTCGGTGGTAAGCTGTTCTATTTTTCCCTGAAAAGCTAAAGCATCCTGGTTCTGTGTGTCTTCAGAGAACCACAAACTGGCATATGCTCCTAAACGGTTTGCGGCTTCGGTTACACGTTCGGTAAGCTCAAGTGCATGGTTGAAATCGGCTGAACTAATGTCCTCACTAAGCTTATGTCTCATTGCCTCAATTGCAGATATGGATACTTCTAGTTCTGTAGTGATACTCTTTAGTGGTTCGCCTTCTGGCGAAGCGATGATATCACTAAGGTCCCAATTAGTTTGTTTTATTTTTGTGTTAACCATTCAATTTCCCCACATCTTTTAGTTTTGATTGTTCCTGGGAGGTGAAAAACGGATGTTTATTATATCTCCATCTTGCACAATGTATTCTTTGCCTTCCAATCTCCATTTTCCAGCTGCTTTTACTAATGATTCCGACCCTAGTTCCTTAAGATCTGCAAAGGACATTACTTCAGCCCTGATAAAACCAGATTGCATATCACTATGGATAGTGCCTGCTGCTTGCTGTGCATTGGTATTATCTGTGATTGCCCATGCACGTATCTCATTGTTGCCCACAGTGTAAAAGGACTTTAAAGACATCATCTTATAGGCACTCTGAATGATTTTGTCGAGTACTGTTTCCGACATGCCGTACTCTTTCATAAAAAATGAAGCGTCATCTTGGTCGAGTTGAGCAATCTCCATTTCTAATTTACTCATTAAAGATATTACCTCTGTTTTTAGTTTTCCATGCCTAATAGTATTAACAGGATATTTTTGTTTTTGTGATTTGTCATCATCATTAAGTACTATCAGCATCGGTTTACTAGTGAGAAACCCAAAGCCAGAGATTAATTTCTGATGTTGTTTGGTTAACTGTAATGTATCTATACCATACTTGGTTTCAAGGGTATGATGTAATTGCTCAAATAGTTTTTGCTCATACTCAATTTCCGGACGATCTCGTCCACCCCCCTTATTCCATTCACTATTGAGACTTTCCAGTTTACGTTCTACAATTAACATATCATTTATAGCGAACTCATCCAAGAGTATCTTGATGTCTTCTTCTGCATTAATACGCTGCATAGGGTGAGGAATGTTGGGATCATCAAAGTTGCGAACTACATGGATAAATCCATCTACTTGTGACAAAATCGTTAATAGCGACCTAGGAAAAGTTTCTTGATTATTTGTTATGCCTGATATGTCTTGAAAAGTAATCTTCGCGTGAGAGACTTTTGTTGGATTATAATGATTCGATAACCATTCTATTCGTTCATCTGGCACACTGACTATAGCTGTATCTATTTGAGCCTTTCCGTCAACAACTTTCTTTCCAGTTGGATTGTAATCATGTGTTAACGCACTGAAAAGTGTGGTTTTGCCACAATGAGGTAGTCCAATAATACCAAGTTTCATACCAGTATAACTTGACCGTATTACCTCGTTAGCTTAGAATGCTCTGTATGCTTGCCGAAGTGGCGGAATTGGCAGACGCGCGCGACTCAAAATCGCGTACCCTTAGGGTGTGTGGGTTCGATTCCCACCTTCGGCATAGAGTTATTGCAAGAGAAGTAATTTTGTAAATTTGTAATGTATTTTGAGACATATCAATAATTTTATCATGGCATGACCCGTTACGATTACAAATACCAACGTCAGAAACATACTCGTGTATTGCGACCGCAGCGTATGAATAGAGTATCGCGTCCAGCTCTATTAAATCTCTTCATGGGATTATTGATAGGTTCTGGAGCGAGTCTTTACTATGCCTGGCAGATTTCACCAGTGCAATATTTGGATAATGATCCTTATGCGTTAAGAGAAGAATATGCGAATGATTATTTGTTATTGATTGCGCAGAAATATTCTATAGAGAAGGATATTCGCGTGTCTCGTGCCTACCTTACAGATTTAGGTGTAGACCAACCAGGTGAATTTGTGGCTGCGCGAGCGGAGTATATGATTGCTGCAGGACACAGTAGTGCTGATATTACAGCAATGGCCGAGCTCGCAAAAGCACTTGGTGCAGATACTGCCAAAATGAAGTCTTTCCTGTCGTGAAAATAGTTCGTATAAATCTTATACTATTGGGACTTGTTATTGGAGCTGCTATTGGTCTTTTGTTGGGATGGGTGGTATATCCCAGACAACTTAGAATAGCTACACCAAAAGATTTGCACTCAGAGTATAGAGACAAATATGTAGTTATGGTTGCTGCAGCGTATAGTCGAGATGGAGATTTAGAAAGAGCGCGAATAAGATTAGATAAACTAGGCGCAGATAATGTTCTAGATACTACAACTTCACAAGCTCAAAGGTGGGCTGCCGCTGGAAGGTCTGATTTTGACGTATCTGTACTAGCAGAGCTTGCCCTTGCACTCAGTAGTGGTGATTTGGAAACCGAATCTGCTTCAGCTGATATACCCATATCAACAATGCTTCCAAAAGTCACTTCAACAGTGACACCTTATCCTACTGTAGTTGTAGTTAGCCCAGTGCCTACTCTTGCTTTGCTTGATGAGTACATGCTTCTCGACAAGACTGTGATTTGTGATGAGCAAATGGACAAACCGATCATCAAAGTATATGTTATAGATGCTGTTGGTAATCCTGTACCTGGAGTGCAATTGAGGATAGATTGGACGACCGGTAGCGATATGTTTTCGACCGGTTTACATCCAGATATTGGGATTGGTTACGGTGATTTCACAATTGACCCAAAACAAGTTTATACTTTGCAAGTTGGTAATAGTACCAATCCTATATATGGGCTTACGAGCGAACCTTGCCGTCAAGGTGATAGTGATGAATTTGCTGGTTCAATATCTGTTACGTGGCAGCGAGAAGGGTGATTTATTATGGCAATTATTGATATTTCTTTAGGTATTAAACCAGGTTTTCCTGTCTGGCCTGGTCATCCGGTGATTCGATTTACGTCGATACAGCAAATTGGAAAAGATTCCAAAGCTAATGTGACGCAAATTGAATTGGGTGCTCACTCTGGTACTCATTTGGATGCACCACTTCATTTTTTGAAAGATGGATTCGATGTGACAGCTATTGATCTTGAGATACTTGTTGGTTCAGCTTTGTTAATTGATGTTGCCAATGCTGAGGTTATAGATGCGGATTTGTTGGATACACTGTCAATACCTAAAGGTACGGAAAGATTGCTTATTAAGACTACTAACTCACAATTATGGTCTGAAAACGAAATTGTTTTTCACAAAGATTTTGTCGCTATAGAAGATTCAGGCGCTAGGTGGATTGTGGAACATGGGATTCGATTAGTAGGTGTTGACTACCTATCAGTTGCTCCTTATGGTAATACTGGACCCACTCATTACACATTGCTCCGAGCAGGTATAGTGCCAGTCGAAGGGTTGAATTTTGACGGTGTGCAGGAGGGTAGATATCATCTGATATGTCTTCCTATCAAGCTTGAAGGATGCGAGGGTGCTCCTGCTCGAGCGGTACTAATTGATGTTGATAAATGATTTATTGGCACTTGATATTGTGCTAGGACTTCGAGTCTGATTTTATATGACAAAAAAAATAAAAGTGGCATTGCTTTCGAAAGCATGTGTAACACGGGTATACAGAAGTAAATTAGATGAGATTGTCAAGCAGTCTGATGTTGATCTTACTGTAATAGTGCCACCTGAGTGGAGAGATGAGCGAGGCACATTACCATTTGAGGTCACTGAGAATGCTGGGTATGATATTCGAGTTGAACCCATAGCATTTAATGGTAGTTATCATTGTCATTTCTATCCCGGATTACGTCGAAGACTCTATGAAATTGATCCTGATGTTCTACATATTGATGAAGAACCATACAATTTTGCCACCGGGCATGCAATGTGGGTTGCAAGGGGACATAGATGTAAAACCCTCTTTTTTTCGTGGCAGAATATTAATAAGCACTATCCGTGGCCATTTAGTGCAATTGAATCAAGTGTGATGCGTAAGGTTGATGCAGCTATCTTCGGTAGTATAAGCTCATTAAAGGTGTTCGAAGATAAAGGTTATCGAGGCATTTCAGAGGTGATACCACAATTTGGTGTTGATACAGAAGTGTATCGCATGCCGACTAATGCAGAACATAATGGGAGTAGTTTGAACATAGGATATATCGGAAGACTTGTCTATGAAAAAGGAGTTGATTTACTGATACATGTTATGACTAGAATGCCAAAAGATGTGCGCCTAAATGTGTATGGTTCTGGTCCCGAATTGTCCGCCTTGCGAGAGTTAATTGATAGTTTGCAAATACAAGACAGAGTCTTAATTGCGCCATGGATGGAGTCTGACAAGATACCGTCATTACTGCATACATTTGATGTGTTAGTGTTACCTTCTAGAACCACTGCAGGATGGAAGGAACAATTTGGAAGAGTACTGATAGAGGCTATGGCTAGTGGAGTGCCAGTTATAGGTTCTAGTTGTGGTGAAATTCCGCATGTTATTGGTGATGCTGGGTTTGTGTTTGAAGAGAACGATTCTTTTGCTTTGGCAGAAGCACTGATGCGATTATACTCCGATATTTCTCTACGCAGCCAATTAGCACAGAAAGGTCGTAAACGCGTGCTTACCCATTTTACACAAGCTAGTGTCGCCTCAAGAACAGCCAAGCTCTACAAAAGCTTGGCTCATAATTCTTAAATGATATAATGTAGCCTTCAATGTCACAGTACCAAACTAGAACACACAAAATTGGACTGAATGCTTTATTGCTCGGCTCGGGCACTAAGGGTACATACCGGCAAGCAGGTATTCATAACTATATTGATGGCCTACTTTCACAGTTTAAAAACCAAGACCAACAGTTCTTGTATAAAGCATTTGTCTGTTTAGATAATGTAAACAAGTATCATGAATTAGTCGCTCATCAAGTACCAAATGTTGTGAACAAATCACCGATTACTCGAATTTTGTGGGAGCAGTTTGTGTTACCTACAATAGTCATGCGTAATCGTTTGGATTTATTACATGGCATGGCATTTGTGACACCGATATTGAGTGTTATTCCAACAATTGTCACAGTTTATGATCTTTCATTTCTTAGATTTCCTAGACGTATAAATCGGACAAATCGTCTATATCTATCATTATTCACTAGGATTTCATGTGTCAAGGCGCGTCGTATCATTGCAATATCTGAACATACCAAGCAAGATGTAGTCAGTCTTTTGGGAGTCAAAAAAAACAAGGTGGATGTGATCTATCCTGGTCTTCATGGAAATTTTAAACGTGCTTCGGAAAAATCGGTGGCTAAATTTAGAGAGCGTAGAGGACTACCTGAAAGATTCATCTTGTATCTAGGTACCATTGAGCCCAGAAAAAACTTGTCGGTCTTAATTCATGCTTACAATAAAATTCAACCGACAAATGTCAAGCTTATATGTGTTGGTGACAAAGGTTGGTTGTATAAGGAAGTATTTCAAATTGTTGAAGAGCTACATCTTGGTCGAGATGTCATGTTCCCGGGCTTTGTACCGCAAGATGAATTGACATTGTGGTATTCTGCTTGCAGTGTGTTTGTGTATCCATCCGCTTATGAGGGGTTTGGTTTACCAGTGTTGGAGGCGATGGCTTGTGGTGCTATTACTATAACCTCCGATGCAGCATCTTTGCCTGAGGTGGCTGGTAAAGCATCTGTACTGATTCCTCCTGATGATGTTGACATATTGGCAGATTGTATAGATGATGTTCTCAACACTAAAGGAAAATATGTTGAACTATGTAATGTGGGTCCCAAGCAGGCTGCTAGATTTAGTTGGAAAACTGCTGGCAGATTAACTGAGCGTAGTTATGCACGCGCTTTAGGTTTGACCGATATGCAACAATCAATTGATTCCAAATGATTATGAAGCAAATTAACTTGAAATCCCGTTGGGTGTGGATGCTGGTTGATCTACTATTAATTTATCTGGCATCATATTTAGCTTGGTTCATTCGTTATGAACTTCGGTGGTTCCGCAATGTGGAAACAGGATTTTATAGTGATTTACAGGCCTATTCTGCACTGTTTGTGGGATTGTCAATTGTCTTATTGCTTACTTTCAATGCCAATCAGGTTTACAACATCGGTAGGAGTACTTCTTGGGTAGATGAAGTATATCGTATTGCTAATGGTGTTTTTGTAGGCACCATATTTGTAATGGCAGCAACGTTTGGCCTAAGGCCTTTGGCCTTTTCGCGTTTGCTGTTTTTATATGATGCCGTTCTTATTATTAGTTTTCTCGGTCTCATACGTGGATTAAGGCGTTTTGTAGAATCTAGACTCAGAGCAAGAGGGATTAACGTAACGAACTTGTTGATAGTCGGTGCTGGCGATATTGGTCGAGCTGTCATGCGTGCAGTTTTTGCACAACCTTATTTGGGTTATAGAGTAGTTGGATTTGTGGATAATGACTCGGTTCTTGGTGTTACTGATATAGGACGTTTTAAGGCGCTAGGGTCTTTATCTCAATTGGATAATATTTTGGAATCAAAGGAGATTCATGAGGTTATCGTTACTCTGCCTTGGAGTGATCAACAGGAAATATCTCAATTGGTTAGTTCCTGTGAGAGAAGGGGAGTGCGTGCGCGTGTAGTACCGGACATGTTTCAACTCAACTTAAGTAGGGTTAGTGTTGAAGACTTAGGAGGTATACCTTTAATCGGATTGAAAGTGACACGTTTCACCGAATCGGGTATGCTTGCAAAACGTATGTTGGACGTTTTGGTCAGTTTATCCATATTACCATTCGTGATGCCTCTTTTTCTGCTGATTGCGTTATTGGTGCGGCTTGAATCCGCTGGACCAATATTTTTTACTCAAATTCGTGTAGGACGGTTTGGTAAGACTTTTAAAATATACAAATTTCGTTCCATGTCCGTTGATGCTGAAAGTCAGCAGCATGAACTTTCGCAACTAAATCAAGCCGCTGCACCTTTATTTAAGATACCTGAGGATCCCCGTTTAACTTGGATGGGAAGATGGCTTCGTAAATCGAGCCTTGATGAATTACCGCAACTTATTAATGTATTGCAAGGAGATATGAGTATTGTAGGACCACGTCCTGGACTTCCAAAGGAAGTTGACCAATACAAGCATTGGCACCGTCAGAGACTAGACGTGTTACCAGGAATTACAGGATTGTGGCAAGTTTCTGGGCGTAGTGATATAGCTTTCGATGAAATGTGTTTGTTGGATATTTACTATATAGAAAATTGGTCATTGCCTTTAGATGTTATTTTGATTTTGCGTACGATCCCGAAAGTTTTTCTGGGGAGAGGTGCATATTAGACGTTACCATTGTCTCAAACTTGGAATAGTCATAGTGAGTTTTGTTGGTTAGCATAGATTGTGTTCCGAAAAAGTAATGCTAGTCCAACTATAGTTAATCCAGCAACAATTAATCCAATGTGAACAGATAAGGGATTATATTCCCATACAATTGTCCATGTCCCTTTTGGAAGAGATACTGCTCGTAGCAAACCGAAGGCGCGCAAATTTTCAATTGCGTTTCCATTAGCACTTACCGTCCATCCAGGGTAATCAATTTCGCTAAGTACAATTATGCCTGGGGCACTCAAATTTACTTCTACTTCAGTATAGTGGTTATTGTACTTAACTAAAACTGCACTTTCATTATCTGTGGCAAATTCCGGCTTTGGATATGGGGATTTTTCTAGTACAGCTGTCTGGTATGGATCAAGCCATTCCATTGATGAGGTGACATGAAATGCCTCATCTTGATTAGCGACAATTTTAATGTCGTGCAAGATCCATACGGGCTTGCCACTCAAATTTAGTTGGTAGATATTAGGCTGCGTTATGCTACCAACTAAATTTAGGCCAGGGTAATCTATATTGCGTTGGGTTATAACGTAGCGCACATTCAGTAGCTGCCACCATCGAACTTCTGGTACTTTACTTAGGAATTGGTGATAATGAGCTAAAGAAAGCGGTCCACTACCCGTTACATCGCGTATATGAAATATTTTTCCAGCATTGCCTCCACTTGGTAACAGTGCTTCGCTGCTAATTCGCCAGTAACCTGACTGAGATTTAACATATTGCACCACCGGTGTCATATTATAGAAGCCCTCTGTAGGTGGTTTTTGTAATATGACACCGTAATTTGCATTGAATAGGTCAGTGGTGACAATTATTATAGATATCGGTAAAAACCATTTTGGGATCCAAGTTTTTCGTATTAATTGTTTATATCCATAACCTGCTAATATGATCAATGCAAAACAAACCAAGAAAGCAGCGCGTTCTTGTCCACGAAACAATGCTGCACTAGGTGCCAAGTAATATATAAATGGATAGATAAAGCTGTGACGTCCTAATGCCCACAATAGCGAAAATATGAATATGATCCCCCAGTACCATGTTACCATTCGTCGTTGACATAATCCTATCAATGCTAGTAGAAGTGGGAAAATGCCTATGTAAAGTGGTGACCATTCTTCAGTGTTGGGACGTACAAGTCCAACCAATGCATTAGTACTAAATCCTCCAGACACTTCGTGGTAAGAAAGTTCCATACGATTTGATTCTAATGCCAACTGAGCACTGGGTAACCATTGGGGTGCACTTAATCCTAGTGATACTATGATAATTACCGATATAACCGTACATGCAAACCATATTTCTTTCCAGCTTGCGGAACTACGCATTAGAACATATGTTATTATCACAAAAATGCAGTACAAAGTAGTTTGTGGATGTCCCGCAAGAATACTTATCCCCATTGTAACTCCTGAAATGGCAGCAAACTTAAGCGAGCGATTTGTTACTGATATTTCAGCTAACCATAGTCCGGCAGGCAACCATGTAGCAGCTTCTAAGATAGGAGTTTGCAGCATAGGGTATGATGTTAGAAATCCACTTAATCCATAAGCGGTTCCTGACAACATCGCTGCGCTTATACTGTTAGTTAGGTGTTTAACTAATAAGAATGTGAATAAGGCGCTTAATCCCAGATGGAAAACTGCTTCAATTTCTAATGCTAAGAATCGTAAAGTATCAGGCACTAAAGCGAGCCATAATCCTAAAGGATAGAAAGTTGCATGTTGACTTTCTCCAATAGATGGATATCCTCCGAATGTGTATGGATCCCACACAGGTAGGCGCCCGCTACGTATTTCTTCTGCTGCAAAAGAACGAAATGGATAGTGTTGTTCAGTAAAATCACCCTGAGTGAAGACAAGTCTGTGATCACTATTTGGCCACCATATTTGCCAAAACAGAAGAAATGGTAATGTAAAAAGTATTATGCCTGCAAAGACTGACTTGTTTGACTCAAAATAGCGCATCAATATATTATAGTACTAGTAAATTTATTGAGTTGGTTTTCTGATATTATGAAGCGTTTTTTGTAGTTTTCTTGGCTTATGGGTTGTATGTTACTTCATAGAAAAGATGATTAAAATGGTCATAAGATGACAATAGACATATGTGTAGATATGTCTCATATGTAATTTGTGAGTCTCAAAGTTGTAACCCATATGATTAACTGCGCTACCAATGTAATTGTCAGTAAAAGATGTACGACAAATCTTTCATCTTTGTTCCGCAGTAGTACAAGTCCAATGATTGTGTTGATCAACCATATTAATGACCCTATCATTGGTAAATTAAATAGGTTATGTGGAGAGCCATATCTCATTGTATTTCCTTCGTAAATCAAATTTAATTGGGTAGGGTTCGGAAGAGTTGGGACTGAACGAGTAATAAATGAAAATAACAGAAGTATCGACAGGAGTGATATTCCAAGCAGGATAAGTGCTGGACCGTGATTTCTCCAAGGAGCAATCTTGTCTGAAGTTTCCATATGGCTTTCTATTGGTACTAGTAATGTACTGTTAAATGTATTCCAACCATTCTTTTGATCGCTTGCCAAGCCCATTGACTGTATCAAAAAATGTTCGCTGTATTTTTTTAGTTATTGGACCAGGTTTGCCTAGACCTATAGTGCGGTGGTCGACTGCTCTTACAGGAGTGACTTCAGCTGCAGTTCCGCAGACAAATAGCTCATCAGCAACATATAATTGATCACGTGATATGAGGTTTTCAGTAACGTTATATCCCGAGTCCTTGGCAATGGTGATTAATGAATTTCGTGTGATCCCTTCTAGAATAGTTGCTCTAGGTGGAGTTTCTATATTCTGATCATTAACGATGAATAAGTTTTCGCCAGAACACTCCGACACGTATCCATTAGGATCAAGCATAATGGCCTCATCATATCCTGATCTCAATGCCAAAGTTTTGGCCAAAACGGAATTCACGTAGTTGCCAGATATTTTTGCTTTTGTCATACTTACATTGATATGATGACGTGTAAATGATGAAACCATCATATGTACTCCGCTTTCAAGTGCTTTGTCTCCCAAATAGGTTCCCCATTCCCAAGCAGCAATACCGATTTTTGCTGCTGATGTATCTAAATCGAGACCTAAAGGACCATCAAGGTAAATTAGTGGTCTAATATAACAACCCTTGAAACTATTAGCCTCGATAGTTTCAAAAGTTGCCTGGCATAAATCGTCTATACTGTAAGAAAATTCACTTATGCCCAATATGAGAGCAGAATCTAGAAGACGCTGAAGATGTTCTCGCAATCGGAACACCGCTGCTCCTTCTGGAGTCTCATAACAGCGTATACCTTCAAATGCTCCGAGCCCATAATGCATAGTTGGGCTGAGAAAGTGAATTTTTGCTTCTTCAAATGGCACAATCTTGCCATTCATCCAAATATAATCTGCTTTCATCATGAAACTCCTGTATCTATAACTTCATTTATAATCGAGTCATTCCGTGTATCATTATACAACTAGAGATTGTGAATCCCAAATCAATTGCAAGATAATTTAGTAAACAAAGTAGCCCGTACATGTACGGGCTACAGTAGAGAGATATTGTTTTGTTTCTAATATTCGCGGATTTTATGCTTCTGTAAATTCACCCTCAACTACATCTTCATCATCAGGCTTTCCATTGTCGGCAGAATTAACAGGTTCTGAATTGTTTTGAGCACTGGCTGCTGCTTGCTGACTTAGTGCATGGGAAGCTTGTTGCAAGCTCTGTGTTAGCTCTTGGATTTTTGCCACATCATCGTCCTGCATGCTCTCACGAAGTTCATGGATTTGTGTTTCAATTGAAGTTCGTTCATCAGTATTTAGGTTGTCGCCTAATTCTTCTAAGACTTTTTCTGTAGTATAAGCTACACTATCGGCCTCGTTGCGGGCTTCGACCAGCTCTTTACGCTTGCGATCCTCAGCTTCATTTTGACGGGCATTGTTGACCATATTTTCTATTTCAGAGTCATCAAGGTTTGTGCTAGCTGTTATTGTTATTTGTTGCTTAGAGCCAGTAGCTTTATCCTGTGCTGTTACACTAAGAATTCCATTTGCATCGATATCAAAAGTTACCTCAATTTGTGGCATTCCTCTGGGAGCAGCTGGTATTCCTTCTAGCCGGAATCTTCCTAAACTCATGTTGTCCGAGGCCATTGATCTTTCGCCTTGTAGTACATGTATATCGACGGCTGTTTGGTTATCAGCAGCAGTAGAAAACACTTCTGTTTTCTTGACTGGAACGGTAGTATTACGCTCAATCAGGGGAGTCATTACCTCTCCCAGTGTTTCCAATCCAAGTGTCAATGGTGTGACGTCTAGCAATAGCACATCTTTGACTTCTCCACCCAATACTCCCCCTTGGATAGCTGCTCCTATTGCAACAACTTCGTCAGGGTTTACACCTTTATGTGGTGACTTGCCAGTTAATTGCTGAACAAGGTCTTGTACCATAGGCATTCGTGTTGAACCACCAACAAGTACTACTTGATCTATATCTGATGCCGATGCACCAGCATCTTTAAGTGCGCTCTCGAATGGTCCACGTAAACGTTCTACTAATTTCTGAGTGAGTTGTTCAAATTCGCTACGTCCTAGGTTGATTTGTAGATGTTTTGGTCCTTCAGCATCTGCAGTAATGAAAGGCAAATTTATTTCAGTTTGTTTCATGGAACTAAGTTCAATCTTAGCTTTTTCTGCTGCTTCTCTCAATCTTTGCAACGCTTGACGGTCATTACGCAGGTCAATACCCTGATCTTTTTTGAATTCATCTGCTGCCCAATCAAGGATAGCTTGATCCCAGTCATCACCACCTAAATGTGTATC
>DFQC01000012.1:0-3512 GCA_002377585.1 Anaerolineales bacterium UBA3499 | reverse complement strand
CTAAATGTGTATCTCCATTAGTTGCTTCCACTTCAACCACACCTTCTGCTACTTCTAGAATTGATACATCAAAGGTTCCTCCACCAAGATCAAATACAAGAATTTTCTCGTTAGTATTTGATTCGAGACCGTAGGCTAAAGCAGCAGCCGTAGGTTCGTTAATAATGCGCATTACTTCCAATCCAGCAATTTTACCGGCGTCTTTAGTGGCTTGTCTTTGACTATCACTAAAATATGCAGGTACGGTTATCACAGCTTGTGTAATTGGAGTTCCTAAATAGCTCTCAGCATCGGATTTTAGTTTGGCTAGGATCATTCCAGATATTTCTTGTGGAGTATATGTTTTGTCTGTTTGCGGTATTTTTACTCTAGCATCTTCTTTGGATCCAGCAACGATTTCATATGGAACCATACCACTCTCTGTTGTCACTTGGTCGGCCCTGAGACCCATAAGTCGTTTGATTGAATATATGGTGTTCTGTGGATTAGTTACTGATTGTCGCTTTGCAGTTTGACCCACCAAACGTTCACCGTTTTTGTTGAATGCTACTACTGACGGCATGGTTCTAGTGCCTTCACTAGTACTAATTACTACAGGGTCACCTCCCTCCATTACCGCTATGACAGAGTTGGTAGTACCTAAATCAATTCCAATTATCTTCGACATTTCAATCCCCTCCAGAGATACTTATAGTAATCACAATATGTTTACGTGTGATAACACTATATATCTTAAGTTATAGATGTTTGAGAAACATTAGAGGTGTATAAGGATTTTATCAACATATTGCAGTAACACACATCAGCAATATAAGAGTTTTTCGGTTATACTAAATTATTGTGTCTCGGAATTATCCAAAATACTCTATCGTAGCACCTGTCTTTAACGAAGAAGAAACACTGCCTGAGTTCTACAGGCGTATTTATGCAGTTGTTCAAGAATTGGATAGTGAAGCTGAATTGTTATTGATAGATGATGGCAGCACTGATAATTCTTTAGATCTGATGCAAGAACTTCAGTCCCAAGTGTCATTTGTGAGAATCATTAGTTTTTCCCGTAACTTCGGTCATCAGGTTGCTATCACAGCTGGTATAGACTACGCCAAAGGTGACGCGGTTATAGTAATAGACTCTGATTTACAAGATCCTCCTGAGGTGATTCATGAATTAATATCCAAATGGAAAGCAGGTGCTGAGTTGGTTTTAGCAGTACGTTCTGCTCGTAGAGGGGAGAGCTGGTTCAAGCGTGCTACTGCCTCATTTTTCTATCGATTAATTGACAGGCTAACCAATTTGCATATACCAAAGGATAGTGGTGACTTTAGACTGATGGATCGTAAGGTAGTGCAAGCTCTACGGAAAGTTAGAGAGCAACATCGGTTTATGAGAGGCCTTTCGGTGTGGGTCGGATTCAAGCGGGATGAAGTCGTATATGTGCGTGATGAGAGATTTGCCGGTCGCAGTAAGTATCCCCTGAGTCGTATGCTTAGTTTCGCCACTGATGGTATAACCAGTTTTTCTCATGTGCCTATGCAGCTTGCAATGACGTTGGGTTTTTTATTTGCTGGAATTGCATTGCTTGGTATTCCCGCAATCATAGCACTACGTTTTTCTGGGAGCAGGGAATTTTTCGGTCAAGCGACAACATTGGTTAGCGTATTGTTGTTGGGTGGAGTTCAACTAATATGCTTGGGTATTATTGGTGAATATTTGGGACGCATCTATAACGAAGTTAGGCGGCGACCACTATATTTGATATCAGGCAAATGGGGGTTTGATAGAGATGACGAGAAGTCATCAGAATAATTTGTCTCAGTTCAGAAAGTGATTATGGGCAATGTTATTCGTTTGCTCCATTTTGCAGATGTGCATGTGGGTATGGAAAATTATGGTCGGCTCGACTTGGATACTGGTACTTCCACACGAGTTCGCGATTTTCTAGACCGTATGGATGAGGTGATTGAGTACGGAATAAATAATAAAGCAGATATTGCAATATTTGCTGGTGATGCATTCAAAACTAGAGATCCAAATCCCACTCAACAGCGCGAATTTGCAAAACGACTTAAATTTTTATCTGATCATATGCCATTGCTGCTTTTGGTAGGTAATCATGATCTGCCGGGCATGGCTTCGAAGGCAAGTAGTGTTGACATTTTCCAAGCTCTGGATGTTCCAAATGTTATCGTTGGGAATGCGCCTGAAGCTAGGGTAGTGGATACTAGAAGCGGACCTGTTTTCCTAGCTTGGATGCCGTATCCTATGCGTAACAGGTTGCTTGCTAAGGACCAGCATCAAGGAAAATCATTGCATGATCTGGATTTGGCACTCCAGACTTCTGTAGTTACAATTATTCAAGATTTAGCTAGTCAAGCTATGGATTATGATATGCCCCGTGTGCTTAGTAGTCACTTATCGGTATCTGAGGCCAAACTTGGGTCAGAACGTATAGTAATGCTTGGTAAGGACGTGTCTATAGGTAAATCTGTTCTTAATGATCCAGTTTGGGATTATGTAGCTCTAGGACATATTCACAAACATCAGGATGTGAATTCAGGTTTATATCCAGGCATTGTCTATTCAGGGAGTTTGGAGAGAATAGATTTTGGAGAAGAAAAAGACCCTAAAGGATTTTGTTGGGTAGAGCTTGAGCGCGAAAAAACTGTATGGGAGTTTGTAAAAGTCGATGCTCGCCCATTTTTGACTATTAGAGTGGATGTCCGTGACTATGAAGAACCTACCACTGTTGTACTCAGTTCCATATCAGCACATGATGTAAGTGGTGCAGTGATTCGTCTCATAATACATGTTAAGTCACAAAACATGCAGTTGCTGAGAGATAATGATATCGCTGAGGCTTTGTCAGATGCACATAGTTATACTATCAATAAGGATGTGGAGCACGAATCTAGGACACGTATAGGGGGGGTGGCTGCTGAGACATTATCCGCCGAGGAGCTTCTTGAGCGTTATTTAGTTGACAAAGGATCTACGCCTGAGCGCATAAAAACTCTTTTGAAGACAGCAAACAATATTTTCCAAAATGACAGTAAATCATAACCAATCCTGTATTTATCTAAAAAATTAATATCTGGTAGTGACGCTGTAACACTATCAAATTATCTCTGGTTACATGTAATAAAAACTCAAAACTTGACATAAGTTGTGGAGATACTGTATATTAGTCAATAGTCGGTTGCGGTCAATACACTGCGTTAGTTCACCGGCGATGCATCAGATAGGCCCGAAAAAATTATATATCTGCCGACCTAGTAGGTTTCCTCAGAAGTCCGGGGTTTAGTCATCGCTTGTGACGGGAGTTGCCAAGAAATAACTAATAAATGTAAAGCAATAAATCGACGGTATAACACATTGTCCTGTTAGTCATAAAGGTCATGATCATCCGTAATGGATGAAAGGATATTGACATGATAAATTTTGTTTTAAGTTGGAAAAGTAACGTTAATATGCAGACAGCAGGTTCACCTGGCGGTCCTCCACCGGGCGAAGGC
>DFQC01000037.1 GCA_002377585.1 Anaerolineales bacterium UBA3499 | reverse complement strand
TAATACTTGTTTTGTATAGTTATCACCATCAACCATTGTTACATCTGGGATGAATGGGATATCAAGCCTTGCACTTACTCTAGGCATAAAGTCACGGGTCTGATAAGAATGTCCAGCAATGATAACATCTGGATCTGTGGATTCTATGACTTTGGTAACCACTTTAGTGTAACCATCCGAGTTGTAGGTTGATACCATATCATGATTAACGATCAATGTCTTATCAATCTCAACAGAAGAAAGTTCTTGAGCTAGAGACTCTGCATTTGCACCTAAAACAAGCGCCGTTACATTCCCGCCTAGTTTTTGTGCACCAGCAATAGCTTCCTTGCTCATACGGTGCACAGATCCTCTATTGTCTTCGATAACAACCAAAAAATTCGCCATCAAAACACTTTCACTTCTGTTTTTAATATTTCTACAATTCTATCAACTGCCAAGTTTATATCGGTATCAATAATCTCTGTCTCCTTTGAAACCTGCGGTACAAAAACCTTATCAATAGACTGTTTATTATCCATGCTTAGTGATTGGACTACCTTAATTTCTTTTTTCTTCGCTCCCATTATGCCTTTCAATGAGGGATATCTGGGCTGGTTTATCCCAGACTGAATGGTAATTGATGCGGATGAACCTAATGTAACCCACTGAAACCACCCTGATTCGAGCTCCCTTTTGACCCTGATCTTTCCCTTATCTATATCAGTCTCAATAGCTAGAGTAGCCACAGACATATTCAAAAGTTCACCAACTAAAACCCCGGTTTGCCCCATGCCAGTGTCATCTGACTGTAATCCTGAAAGCACCAGATCAAAATGTTCCTCTTTAATGGCAGACACAATGCTCTTTGCAATTGACAGTGGGTCTGTTTCTATTTGTCCACCTTCTTCAATATGAATTCCTCTATCAGCTCCCTTAGCCAGACCCTCTCTAATTACTTTTTGAGCTCTGGCTGGCCCTTGACTAATAATTACCACCTCACCCTCGCCTAATTTTTCTTTGATGATCAATGCCTCTTCAATGGCATAATTATCAGGTGGATTCATCACAAATGAAGCATTATCCTCTTTGACCCAATTATTACTATCAGTTATTTCCAGTGCAGACTCAGAGCCAATAACTTGCTTTACTAATACTGCTATTTTCATTTAGGATTTATTATAAAGATTGCAAATAATATAACCGTAATTTAACCAACAATTTTCCAACCATGAAAAACTTCGTTATCATTAAATGTTGAGTGACATAATACTGAATGGGGTATTTATTTTGGGTAGTATTATTTTTCTATACTGTCTATGGATACTCTGGGCAAGATCTAATCAAAAAAAATAAAGCACTTTGATACATAGTAAATAATTAATTATTTTTAGGGATATGTGAGAATTTAAATGTCCACTGTAAGGTGGATATTTCTTTATAATAAACCAAGGAGGAGTAAATGAAAAAAATGTTAACATTTTTTCTATCTATCACTTTATTTGCTGGTACAGTATCGGCCCAGACAATGGATGGAAACTACAATATTGATAGCTTAAACGTTAAATACGTTATGGTAGTTAGAGATATGGAACAAGTTGTCGATGGACAAACCTACACAACTGAGTATGATCAAAATCTATCTAATTACGGTCTTAGAGTTCGTTTTCCAAGTGCCGCAGACGATGCTATGGAATGGGAATTTGAACTACCACTATTTGAAGTTGGGGACACTATCAGAACTACTGAGGTAAGCCTTCCATCAACACCCTGGCTCCAAGGCGCAGGTGTAGTGATGAATGTGGATTTTGATGGAACCAATGGTACATATCTTTTTAATGAGGGTAGCACATATCCCACTACCCAGACAGTCGACTGTGTGACCGGCCCAGTTGTTCCTTCCGTTCAGGATGCAGGGACATGGACAGATGGTGATTTTGGAGAAGACGGTGCAGTAGTAACTCAAAACCCACTAAGTGTTTACACTGGATGGGGAATAATTGAATCAGGGGTATTTGCAACTTTTCAGGCTCCGAATATGGCTACAATGCAATATGGTGTTGACTATGGTGTAGGAACAGCTATGGAAAACTGGGGCTATATGAAAGCAACTTACAATGATGATGGCTCACTTCCAGTCGGGCTTCATCTAGGTTGGGAAGCTCATGATGGGAAAGATGCTAACATTGGTATTGTAAGCACCGGTGATCAGTTTTTTAATCAAGCTGAAGCGGACCTAGGACTTTTAAATGGAGTTGTTGGAATCGGATCACTTGATATTGATTCTGTAACGATCGGTTATTCAGCAGCTGTTGCAGCTAGTGGTGCAACGATCACAGTGCCAACACCAGCTGGACCTTATACCTATGATAATTTTGCTTTTGCAAATGGCCTAACAGTTAGTGTGCCAACGACGAAGGCGTATATGTTTAATGGCCCAGGTGCAATAGATCCGACGACAGGTGCAACCGTCATGGATGATTCTGTAAATACAACTACAGGACAAACTGACACATGGCCTATGGGACAATTCACTGGCAATAAAGCATATATTTTTGATCCAACAGGGGATCTTCTAGGAGGTGGTGATGGCCTCCCATTCAGTGGAGATGAAGCACTGGCATTCACAGGCTATTATGCAACTTGGAATACTCTCCAGACATTAATGGCAATGACAGAGGGTACAACAAATGCGGTAGTCGCCGCAATATATGCTACCGACCCTCCAAACCCAGCGGCTCTTCCAACTGCTGACAGTTTAGCAGCTTATATAATAGATGCTGTACTTTGGCAGTGGGATATCGATTTACCAGCGGCAGTTACTGGTCCGCTTGTGGCTTCTATTTCAGCCGCTTTTACCGCAGCACTGACTGCAGAATTGACTGAGGCACAAACCACAGTCCCTACGCTTGATATGGCTAAAGCAGCTGTTTCAGCTCTTTTGCCACACATTCTTGGAGGCCTAAGAGCAATTGAATATGGTGACGCTACTGCAGCACTATTCGTTGATAGTGATGGAGATGAAATGACAGTCGATGATAGTGACTGGGATGTAACCTCTGAAGATTGGTATTGGTGGGGTGACTCTACTGATGAAAATGGAGCCGCCTTACCTTACATCAATGCTGATGGCTCAATCAACGGTACCTATTATGGTGGTGGTAGACTTTTTGTTGAATTAGATGCGAACTGTATTCCTGCAAGATGGTCTCAGTATGTCGACTCACACTGGGCATACAGTGGTGCAATTACAGCATCTGTAGATGAGGGAATAGTCGCTGAAAAATTTGAACTAAAAGGTAACTATCCCAATCCCTTTAATCCAGTTACTAAGATTAGATTTTCTAATGATAGGACTGCAAATGTAAGAGTTAATGTTTATTCATTATTGGGTGAGAAAGTTAATACCCTAATGAATAAGCAAATCAACTCTGGGACCTATGACATAACCTGGAACGGTTTGAACTCACAAGGTAAGATTGTACCAACTGGTATGTACATCTATGAGATCGAATCAGAAGGAAGAAGACTTCAAGGAAAGATGCTCTTTTTGAAATAAGTCATATTTTGATTTAAACCTTAACAGCCCCGTGCATTATCTTATCCATGGGGCTGTTTCATTTTAAGCAATCATGAATATTAGAACACTATTCATAATCCTCATCATATCAGTCCAGCTTGGCTTTGGACAACAGTCCAATCTTGATGGAGAGATACTAGATAAGTCGAATAAGTCTCCATTACTTTTTGCAAATATTATTCTTGAAGGAACAACGTTCGGCGCCGCATCTGATAGTGAAGGAAAATTCAGTATACAGAATATTGATGTAGGTACCTATACACTTATTGCCACGTACATGGGCTATTCAACATTTAAAACAACCATAGAAATACCCTACAAAGAAAGCTATCTAACAATATTGCTTGAGCCAGAGGCAATACAAATGGAGGAATATGTAGTAACAGCATCAAGGAGGAGAGAGCGAATTGAAGATGCTCCTGCTGCAATTTCTGTTATTAGTAAAAAAGAGATTCGTAGAGAGAGCAATACCAACTTAGGGGATTATCTTAAAGGCACCAAAGGTATCGATTTTACTCAATCAGGAATTGACAGCTATAACATGACAGCGAGAGGATTCAATTCCTCGTTTAGTTCTAGGTTGCTAACATTAACTGATGGGAGGATGGCGAATGTTCCGTCATTGAGACTAACAGCATATAATGTTATACCTGTATCCTTTGATGATGTTGAACAGATTGAGGTTGTTCTTGGTCCTTCTTCGGCTCTTTATGGTCCGAATGCACATAGCGGTGTTTTGAATATTGTGACTAGCTCTCCTTTAAGATCTCAAGGGACTAAGTTTAACATACAAAATGGATACCTCAATCAACCTAGCACGAGGCCCCTTGAAAAATATACATTCCG
>DFQC01000017.1 GCA_002377585.1 Anaerolineales bacterium UBA3499 | reverse complement strand
TCTGATCCTTGGATACAGTGCATACGGCGTGGGTATTCGGGTTTAGAACCATTAAAGAACCTCGATGTAGATCGTCGGCTTGTTGAGCTTAGGTCGGTTACTTCTAAAGCGTATAGATTTTCGTCTTGTGTGTATGCTACTTTAGTTTGACCGCCAAATCTGAAGCCCCTCATTGCAATTCCATGAGTGGAATTCGCGTGAGCTGCTATTGTTATCCCACCGGCATCGGTAATTGCTTTGTATGCAGTTAGTACGTCAGTGCTTGCACCAACTGTGGAAGAACCATTGTCTAAGTCGTTTGCTGGTATATTTAGATTGAGAAGAACATGGTCGATAGAGCGAATTGGTGTGTCTGGGGAAAATATACCCAGAATATGAAAGCCAAAAGTAGCTGTAAATTCAAAGCCAGGTAATACTAGGATTTGCTCAAGTAATCTGCGGTATTCTGCTAGTAAATCTTTCTCCTTTTCGTCCATCCTATCAAGTCGTTCGAGGAGTTCTAAGTCTTCTATTTCACTTAGCATTGTTCTATAACCAGCAACAGTATTGTGATCAGTAAATGCAATTATGTCTAGATTTTTTTGCTCAGCCTGACGCAATATGTCAATATAGGTAATATCTTTAACATGATAATCACTTGAGGCTGGTGTGTGTATGTGGAGATCTACCTTGCGCCAGTTTCGTTTAGGTGAAGAATGTTTACGAGCCAATTTAATGTTTTATTTGCAGATTGTCCACAGATTTGGATTTAGCTACCAGTGCTTCTGCAAATACCTCCTCAACTCTATCTACTAATACAAACTTAAGTTTTTTGCGGGTTTCTTTCGGTACGTCATCAAGATCTTTTTCGTTTCTTCTAGGTAGGACGACCGTGGTCAGTCCAGCCCGATGCGCAGCGAGAACTTTTTCTTTGATTCCACCAACTGGTAATACTTGTCCTCGTAGGGTGATTTCACCAGTCATTCCTACATCTGGCTTGACTGGTTTATGCGAGAATAAAGACGCAAGTGCAGTTGCCATGGTTACTCCGGCCGAAGGGCCGTCTTTTGGCACTGAACCTGAAGGAACGTGAAGATGTATATCATGATTTTGATAATGATTTGAAGATAATCCTAAGGCATCACTATTTGCTTTTATGTAAGACAATGCTGCTTGCGCGGACTCTTGCATGACTTCTCCAAGTTGGCCAGTCAAGCGGAAACCTTTTTCGCCTGGCATTTTTGTGGCTTCAACAAATAGTACATCGCCGCCAAATGGGGTCCATGCTATCGCGGTAGCTACTCCCGGGATTGCTGTTCGTTGTGCTATTTCTTCGGAGAAAAAGTATTGAGGTTTGCCTAGGAATTCATTGACTCTTTTTAGATTTATTGTAATTTGTTTGAACTTGTTGCTAGCTATATGAGTAGCTACTTTTCTGCACACTTGTCCTATGTTTCGTTCTAAATTGCGTACTCCTGCCTCTCGTGTGTAATATCTTGCGATGTCGATAAGGGCATCTGGTTTGAACTTTATTTCTGTTTTGCGTAGTCCATGCTCATAAACTTGTCTGGGAACAAGATAGTCTCGTGCTATATTTAACTTTTCGTTTTCAGTATATCCCGACATCTGAAGGATTTCCATCCTGTCTCGGAGCGGTGGCGGGATTGGTTCTAGCATATTGGCAGTTGTGATAAAGAATACTTGGGAAAGGTCAAAGTCAACGTCTAAATAATGGTCACGAAATGCACGATTCTGTTCGGGGTCGAGCAGTTCTAATAGTGCAGAGGCGGGGTCTCCTCTAAAATCGACTCCTAACTTGTCAACTTCATCTAACATAAATACGGGATTTTTTGATCCAGATCGGCGTATGCTCTGAATTATTCTGCCTGGCATAGCTCCAATATATGTGCGTCTATGACCCCGGATTTCTGCTTCATCACGCATTCCTCCAAGTGACATTCTTATAAATTTGCGCCCCATGGCTCTAGCTATAGATTTTCCAAGTGAAGTTTTTCCAACTCCAGGAGGCCCTACCAAACAGAGTATTACACCTTCTCTTTCGTGTCTAATTTGGTCTAAAGATTTGACAGGACGACTGGGACGTCTGTCTAGTCGCAATTTGCGTACTGCCAAGAATTCCAATATGCGTTCCTTGATTGGCATGAGTCCATAATGGTCCTCATTGAGAACTGTTTGGGCATGTTTGAGTTCAAGGTTGTCAGTAGTTACATTCGTCCAAGGTAATGAAGTAATACAATCTAGATATGTGCGAATTACGCCATACTCTGCAGATGCAGTAGGTAATTTGGAGAGCCGCTCTAATTCGCGTGTTGCTTCTTTATGAGCTTCATCAGGCATACCGGCTGCGGATATTTTTGATCGGAACTCATCAACCTCAAGTGTTGCTTCATCTCCTTCTCCTAGCTCTCTTTGTATTGCTTTGAGTTGTTCTCGTAGGAAGTATTCGCGCTGCATACCCTCCATTTCAGTATGAGCATCTTTTTGAAGTTTGTGTCCTAGCTCTAGCACTTCTATCTCTCTTCCAAGTACTGTTAAGAGTTGTTTTAATTTGCTGCTTACCCGATCTTGCTCGAGTAATTTTTGCGCTAATTTTAAGTCTATTCGCAAATATGTGGCTATAGCATAAGCTAGTTGACGTGGATCATCTATATTTAATGCTGTTGGTATCATTTCTTCGGGAATTGATGGTACCAGATGAGCTAGATTTTCAAATTGTTTGACTGTTGTTCGTACTAGTGCCTCTAGTTTAATCCCTTTCTCGCGCGTTTCGGGGTGTAGTTCTACTTGGGCTTTTAAATAAGGTTTCGTATCTATATAGTCTCCTATACTAATACGAGCTATGCCTTGTACGAGTAGGCGGATTGTTCCATCGGGTGTTTTCATTAGTCTATGCACAGCTGCTGCTGTGCCTATTCTATAAAGTTCATCAGGGCCAGGAGTTTCGATGTCCGGGTTTTTGCTTGTAACAAGACCGATTATTCGATCGTTGTTACTCACATCGTCTATAAGATTTACTGAGCGGGGTTGACCGACTGTTAATGGAACTGCAGTTAGTGGATATACTACTATGCCCCGAACTGGCAATATTGGTAGTACGTCAGGGATAGAATTACCAAGGAGTTCCTGATCTGCCGGTTTACCGTCCTTACCGATTTCATTTCCCAGAGTAGTAATTATCGTTCCAAAATTAGAATTGTCACTTGAGTACTTATTTATTATCATAATGAACCTTGTGGAGGATGGAATGAACTAGTCCAATAAATCCACACTGCTGAAATTTTACCATTGTTATAATAATCGCAAGTTTCTTTACAATAGCATTATGCGAAACTATATTGTATTTGTTTTAGACATTTGTTTACGATATATTAGTGATATAGCTGACAGAAGTGCTACGATAGCCATCAAAGTCTGGTTAGCATTTAGCGTTGCGATTCTGCTGCTATCTACCCGTATGAACTCTAGCATGAATCTGATAGTAGGATATACAATGAAGTAGGTTAATGTAATGTCTCCCGGAATTAGTTTGTTGCTGTGTTTACGACTAATCCATAACAACAGAATACATCCAAATAAATTTAGCAATGATTCGTACAAGAATAGTGGGTGAAAGTATGAATAGTCCACATATTCCGCCGTTCGATTTTGTGGCGCGATGTAAATCCGCCAAGGGAGATCTGTAGGTATCCCGTACAATTCTTGGTTGACAAAATTGCCCCAGCGTCCAATTGCTTGACCCAGCAACACTGCTGGCATTAGAATATCGGCCCACTTTGGAAAGCTCTCATTTTTCAGTTTAGTGTATAACCAGAGTGTTAGAGCTCCTCCCATTATTCCCCCGGGTATACCTAATCCTCCTCTCCATAGCTGTACTATTTTAATAGGGTCTGTAAAGTAGGGATTAGGTTGTCCAGCAGGCATCATGCTGGGTGATGGGGTAACAACGTGGTATAGGCGTGCGCCTATTATCCCGCCTATTAGCAGCCATGTTAATAAATCCCAAACGAATGATGGGTCTAGTTTGAGTCTTTTAGCCTCAGTTGCGGCCAGGTAACCACCTGCAATTGCACCTGTAACAATTATTATTCCATAGAACCTTATATAAAGAGGTCCAAGATGAATTCCTAAACTATCTATTGACATTTAATGATGCTATCTTTGATACTGTGAAACACTAGTTGTTGTACCATTGCTTGCGAACGTGCAGAAAACGCTGTACTGCCGTTATGTTTGCTAGCGGAGCGATTATCCATAAAGCTATTTCCGGATGATTGAATAGTAGTGCCGGAGCGAGCACTAGGTATCTTTCTAGTCTTGTCATGACTCCTACATTGGCTTTGAAACCAAGGGCTTCAGCTCGTGCTCTAGTATAGGAAACCATTATTGAGCCTACGAGAGCCAATAGAACTAAAACGGTTGACTGAGCGGTATTTATGGTAGCGTAATGTACTAATAGGCCAAGCATGATGACTGACTCTGACCAGCGATCAGTGGTTGAGTCAACAAATGCTCCCCAAGGATTGATTGCGCCTTTAGCACGGGCCGTTGCTCCATCCAGAGCATCTATTGGACCCATCACAAGTATTATGATGCCACCCCATAAAAAATTTCCCTGAGATAGGAAATACGCTCCTATCATATTTCCTACTAGGCCACTAAAGGTCAGTGTATTAGGATGTATTCCTAGTTTTACAATATATTCTGCTATCGGCGTAAGTACAAAACTGAATATTTGGCGTACCCAATCAGTGAATGTATGTAGTGTGCTTACTCGATTTGCTGGTTCGGTGTTACTCATAAGAGTATTGCGGAGTCTAAACTACTAACGTATAAATTTATCATTAAGGATCGCAATTAGGTTTGGTTTGATATGCGTATTTGATGACTAGTTATTAAACAACTGATTTGGATCATTTGATCAATTGCTCAGTTTACCATACATGTTAATATAATGTCTAATCTGATTAGGCAGGAATCCACCAGTTTTGTAGTGTAAAATACCTTTGGTAAATATAATGGTAATTTATTATTGGTTCAATATTAAAGGGAATGATATGCCGAAATTAATGATTGAAGGTGTTGGGGATTTTGAAGTGGATAATGGTACTCGGTTAGTGCTGGCAATAAAAGACAATGATGGTGACATAAATCATGCTTGTGGTGGCAATGCTAGATGTACTACATGTCGCGTGAAATTTATTGATGGTGAGCCGGGCAGATACACAAAGGCAGAGTATGAAAAACTAAGCGCAACCAATTCAGTGGGGGAATATCGATTGTCTTGTCAATGTTTAGTTGATGGTGATATGTCTGTAGCTGTGTTAGATAAGTTTAGTATTTCCGGGCGGCCCGATCCAGGTTCAAGACCAGATAATAATATAACCCCTAACGCTGAGTGGGTTACGCCATAAATTTGCTGTCATTACCGGTATTTTGTAGTAGGTCAAAACACCGGTATGTATTAGGGAGGCTATTGATTTGTGTAGGACTCTTGATACGATTGCATTAGTGCACCCATACGGCTGGTTAGTTGACCGGGCCTTCCATTTCCTATGATTTGATTGTCAACTCTCACCACGGGAACAACGTTTCTTGTTGAAGATGCAAAAAACATTTCCTTGATTTTGTGTAATGTGGTTAACTTAATGGGTTGTTCTGCAACCTGGATATGATTGGTTCTTGCTAAATCCAATATTACCTTTCTTGTGATTCCATCCAGTATTTTGCCGTCTAACGGAGGCGTGAATACATGGTCACATTTATCTACAGCGAATATAGTAAAAGTGGTGCCTTCTAAGATTGTATCGTTATCTAATGGCGAGACGAATAAGGCATCATCAGCATTGTGGTGCTGTACTACTGTTTGATTGGCAACCATTGCACCAATATAGCTAAGCAATTTGACTTCAGGCCATTCTCTTTGATGGATAAAGCTCGCTAAAGATATACCATCTTTGTACCATATATCAGGAGCGGACTTCAGGGGAGAAGCTAGAATATACAGGTGGGCGGGTTCATTTGGAACCATAGTACCTGGTTTAGGTGAACCACCGCTGTACATAATTTGCAGTAGCATATCTCCTGTAGATGAGTTTTTGTTTACTAATCTAAGTATTATCTCTCGTAGTGCTGGAGCCTCATGTGGGAGTTTCATTTTTAATAGATTTGCCGAATGGATTAGTCGCTCAATATGGTTTTCTAATCTAAACACAATACCGTTGTTTAGGGTCCTGCAAGACGTAAATATTCGGTAGCCACGAAAAGTGCCTAACATATCTCGAGATACATTGATGCTTAAATCATTGCTGGGTACAAATTCGCCGTTAGCATACGAAAAAATTGGTTTAGCCATTAT
>DFQC01000002.1 GCA_002377585.1 Anaerolineales bacterium UBA3499 | reverse complement strand
CTAGGAATTGATGGTGTTGTTCATTTAGCTGCAATTGTTGGTGATCCAGCCTGTGCCAGGCAACCAGAAGAGTCACAATCGGTTAACTTGGAAGGTTCTATGCAAATTTTTGAAGCAGCAAGGAACCATGGTGTCAACAAATTTGTATTTGCTTCTACCTGTAGTAATTATGGGAAAATGATTGACACGTCTCAGTATGTTACTGAGGAATCTGAACTGCGTCCGGTATCCCTTTATGCAGAAAATAAGGTGGCTGTAGAGACATCTCTACTGTCAGAATCTTCTCATGATTCAGTGAATGTTACTATCTTGCGTCTTGCCACTGCATTTGGTTTGTCACCTCGCATGCGTTTTGATCTAACTGTTAATGAGTTCACTTTGGAATTGCTATTAAAAAAATCCCTTATGGTATATGGAGAGCAATTTTGGAGACCATATATTCATGTATGTGATATAGCTCGCGCTGTTTCTATAGTGCTAGAAGCATCATCAAATAAGATTAGTGGTCGCGTATTTAATGTGGGGGATAATAGCCAAAATTTTCGTAAAGGTGAGATCGTTGAATTAGTTAAGTCTGTGATTAAGCAAGAGTGCAAAATTCAATATGTAAAAAAAGAAGAAGATCCACGAGATTACCGAGTTTCATTTGATCGTATAAATAACGAGCTTGGTTTCTCTATAACTCGTACTGTTGAAGATGGTATTCGAGAAATAGCAGATGTTATTAGTAAAGGTGTGATTGCTGAATTTGATCATCCGTATTATCGAAATTGAATAAAAAACTGTGAATTCCAATCAGCAATACAACAAACTGAATCCGCCTATAAATATCCCTCTGTCAGTACCAGAAATTAAGGGAAATGAGTGGGACTACGTAAAAGAATGTTTAGATACTAATTGGGTGTCTTATGTCGGGCATTATGTAAACAAATTTGAAGAGGTGATGGCTGACTATGTGGGCGTTCAATATGCGATAGCTACTGCTAGCGGTACTGCTGCACTGCATACAGCTCTTTTGGTGGCAGGAATCCAAGAGAATGATGAAGTACTTGTGTCAACATTAACATTTGTTGCTCCTGTTAACGCGATCCGTTATGTGGGTGCTTGGCCTGTGTTCATTGACTCAGAACCTAAATACTGGCAGATGGATCCTAATAAGGTGGTGGATTTCTTAAATCAGGAATGCAGATGGAAGAATGGCAAGCTATATAACAGATTGACAGGCAGACAAATAAAAGCAATATTGCCAGTACACATATTAGGTCATCCCGTAGACATAAATTCTATTGTTGAAATAGCACGTAAATTCAATCTTACTGTAATAGAAGATGCAGCAGAAAGTCTCGGTGCAAAGTATTATGAAAAATCAGTTGGTGATCTAGGAGATATTTCCTGTTTTAGCTTTAACGGAAACAAGGTAGTCACTACTGGAGGGGGTGGGGCACTTCTAACTAACAATGAAGAATGGGCTGTCAGAGCAAAACACCTTACGACTCAATCTAAGCAGGATTCTTTAGAATATGTGCATGATGAGATTGGTTATAACTATAGAATGAACAATATTGCAGCTGCGATAGGGGTTGCTCAGATGGAGCAAATTGACAGCTTTATTGATAAAAAACGCCAAATTGCTTCCATGTATTTTGAAGGTTTACAAGACTTGGCGGATTGTAGCTTGATGGAGGAAGCTAAATATGCTTTCAGTACATTTTGGTTGTATACATTACTAATACATGAGTCAGCGGTAGACATTGATAGTCGGCAGGTCATTAGAGAATTACAGGAATTTGGTATACAATCTCGTCCTCTATGGCGTCCTGCTCACCGACAAAAGATGTTTCAAGATTGTGTCTATTATGGTGCGGATTGTGCAGACAGTATGAATGCTCTTGGAGTCCAACTTCCTAGTTCAGTAGGTCTTCAAATTGAAGAACAAGAATATGTAATACAAACCTTGTGTTCGTTACTAAACAGATGATTTGGATACGTTAGATGAAAGTTGATAGGTGTACTTCAGGCAATAACTGTATTGTGATTGTACAAGTTTTGTCGTTTTTTACTTTGATTCCCTTGTTAAACTCATATAGAAAATATGGCAAGTTGCGGGTCTTATATGTTACAAGTAATGTCCTTGGCATCAGAGTTGCCAACTTGTTGTACAGAACAAGTATCTTGAGTTGTAAGGCTTGTCAAATACCAAGAGAAGAAATATATCCCATTGATAGTAGTTGTAACAAAGCTCATATTAACAAAACAGAAACATACAATGAGCTTAGTGAATTACAGCAGACAATATTCAATCTTATTAATAAGACTATTAAGAACGTTGATGCTTATTATCGTAAGCTTTTAGTGGCCAACATCATCAAGAGATGCAACGATGATTTTAGAAATCATGAACAACAACGTTTGATGAATTACGCTTATAAAATACTGGAGAACAATAAGAATAACGTTGTGGTTATACTTAGGCCTCTATTGGTTAGAGGCTATAAAAGAATGGCTGAGAGAGAACAAGATTGGTTAGA
>DFQC01000016.1:43835-45391 GCA_002377585.1 Anaerolineales bacterium UBA3499 | reverse complement strand
GGCATATCTTCTCTTGGAAGAATACGGCTGATAATTCCTTTATTCCCATGACGTCCAGCCATCTTGTCCCCAACTTGGATTTTTCTGCGCTGAGCTACATAAACCCTGACGACCATATTTGCCCCTGGAGGAAGCTCATCTCCTTGTTCTCTGGTGTAGATACGAACGTCAACGACACGGCCTCTTTCAGTACTTGGTACGCGAAGGGAATTATCACGAACATCCCTAGCTTTCTCACCAAAAATTGCGCGCAACAGCTTTTCTTCAGGCGACAATTCTTTTTCCCCTTTAGGAGTAATCTTGCCAACTAATATATCATTAGGACCAACTTCCGCTCCAATACGTACAATGCCTGCTTCATCCAAATCTTTCAGTGTATCTTCACCAACATTTGGTATATCATAAGTGATTTCTTCAGGACCTAATTTTGTGTCTCGTGCCTCAATCTCATGTTTTTCAACATGCATAGATGTAAAACGATCTTCTCGCACTAATCTATCTGACACCACTATGGCATCTTCAAAATTACATCCTTCCCAAGACATGAAAGCAACAAGCACGTTCTGACCAAGAGCAAGTTTCCCACCTGCAGTACTTGATGAATCAGCTATGACATCACCAGACTTGACACGTTGACCCTTGCTAACAACAGGTCTCTGGTCGATACAAGTACTCTGATTTGAACGGGAGAACCTTCGGAGTGGATACGTGCGCTCTTTCTTTTTGTGTTTAATTACTACCGCACTGCCAGTAACACTAGTCACCACACCATTATCATCAGCGAGAACTAACTGACCAGAATCCAATGCAGCTGCGGACTCCATCCCTGTAGATACTGTCGGAACTTCTGGCCTCAATAACGGCACAGCTTGAGCCTGCATATTTGAACCCATAAGAGCACGGTTAGCATCATCATGCTCTAGAAATGGTATCAAAGAGGCTGATATCCCCACAATTTGTCTAGGAGCAACATCCATGTAATCAACGTTTTCCGGAACTGCAAATATGAATTTAGAATGTGCTCTAGCCGATGCTCTTGGCCTAACGAATTCTGAATTATCTTTCAAAGGAGCGTTAGCCTGTGCTATCACGTAACTATCCTCCATGTCAGCAGAAAGATACACCACCTTTTTAGACACAAAGGGCACAACTTGAACTTTATGTTTACTACCGAATTTTTCCAAACGCTCAAAAATTCGGTCATCAATAATCGTACCAGCCTTAGTTGCCACTCGTCCAGTATTCGGGTCGTTCACATTCTCCCGCACAGTACGACCAATTAATCCCTTATCGTTGGCATTCAGCTGTTTAACTACTTTACGGTATGGCGTCTCAATAAAACCAAAAGGATTAACCTTAGCATAGGATGCCAGCCGACCTATCAAACCTATGTTAGGTCCCTCAGGTGTTTCTATTGGACAAATTCGACCATAATGCGAATGATGCACATCTCTCACATCAAAACCAGCACGTTCCCTACGAAGTCCACCAGGCCCCAACGCAGAAAGTGTGCGTTTATGCCTTAGTTCAGCTAGTGGATTTGTCTGATCCATAAA
>DFQC01000016.1:14443-43539 GCA_002377585.1 Anaerolineales bacterium UBA3499 | reverse complement strand
ATTTGTCTGATCCATAAACTGAGATAACTGACTTGAACCAAAAAACTCCCTAACTGCCGAGACAACAGGCCTTATGTTAATCAAGTTAATCGGCGAGAGAGTATCTTGGTCTCGAATGGACATTCTCTCTCGCACTACGCGCTCCATCCTCCTTAATCCCACACGAAGTTTATTTTGTACAAGCTCACCTACTGTTTTAACCCTACGATTTCCCAAATGATCTATATCATCCGCACTAATAACACCATTATTAATGTCAATCATTCTTGAAATTAACTGAACAAGATCATAAGATGTGACTGTTCTCTGGGTGAGAGGAACATGCCGGCCATGACCTAGCTTCTGATTTAATTTGTATCGCCCTACCCTGGCCAAATTATATCTACGATGATCACACAGCTGTTGTTCCATGAATTCGCGAGCATTATCCAATGTGGCAGGATCTCCTGGTCGCATACGTCTAAAAAACTCTATAAGTGATTCCTGGGCTATTGTACGCTTTTTACTAAAATCCCACTCGGGCTCCTGTTTCATTGAAGCTAATATATACTGTCTTTCTTCATCTGTATCTACTTTTGAGAACAGACGAAATAACTCCTCGTCTGTTCCTTCGGCTATTAATGATTTTTCTATCCCATCATCAATAGCTGCCATTGCTCGTAAAAGAACTGTAACTGGTATCGTACGCTTACGATTGAATTTGACAGTGAGATAATCGCTTTTCTTGGTCTCAAATTCCATCCAAGCCCCTCTATCAGGAACAAGTTTTGCACTTGACATTACTCTGCCAGAAACAGGGTCTGTCTGAGCCTCAAAATAAACTCCTGGTGACCTTATAAGCTGCGATACTACAACACGTTCAGTACCGTTTATGATAAATGTACCCTCTTCCGTCATTAGCGGGAAATCTCCAAGAAAAATATCGGAAGTGATAGGCTCAGGAACGTCATCACCGACCAGCAGAACTTTCACATATAATGGAGCAGAATAAGTAAGGTCTCTATCCAAACATTCGGTTTGGTCCCATTTGGGGTCCATGAACCAGTAGTTCAGATTAAAGTCTTTCGACTCCGGTGTATCTCCTGGAAAGTAAAGTTTCATACCACCATTAAACGATACAATTGGGGAAATCTCATCAAACAATTCAGCTAGACCTTCAACCTGAAGCCATTTAAATGACTCAAGCTGCATTTCTATAAGCCTTGGCAAAGAATAGTTGTACGAAATACGCGCATATGATTTTTCACGAGAGGAGGTGTTCATACTGTTTGGAGTCTCCTATTTCTTTATATTGATACATGCTAATAATACAGACAATGCTACACCAACTAAAAAAGCAACTTTGTTCGGATGTCGTTGTACAAATTGGGCTTCCTTCAATAATTATCACATAGTAATCATAAAGTCTAAGCCGCACAATGGAGAAACATAGATGACACGCAAACTAGTTTTGTTAGGTGCAGTATAAAACTCGTACATGCAACAAAAATACGAATAGAATACTTGTTTCATTATTTGTCTTCTGACTTGTTTAATGTTGTTTGCGTATTGCTCTTTCTTGTTATTGTTTTGTTATTGTTTTTTGAATGTTGATTACGCAGAGCCATTTAGACGATACATGCTATTCGTAACTCAACATACAGACTAATAGTTCAGTTGACCCTTTCACTGCACAAACGTATAGTATATCAACGATTATTGATAATGTCAAAAGATTTGATAGATTTGATGCGAGTTGGGACACAAAACAGCATAGCTATAATAGGTTAATGCTAGATGAATGCGGCAAGATAACAGCATGCAGTTTCCTTCGATTAATATTAATGATGAACATATGCACAATGTTATCCATTACTTGTTTGCCAAATAACCTATTGATTGATCAAATTGTACTGGCCTTATTCCAAAATACCTATACACGCTATTAATTTCACAATTGCAATCTCGTGAAACATAATCAATCCAATTAGAAGTTATAGCAGACACCCGAAATATTTTACGAAGAACAGTGATTAACCAACGCATTTGTACTACTGGCACAGATATCAATAATCTTCTGATACTGACAGCCTTCATAATAGACGCCAACATTTGATTCACGGTCAGGAATTCTGGACCACCAATATTAATAGTCTCATTGGCAAATCGATTGTCTGATATTAGCCTAGTGACACAATTAGCATAATCACCTATCCAAATAGGCTGTCTAATTGAATTGCCAGATCCAGGTATAGGAAATAGACCTGGTATAGATCTCATCAGCAAAGCTAAAGTGTTAGTAAAATGATCATCGGCACCAAATATAGATGCACTACGTATTATCGTAAACGGAACACCACTTCGCCGAACAAACTCTTCAACAACCCCCTTGGTCTTAAGTATAGGATAAGCCGATGATCGCCCTGCTCCCAAATGAGATGGGTATACAAACCTCCTAATCCCCATCTCTTTAGCAGCTGCAAGTAACTGCCTAGTACCCTTGTAGTCAACTTCCATCAGTTGTTCCAATCCTCCATAACATTGTGCACTGGCCAAATGGATTATAGTGTCAACACCAACCATAGCCTGTCTCAAGGTACTTGAATCATCCATACTAGCGACCACTAAATCGCCACGACTATAATTGTCCGTGTTTTCATTCTCAAACCTAGATTGTGCTAGACACCGAACTGAATGCCCATTATCATCAAGGAGAGGAACAAGCGACTTTCCCACAAACCCTCTAGTACCGGTAACTAAAATCACACCGTATTTCCCTTTATATTTATGCTTTGGACAATGGTATCATATGTATCATATCTTTTTCGAGCAAATATCCTAGTAATTTTTTGTAAGCAGTTTTAGTGAAATATACGGATAGATACATAACTTAATAGATGCTATGGTGTTGTATAGCTTGATGTTAGCACATGATATGATGGCAGCGGCTACACTAATATACATGGAGAATAGATTGTGAAACCTAAAGTTGTGATTACAGGCATGGGGACAGTAAATCCACTTTCCCTCAATGTCCACGAAACTTGGAAAATGGCCACATCTGGCAGGTCGGGTATTGACAAAATTACTCATTTCGAACCAGATGAACATACAACTAGATTTGCTGGAGAGGTTAAGGGATTTGATCCGGCATCCCTATTTGGCAAGAAAACCGCACGTCATATGGACAGGTTTGTACAGTTTGCAGTAGCTGCAACCGACGAAGCATTACAAGATGCAGCTCTAGATATTACCGACTCTAACAGAGACCGTATAGGAGTAATAATAGGCACTGGAATTGGTGGAGTCAGTACTCTAGAAAAACAAACCGTCACCTTGAGAAAGAGTGGGCCCAAACGCGTAAGTCCATTTATGGTCCCCATGATGCTGCCAGACACAGCAGCTGGACAAGTAGCAATAAATTTCGGCACCCGAGGACCCAATTTATGTATTACTTCCGCTTGTGCTAGTAGCACGAATGCACTAGGTGAAGCTGCAGAAATTATTAGACGTGGTTCTGCTGATATAGTTATTTCAGGAGGTGCAGAGGCTGCAATTACTCCTGTTACAATTGCAGCTTTTGCAAACATGGGAGCATTATCATCTAGAAATGATGATCCAACATTAGCCTGCCGCCCATTTGATCGAGACCGCGATGGGTTTGTTGCCGGAGAGGGAGCAGCTATCTTGGTGCTCGAATCAGAACAGCATGCTATAAAGCGTGGTGCAACAATATATGCAGAGGTCGCAGGGTACGGGCTCTCTAATGATGCTCATCATATAACGGCACCCGCACCTGATGGTGCCTGCGCGATTATTTCTATGGAACTAGCAATTCGCGACAGCAAATTGAAGTTAACAGAAATCGACTATATTAATGCTCATGGAACCTCTACTCCACTAAATGACAAAACGGAAACATTAGCAATAAAGCAAGTATTTGGAGAACGTGCATACGAAATACCCATCTCATCAACCAAATCAATGCATGGACACCTTTTAGGAGCTGCCGGGGCTTTGGAATCTATAATGTGCGTGCAATCCTTAATACACGGAATGATCCCTCCGACAATCAACCAATTTACTTCGGACCCGGAATGTGACTTAGACTATGTATCTAATAACTCCAGAAAATTGTCCGCGGATGCAATTATGTCAAACTCATTCGGATTTGGAGGACACAATGCTTGTCTTATATTTACAAAATATAGATCCAATACGCAGAGTACTGTAAATGCCTGATATACCAAATGGTTTGAATCGATACGCCCACATCTGTGGATGGGGAACTGCTGTTCCTGATAACATACTAACAAATGCCGAATTGTCTAGAATGGTTGATACCACAGATGACTGGATAGTAGAACGTACCGGCATAAGACAACGACATATTGCAAATGGTAAAGATACGACAGCATCACTAGGAGTCAAAGCAGCAAAATCGGCATTAGATTCTGCAAACATATCTCCAAATGATCTGGATTTGATAATTGTTGCTACTTCCACTCCAGAGCATAATTTTCCATCTACAGCATCTTTAATTCAAGACGAATTGGGAGCACGCAAGGCAGGAGCTTTTGATATGGCAGCTGCTTGCACCGGATTCGTATATGCTCTGACTGTTGCTGGACAAATTATTCAGAGCGGCAGTATGAACACTGTATTAGTCATCGGATCAGAGACTTTGTCCAAAATCGTGAATTGGGAAGATCGCTCCACATGTGTACTCTTTGGCGACGGAGCCGGAGCTTTTGTACTACAAGGCAGCGATGTTCCAGGTGGCATTCTATCTTCAGTATTGAGATCTGATGGATCAGGCGGAGACCTCCTAAAAGTGCCAGCTGGTGGAAGCGCAATACCAGCCAGTTACGATTCACTTCGTGGCAATCTTCATACAATAAACATGAATGGGCGTGAAGTCTTCCGATTTGCAACACGGGTCATGGCAGATGCCTGCAGAGAAGTGGTAAGTGAAGCTGGTTTGACCATGGATGATATCGACTTCATAGTTCCTCATCAGGCCAATGTGCGAATAATTGAAGCTGCCGCACGGAATCTAGATTTACCATTAGACATGTTTGTTATGAACATGGATAGATATGGGAACACATCCGCAGCCTCGATTCCATTAGCACTATGTGAGGCTGTTGACGATAAAAGAATCAAACCTTACAACAATTTAGTATTTGTAGCATTTGGAGGCGGTCTTACTTGGGGAGCCACTTTGGTGACATGGGACGTTGCCACAACCGCAACACATACCCAACTGTGGCATAAATTGCGAAGACAAGCTTTATATAGTGTTGCCCGAATTAGATCAACTATTAGACGCGGGACTAGAACAATTGAAGGAGCTTTATGGGGCGGAGAAGAAATGGCTGACAAGTAGTCAAGACAGTCATTTAGCACCACCCCTAAATCACTAATATTCCCTTAGAAAATCTACCAGCAGCTCCTTCTGGTCTGGGTTTCGTAAACGACCTAAAGCTTGTGCTTCAATCTGACGCACTCTTTCACGAGTAACACCCATTTTGCGCCCAACCTCCTCAAGAGTATAAGACTCTCCATCCAACAGACCATAACGTAATTGTAGAATGCGCACCTCTCTAGGAGGTAGTCCAGTTAATGCATCTCGGATCTGAATTCTCAACATGTTCTGAGTAGTTGCCTCGACCGGCGCCGGACTGTCCTCATCTTCAATGAAATCACCCACACTCGAATCCTCCTGGTCATCAGTGGGCGCTTCTAATGACAGCGGCCTACGTGCAATTTGAACCATATCCTCAACTTTTTTTGGAGTTACTTCCAACAAATTTGCAAGCTCTTCGACAGTAGGATCACGTCCTAGCTTCTGCGTTAGGGAATGAGATACTCTAAGCAACTTGTTTATCTGATCTCCCATATGCACAGGCACTCGAATAGTTCGACCCTGGTCTGCAATAGCCCTTGTAACTGCTTGCCGAATCCACCAAGTTGCATAAGTGCTAAATTTGTGACCTCTATGATAATCAAACTTTTTAGCAGCTCGTAACAATCCAATATTACCCTCTTGAATCAAATCCAAAAACGGTACCCCTCGGCCAATATATTTCTTTGCCACACTAATTACCAGTCGCGAGTTTGCAGTAACCAGATGCTCTCTAGCCGCCATACCATCATCTATGTCATATTTTAGTTTCATCTTTCTTTCAGGCGAAATTCTTCTATTAGATTCGAGAGCAGCCTCAGCCTTAACAGCCTTCTCCATCCTTTTTGCAAGCCACACCTCTTCATCTTTGGTCAGCAAAGGAACTTTACCAACCTCTTTCAAATACAAACCTATGGTGTCATCCACATCTAATGCAGTATTTTTACCAAGTCTCTTTCTTCGGTTAATCTTTTTGATTTCACGGTTAAATTGATCCTTCTCAGCAGCAAGAGTATCCTCACTTTCCACGCTATGTCCATCATCTGCAGTTTTCTTTTCAACGATTTCTACCCCAGATTCCAAAAGAGAAGCGAGTGTTTCATCCAAGATGCCTATATCCTCCTCAGCCTGCGGAAACACAGTAACAATCTCCTCCATAGAAATCACACCATTTTTCTCAGCAATTTCAAGTAATTGCTGGATACGCGGATGCTCTGTCTCGGCAGCAAGTATCTCGGCTTGCAACTCATCTTTAGGGATTGCTTTCCTTCCATTACCATTTGCTAACTTAGCAGATTTATCGACCATATGGTCAGATGTACTCTTTACAGAATTACGACCATTTCTTTTTTTCTTTGATACACTCTTAATCTTTTTTTTCATACCTGTTTATATCACCTCAAATCATGTCAAACAACTGTCATCAAATATGCTCTTACATCACCTCAAAAGACACAAAGAGCACACTGTCTAAATGATGATCACAGTGTGCCCAAGGAAGATAAAAAGATTTACCTTGAGTATCAATTGTCCGCCCCAAAATATGGTGCGGGGTGAGGTTATACAACATTTTACTTACTTCTGTCAAGCCCTTTTTATTTCTCTGTGTACAATACACTTGACACATTCTCCTCTACTCAGTACAATCCCGCCGGTAATCGCCCAAGAGACGTAATATTTTCGGGCGTGTTTTGTGTAAATTCGATACAACATTTTTCATTACATAAATCAACTTTATTACTGTTCATAAACTAAGTCTAGGAGGACCATTTTTCATGAACAACATGCTACATCTACCTACGATCTGGTGGCTAACCCCAATCAGTGCTTTTATAGCTCTTTTATTTGCATACATATTTTATAAGTCAGTTATGGATAAAGATGAAGGAACACCTCGAATGCGAGAAATAGCGCAAGCCGTACGAGAAGGAGCTATGGCATACCTAAGACGACAGTATAGAGTTGTGGCCATTGCATTTGTAGTACTGTTCATAATATTCCTTATCATGGCATCATTCGACTTACAAAATAAGATAGTGCCATATGCATTCCTCACTGGCGGATTATTTTCCGGTATCTGCGGATACTTTGGAATGCGAACTGCAACTAATGCCAGTGCTCGCACCACACATGCTGCGAGCAAAAGTCTAAATGAAGGGTTGCAAGTAGCATTCCGCGCCGGAGCAGTCATGGGTCTAGTCGTTGTAGGATTTGCATTGCTCGATATATCTGCATGGTTCATAGCACTATATTATTTGTTCCCACCAGAATTTTTCGGATCCATAAATCCTCTCCCACAAATTACAGTCATCATGCTTAGCTTTGGCTTTGGTGCTAGCACACAAGCTTTATTCGCTCGCGTTGGCGGTGGTATTTATACAAAGGCAGCAGATGTAGGCGCCGACCTAGTAGGTAAAGTCGAGGCTGGTATACCAGAAGATGATCCTCGCAATCCAGCTACAATAGCAGACAATGTGGGAGATAATGTTGGTGATGTGGCTGGCATGGGTGCTGACCTGTATGAGTCATATGCTGGCTCTATACTAGCCACGGCAGCATTAGGTGTGGCAGCAGTAATCACTACGTATGGTACCGATAGCATAGCAAAGCAGATCAATTATCTAGCTATGCCAATGGTGCTAGCTGCAGCCGGGGTAGTACTATCAATACTCGGTGTATATATGGTTCGCACCAAAGAAGGCGCTGGCATGCAAGATTTGATGCGCTCTCTCAATCGCGGCATCAACTCTTCTGCAGCTGGAATTGCAATAGTTGCCTTACCACTTGTTTATGCCCTTAACCTTGACCGCCCCTTGCTGATATGGGTCACAATAATCACCGGACTGCTTGTAGGCATTATTATAGGAAAAGCAACAGAGTACTATACATCACATGATTTCAAACCTACCCAAGGCATCGTAGCGCAAGGCCAGAGCGGACCTGCTACAGTAATCATCCAAGGTTTAGCTGTGGGAATGCAATCTACCGCTATACCTGTAATTACTATAGCAATTGGCATCACAATTGCTTACTATTTTTCAGGTGGGGCAGATAATACACTAATGGGTCTGTATGGGGTCGGATTAGCCGCAGTAGCAATGCTTTCAACTCTAGGAATCACCTTAGCAGCAGATGCATATGGTCCAATTGCCGACAATGCTGGTGGCAACGCAGAAATGGCTGGCCTAGACCCTGAAGTAAGACAACGCACTGATGAGTTGGATGCGGTTGGTAACACAACAGCTGCTACTGGCAAAGGATTTGCTATTGGCAGTGCGGCGTTGACAGCTTTAGCTCTACTGGCAGCATATCTGGAAGAGATAAGATTTAGTTTGATGCACTTACGCGGCATAGAAACTGTTGTAATTCGCGGAGTATCAGTAGCAGTGGAAACTATGACAATGAAAGACTTCATGAGTTACTATGACGTTACATTGTTGAATCCAGCAGTACTAATCGGCATATTCATTGGAGCTATGACAGTGTTTTACTTCGCTGCCATGACTATGTCTGCAGTAGGTCGTGCAGCTAATGACATGGTATTAGAAGTACGACGCCAATTCAAAGAAATACCAGGAATAATGGATGGAACAGCAACCCCTGACTATGCACGGTGCGTAGAAATTTCTACTAAGGGTGCCCAAAAAGAAATGATAAAGCCTGCAACTCTAGCAATCCTTATTCCTGTGGTAGTCGGCCTGGTCTTCGGAGTAGCAGGAGTACTTGGACTACTGTCTGGAGGCTTGGCTACAGGTTTCGTCATGGCTGTAATGATGTCAAATGCCGGAGGGGCATGGGATAATGCAAAAAAACTAGTGGAAACTGGTGTAGACGGCGGCAAAGGTTCAGAAGTCCATAAGGCTACTGTAGTTGGTGACACTGTTGGAGATCCTTTTAAAGACACTAGTGGTCCTTCATTAAACATTCTTATAAAATTAATGAGTATGGTGTCTGTAGTATTTGCAGGATTAATAGCAAGTGTTGGGGTCAACGGACTTATGGGACAATTTATGAGCTTGTTCTAGTCTTTGTATATAAACCAAATTGAAACAGATAGTATTATTAATGAGTAATGCTACCATGCTACCAATGGTCTTATGATGTACAAAGTCTTGAAGCATAAATCAGTAAGGTGCTCTAATGTTTAATAATCTAGATAGGAAAGAAAATGTCACTACCACAACATCTCTGGATGTCAAAGATGACAACACTGTTTTCAGACCCCTATCACCTTTCTCTGCAAAGGAAGCTCACAAAAAACAACACTTATTGCCCGGTTGGATATTACCTGAGGGACAGAGTAGCAAAAGCCCAGGTCCAAACAATTATGACTTTGAGTGGTTGAAAAACAGCAAAACCATCCACAATAAATCTAATGAAACATCTGTCATCGCCAACGCTATAGACAATAGCCAGGCAATAAAGCCAACAAATAATAACCAATACAATATTTCTTCTAATGATAAATCACAACAAGCTGCCAACGATCCAGATCAACCCAATCAAACTCATTCAAGTAGTGTGGGCACATCTGACAGTGCAAATACAGGCTCAAACAAAATCGTAGATTCTGGGAGTGCTACCGAAATATTAAGAAATGCCAGAAGTATGTCCCGAGATGGAAATCTGGATGAGGCAATGGGTAATTACATTAGCCTCGTAAAATCGGCCAAAAAACTAAAGCAAGTGGTTGACGACTTAGAAAAACTTGTATCTGACCCGCATATAGAACAAAAACCAGCTATGATACAAACTTTAGCTGACGCGTACACTAAAACGGGTAAATTTGCTAAAGCACTACCATTGTATCGCAAAGCTTTGGGTAGATAAACAAACAACGCAAACGGAGGTGATACGTGGAACGTACACTGTTATTGATCAAGCCAGACGGAGTTCAACGTGGATTAGTGGGTCAAATTATTGATAAAATCGAACGCAGAGGCCTACGGATGATAGGCATGAAAATGATGGATGTATCAACTGGTTTAGCAGAGACACATTATGCTATTCACAAAGGAAAGCCTTTTTATGATAGTTTGATTGATTACATAACCTCAGCACCCATAGTTGCAATTGCCTGGCAAGGTAGTAAAGCAGTTGCAGTGGTGCGACAAGTGCTTGGAGCGACAGACCCTACAGAAGCTCAGCCCGGCACCGTAAGAGGAGATTATGGAATTGATATTGGTCGTAACCTCACTCATGGTTCGGATAGTGTCAAGAACGGAATGACTGAAATTAACTTGTGGTTTAAAGCAGATGAACTAATTGAATGGAAACGTTCTGGAGAGGAATGGATTTTCGAGATTTAGACAGACTATTGCATTCTCAGTACAACTTTGCCTTCTGACCAGAGTTCTTCCAAGCTATAGCGATCACGCTGTACACTCATAAACAAGTGAACCATAACGTCTCCAAGGTCTAGAAGAACCCAACCGCTTTGTGCTTGTTCATCCAAACTTCTCACAACTGCCCTACGTTTAAGAACTGTATTATCTGCAATGGCTCTTGCCATAGCTTTTAAGTGACGTTCACTTGTGCCTGTTGCTATCACATAAAAATCACTAATGATAGAAATACCTTGTAAGTCTAGCAACACTATAGACTCGCCCATCATTCGAGTAATAATATCAACTGCTTCGTGCGCAGCATCTAAGCTTTCTAATCTCAATACCAAACTTGTACCTCGGTTACCATAATAATAGCAATCCCATTGCATGAACTGTCCTGCACACAATACACCTTATTCTACCTAAGAACCCTAGTTTATCATGGGATGAATCGCATAGACATCGATTCATATTCTCCTCTAGTATTAATTTCAGTCAGGATATCATCTTTCCAATCTACCCAAGCAACCTCGTCATAATACCGTTTGATTAATTCTCGGCCACCTCTGTCTCCCTTAATTAGATGTAATTCTTTCCACAAATCACGGTCAAATAATACGGGATTTGCATGCTTACCAGATACACGCGGAGCAACTATTGGAGCACCTGTATCATGAAACCTATTTACTATTGCATTAATTAAATCTGCGTCGACTGCAGGTTGATCCACCAATAAAAATAAAGCAGCTGATATATCGTCTTCCAAAGAATCTAATCCGGCTCTAACCGAGCCACTCTGCCCATGGCTCCAATTTGCATTCCATATTACATCCAAATCCATGCTTTTCAGAACTTTACTTACTCTATCAGCTTGATTGCCCACAACCACTTTGATTACATCACTATCACTTTTTATAGCTGCCTCAGCTACCCTCGTAGTTAAAGTACCCTCACCCCATGGTAACAGCTGCTTAATTTCCATGTTTTGTCCCATACGAGTAGAACCGCCAGCCGCTAAAATTATTGCAGCAACTTTGCTAAAACGTTTCACTATTGGAAATTCATCTAACAAAGCCCCAACCACAACTTCCCTAGCCCCACCTTTTAGCAAAAGTTGGGCAGTCTGGGAAGCATAATTCAATGTTGGTTTTGACGACACTTTGTTGATAAAGGGTATCCATCTAGCATCATGAGGCACCTGCTTCATTCCACCTAGTTTATGCAACAATAACTGTGCCACAACTTCCGGAGTGATCGGAGATTGATAACCTAAGTCTAACATCTCTGATGCCAGCTCGGACCTGTGTACATTATGGTCATTAAGTAATTTGTCGTAAATGTCAGCACCAACTACTGGTATAACTATTGTTGTACATTTAGGGATTACTGGCTCATGAACAGCAGGTACTTTCAATGAGCGCATACGGGAACCGTCTGCTTCTACTATAACTGTCAAATCACTGTCTATGCCATCAATCACAATATCATTTACAAGTTCACTTGAAATACCGTAGGCCTTGTCAGAACCATTATGAACAGGACCTGTAACAAGAACATGAGGATGTTCTTCTAGCATGACCTTAAGTTCATTGAGAAATTCGCCCTTATGATCAGCCACTAAATGTACTGGTGCAATGTTAGTTTGAGCAGCAAAAATGCGCGTAGTCGTTGTAGTAACAACTCTTCCTCCAGCAGCAACAATCTCATCTGCCAATCTAAACATGAGAGTAGACTTGCCGCCACCACCAACTATAGAAATAACTTCAGAAAAACCCACTCGTAGTCCGGACTTCAGTTGCATTATCTATCTCGATTCATCTTTCCGATTAGATACCCAATTCATCACAGCCTCCAGTACCCCTCCACCTATTGCAAGTGCTTTGTCAGAAATTTGGAAGCAGTTCTCTCTAATACCGCGCGGATCTACATCTCCTATTTTGTCACACTCATATACTGGCAGACCATCCTGAAGTAGACCTCGCAACACTCCTCCAAATGGGGCTCGCACCTCTTCAAGACCCACCGTAGCAATTATTTCGCCTTTCGAGACAATGTCTCCTATATTAGTCTTGTGCGACTGCATTTTACCTGAACATGGAGCCCTTAGAACGCGTTCATTGCGATAACCATTCACTTCTTCTGGCACTCTAGTATCAGGGATGGCACCTACACCTCGCTCCGAATATACTCTTCCCAGTCTATGTCCCCGTTGAGTCTCTATAACAACATCACAATGATCCCCTACGATAAATCCCGGACCTAATCCTACGACTAAATCAGCTAATTCATTATTAGTATCGATGTCTCTTTTTAGCATTCGCGCATCAACCACCACACTAGGATTGATTTCACTAATACTATGCCCACCAGGATCTACTACTACGGGTATTACTCCTGGAGACAGATTATTAATTTTGCCTATGTCAGTCTTTTCAAAACAAACACCTTCCACAAAATGTTGGCCAACAAATACACATTGAGCTGCAGCGACTTCTCTTCTAACAACTCGCGGATTATCAATTTCTAACACAACAATCGGAAACCCAGCCTTATACAGTCTATAGATAGACCCAGTTGCAATGTCTCCACCGCCACGCACTACAATAGTAACGTGATCACTCGGCGTATATTGAATGGTTAAGACCTCTTAATACTCTCTCAGGAATGAGAGGGAATTCATCAAACCATACTCCAGTTGCATCATGTACAGCTGCAATAAGAGCTGGAGCGTAAGGTAAGAATGGCATCTCAGCAACTCCTCTTAGGCCCCAAGGACCTTGTGGGTCTGAATACTCAAGTATTACAGCTTCGACACGCTCAGGAACATCTAGTGAAGTAGGAATTAGATAGTTAGAAAAATGCGCTGTTTCTATGTATCCATCCTGTGAAACCAAATTCTCTAGCAGGGTGTACCCATGTGCCTGAACAATAGCACCCTCAATTTGACCTGCTACCTGTATAGGATTGATTGCCCTACCAACGTCATCTACTGACATAACATCTACAACCCTTATATGCCCGGTTTCAATATCCACTTCAACAATCACTCTCTGAGCAACATACCCATATGTGATGTTTGGGTCGCACTCTCCCGTTTCTGTGTCTAAAGCAGTAGTTTGTCGAGGTACAAACTTATATTCTCCAATTGCTGGTCGTTCCTCTGATTGCCAATTCTTTAACGCCAAATCAACAGCACCACGAATACTATTTCCTGCCATAAAGGTCAATCTAGATGCAGACGCACTACCTGAATTTTTGGTTGAAGCTGAATCCGCAGCCTCAAGCTGAATACGCTCAATCGGAACCCCACAAGCTTCAGCTGTCATTTGTACAAAAACGGTGTGTGCACCCTGACCACATTCTGCCCCAGCATGATGTAAAACCACTCTTTCAATTTCTGATCCACCATGCAATTCAACCTTCGCCCAACACTCTTCCGGAAAACCAAACGAAAATCCAACATTCTTTAATGCACATGCAAACCCATACCCCTTACGTATGTTAGATGGCAAGGAATTGTCCACCTTAGTAATTGGCCAATTTGACCTATCAGCACATTCTTCCACTACCTGCCTGATTGTAACTCCCTCCGGATATACAGACTTGAACTGACCTATAGAACCATCATCAATAAGATTACGCCGACGCATTTCAACCACATCTATACCCAATTTATGTGCTAATTTATTCACCTGACTTTCTGCAGCAAATGCACCCTGAGGGCCTCCAAAACCTCTGAAAGCACCACTTGGCACGTTGTTTGTATAAACAGCATAAGCATCGACACTGACGTTTGGTATATCATAAGGACCAGTAGACTGTAACGTTGCATTTCCCAAGACCTTTGCCGACGTGTATTCATAGGCACCCGCGTCAGCTACCATCTTGACCTCAGCTGCCAGAATACTTCCGTCGGAAGCAGCACCCCATTTTGCGTGAATATTGTATGGATGACGTTTGTGATGACCCACGATTGATTCTTCACGGCTCCAAACAATCTTGACTGGACGACTTATTCCACGCTGATGCAAATGCCACGCTGCCAATGCTAAAACTATCTGCACTGATACATCCTCCCTACCTCCAAATGCACCACCAATTGCCGGGTGAATAACCCTCACTTGATCCACAGATAATCCAAGCGCATGGGCAATTTGCTTTTGCTCTTCATGCACCCATTGTCCTGCAACCTCCACGGTTATTCTCCCATCAGAATCAATGTAAGATATTCCAGCTTCAGGCTGCAAGTAAGCATGCTCTTGCCATGGAGTTTGATAAATACTCTCGACTATAACTTCACAATTCTTCCATGCACTTTCCACATCACCAGCTCTAACCTTATTATGTTTAATAATGTTTGATTCTCGATACTCAAACAACATTGGTGCATCTGGCTTCATCGCCTTGTACGGATCAGTAACTACCGGCAAATCAACCCAATCAACTAAAATATGATCACGAGCTTTAATAGCCGCTTCTTCCGTTTCCGCAACAACTAAAGCTATTTGATCTCCTACAAATCTAGCTATATCTGCACCCTTCTTGTTCGAACCAGGACCAACCAACACAGGTTGATCACAATTAATCAGACCATATTCGTTAACAGGCACATCTGAAGCAGTAAATATAGCTATCACGCCTGGAAAAGATTCTGCTTTGCTTACATCGATGCTCCTGACTCTAGCATGTGGCCGCCCTGCAAACAATATCTTCATGTAAAGCATGTCAGAAGACATCAGATCTGCTGGAAACAGTGCTTGCCCAGTTACTTTATCAAGTGCATCAATTCGGGAGACATCCACACCAATTTTACTTGTCATATCGATATAGTTTGATCTCTTAACTCATAGATTTGGCAGCACGGTCAATGGCATCAAATATCTTATAATAGCCGGTACAGCGACATAAATTGCCTGTAATAGCTTGCTCAGCATCACTACGACTTGGGCTTGGAAACTCCGACAATAGTTTTACTCCTGACATCAACAAACCTGGAGTGCAATAGCCACATTGCACAGCACCACTATCTATGAATGCTTGCTGAAGCGGATGCAAGCCATCCTCATTCGCGATACCTTCAATGGTGACTATATCTGCTCCGTGCGCACGCGGTGCTGGCACCAAACACGACATGACTGCTGCACCGTCCAAATGGACCGTACATGCACCACATTCACCCTCACTACAACCCTCTTTGGTGCCGATCAATCCAAGATCATCCCTCAACATATTCATAAGTGTTTTATTGCTAGCACCAATTACTTCATGTTTTTTGCCATTAACTCTTGTAATTATTGGACGATCCAAATTTATGTCATTTGTGAGCCAAGATCTAGGAGAGAATGACTTTTGAACTATTTCAATACCCCCTCCAAGAAGTACGGGTTCATCCGGAAAACTACCTATTACATCATTATTCAATATACAAGTAAGAGCACGACGAGTCAGAACTTTAACCATATTCCTTCTGTAATCTGCAGAACTCCTTAGATCATCGATGGGCGTCACATCTTTCGAAGTGAGTATTGCAGCCTGCTCAATGGTATCCGCATTCAGTTCATGTCCTCTCAAGACCTTTTCTGCATTCTCCATCCTAATGATAGTTGGAGCTATTGATCCCAACGCAATCCTTGATTCTCTACATACTATATTATTTGTCTTATCTAACTGCAAAATTGCACAAATATTTACCACTGCAATGGCCTGAGCTCTACGCAAACCTAGCTTTTGAAAAATGCCAATTTCATTCTTCAGCAAACTGGGGAATTCTATCGCGGTCATAATTTCATCAAAACGCATTACAGTCTTACGAGCCCCTAGGTAAAAGTCTGATAAATTGACCTTGCGCTGTCCAGTAGCAGACGACAAAGTAACCACCCCATTTAGCGCGACCAACGGAGTTATTGTGTCATTTGCAGGCGAGGCTGTAATCAAATTCCCTGCAATAGTAGATCGATTTCTAATTTGTGGTGCTCCTACCTCCCAGCAAGCTTGTGCTAATGGCAAAGCATGATAACGTAAGATATCAGAGGCAGCACACTGATTATGTGTAACCAGGGGACCCAGACGTATAATGCCTGATGAATCGCGCGATATTTCATCTAGCCCAGGTACACGAGTGATATCAATAAGAGTGTCAACATCTGGACGCATTTTACGATCCAACTCTATAATCATATCGGTTCCACCTGCTATTATTCGTGCACTTGCACCATTCTTCTTTAATAGCTCTAGTGCATTCTCGACCGAATCCACTAGATGATAATCACGCCACATTATTGCTTGTTCCTTTTATGAACTTTTCAACTACCTCGACCGCCCTCTCAACTTTGGCAACATCCTGAATAAACAAACCATCCGAAACCAGTTGTTTACTGATGGAATCGAGTGCAAACAGTTGATCATTATTACATACCTCTATTTCAAGTACAAAAAACTCATCCAACTCTTGACCACCGTAACACACAACCACATCATCAAGGCTTAAAATACCAATATAAGATTCATCATAAAACAAATCACGTACACTTCTAACTTGTTTCAATTCAACTTTTACGTTTAGAGGCTTGCCCGCTACTATAGGAATCACCAGATTAATAGCCTCTTTGTTGGTCCACTGTAAAATATCATCAGGCTCACTGTACAATTGGAATTCAATCTCTCTTCTGACAGAAAAACGATCATGAGTCGAAATAGCAGACTTGATAGTAATACAACTATGTTCTGTACCATAACGAACTCGCATTTTGTAACCCGCATTCCATATGTCGTCATCTACAGTATCAAGATATTTGTCAACAACATGATTCGTGTTTACTTGACCTAAATAGAATTCGCCAATTCGATTGCATTGCGCATATTTAGCAAACAATGCATTGTTTGGAACACTAAATTTAGCCTCAATCTCAATCACTAATCACTTCCCATCCTAACTCTTCTAATTTGGATTCATCTAATGTTGATTCGGGTATATCTACTAGGGTCACTGATGCCTGTGCTGCGATGGTGTCTTCGTTAAGGTAAATGTGTCCCTCGGCCTGCAATATTTTGTCGCGAGCTTTTGTTAGCCTCCCTGTAATATTTAGAGGATGTCCTACTGGAACAGGACACCTATATTTTATGTCCAACTTTGCCGTCATCATGAAATGTTCACTATCAGCAATCATTGCAGTACGACTACAAACTTCATCTAGCATAGCAGCTATCACACCACCATGTGCTACTCCTGGATAACCTTGAAAATGTTCTGGGATGACATATTCTGTCCAAACCTTGTCAATACCATTGTCATAAAACTTAAGCTGTAAGCCGAAAGAGTTTTGTACTCCACAAACAAAACAGTACCTGGAATTTGGTTGTTGATATGTAGTCTTTTCCATATCTACTAATTTTCCTTGTTCAGTATCAATTTGTCAGGAGCAACAGCATGGATGAGAGCACGTGCCAGTATGAGAGTAGGGTCAATTATAGGTACGCCATTTATATGCGAATCAACTAAGGCCAAAGGTATCTCAGTACATCCTGCTAAAATCAACTCTGCTCCATCAACAACTAATTTGCCTGCTGCCTCGTACAAATCGTTCTGTGCTCGTGACGACACCGGGCTAGAACAAGATTTAATACCATATTCCTCATCAACGATTGCTGGATGCACAACCTCTTTCTGTAAGTTATTAGATGGCAAAATAGTCTGAATCCCTTTAATATCAAAAGCACTAGAATAAATTTGTGCTCTGATAGCGCCAGTGGTACTTAAAACACCAACTCTTTTCATGTTAGGATATTGCTGACATACAAAATTTACTGTCTCAGCAACCATATCTAGTAAATTCACTGCGCTATGGCGATCCGCAATATCATTCTTTATCACATCAAAAATAGCAGGTGCATGAGCCGTATTACACGGTATGCCCACTACATCGGCACCGCATTTTTCTAACGTCTCTACAATTTTTGCCATAGCAATACCAGGATTTTCTTCTACATTTCCCAACAGGAAGTCTGTGCGGTCAACGACAATCGAAGGCATAGATATTAAAATCACAGATATGTGATCTTGATCGGACTTGGATAAGGTCTGGTCAATGATCTTGCTAGTAAGATCAACACCTGCTTGCGGTCCCAAGCCACCTACTATTCCAATAATTGGATTATTGTTATTTTGCACTATCTGTTAGATTCTCCACTCAAGGAGTCTGTTGGTAGAGCACCAATCCCAGTCCAAGTAAAAGTCCTCTCCTCTGAAGCTGCTCCCGCTGGTTGATATAAAGGCCTTCCATCACTACTAACACCAGTTTGTCTAGCAGTTACAACAGACCACTTATAAACATGTGGCGCTGCCTCTGCCGGTTTCATATCTACATTAATAATATATCTAGTACTGACGGTTGAATCTTCTATACGTTTAGGTCTATTAGAAGTAACATCCTGAACTGTCACAAGGTAAACTTCATCCTCTCTCAGATTTACAATGGATGTCCACTGTAGGCTAACTGTCTGCTCAATATATGATATCGCTTGACCATCAGCAGGATTAAGTAAATTAGGAGCTGGATACGGAGGAAGAGACGTTTCTGTAGGAGTAGGTCCAGATGTTGGAAGAGGCATATCTACAGGCACCGTAAGATTTTCTCCAATTGAAATAGCATAATCAGGAGGTAGTTTCCCATTTACTTCAGCCATAGCTTTAAAGCTGACCCCATAATATGCCGCAATACTAGAAAGACTTTCTCCCGCAGATACCGTATGTATCGGCCGCGCTGCTTGTGTTAGCGCTAGGGGCATCATAGTTGCTGTGATAGTAGGTGCAGGTGTAGACGTAGGCACCGGAACCATTACTTCTTGTCCCACTAATAATGGACAAGCTTGAGTAAAACCATTTAACTGAAGTACACTCTGAACAGAAACGTCATATGTAACTGCAATAAGTATGCATGTATCTCCTTCAACCACATTGTGTACAACTGGAGGTAATGAAGTGCTTGTAGGAAGATTAGTCGGTTTTTGAGTTGGTGCTGGAGTGAATGTAGGCACCGGTGTCGCTGATGGTGTAATTGTCGCTGTAGGTTCAATAAATGGATTATTCCCGGCCGACACCAACAAAAGTGCCAAACCACCCAAAACCATTAAAGTCACCGCTGCTACTGCAACAGGTACAGGAATCCTAATGCTTGATCTCTCCGGCTGCGTCGTTCCTTGTTCATATTTCGATGGCGTTGTAGAAGTTGAATCTAACATACTACTGTCATCTGTTATCGATTCTTCTGGCAACTCGGCGCCGCAAACCAAACATTTAGTCGCTGCAGACCCTAAGCTTGCCTCACACACAGGACATACTTTAGTATTTCTATATCCAGAGACTTTTGATGTATTCATAATTCCTAGATTACCAAAGGATTTGAATAATTAATAACATTAGATTTTCTCAGTTCCTTCTAATCCCAATTCAGAAGCTACACTACGCATTGCCTCAATCACGTTCCCTATATGCGTCCATAACTCAACACCCAAATCCGCGGCACCACTTTCAATCTCTACACGATTGACCCCAGATGCAAATGCCGTATTTTTCCATTTCTTACGCACAGATTTCACTTTCAAATCAGATATTGACTTACTAGGTCTTACTAATGTTACAGCTGTAATCAAGCCTGTCAATTCATCACAGGCATAAAGCGCTCTATCCCGCAACGATTCCCGTCTCACTCCGGTGTGAGGTGCATGACTAAGTATAGTTCGGACCATATCTTTAGGCACTCCACAATCAAGCAATATTGATGCCCCACGTGAGGGATGAGTTTCAAGTGATGGATGAATCTCCCAATCGAAATCATGGAGTAGTCCCGGTATACCCCATTCATCTAAATCTTCACCAAATACTGATGCGTAGTATCTCATAGAAGCCTCTACAGCCAGCATATGTCTTCTTAAACCCTCACCTTGAACATGCTTACAAACTATATCCCAAGCTTCATCACGACTTATACTTGTCATATTTCTCAATTTTCCTGTGACATCATCTTATTCATGTACCGAATAATACCATCCACAGACATAAAAAATGGGTTTGCAGTTTCATATTTAGCTAAGTCTTCACTCGATAAACCAGAAGAATAAGCCCGATCTCTATACCAATTCACATAATCCGCGATAATGGCTTCCCTATTTAATCCCTGAATAACTAAATTCTTTACATATCCTACGACTATATTCAATTCGGATACTAGTTTGTCTATATGTAAATCAACGTCATCTACTACTCCAAAGTGAGTACAAAACATTCTTTTAAGATTAAGTTCCCTTATTTTTGCCAAACTGACTTGCCAACTTTCTAAGTCAAACTCAGGTGGCGGCGCTGGTAGAGTGACAAAATCCGAGCCTGGCATACGGATACCTGCCGCATCACCCATGAACGCGATGTCGCCTATACGCAACACATGATGATGATTTGCGTGACCTCTTGTTTCAACAGCTGACACGACCATATCATTTACCAGTAAATCTTCACCATCCCTCAATTCGTAGATCCTCTCTTTACGAACAGGTATCGTTCTTCCCCACATCTCATGCATTTCATTACCATAAATCCTTGCAGCGCTAGCCAAAAGTCTAGAAGGATCAACTAGATGTTTAGCTGCTCTCCAATGTATATAAATCGTCGCGCCTTTATCAGAGAACCAACCAGCCGCACCTGAGTGATCAAGATGAAGATGTGTAACCAGAACGTGCTTGATGTCTTCGACTGATAATCCATTCTCAGATAGCGCTTCCTCCAAACGAGCAACTGTTGAAACAGGCCCAGTTTCAATTAACACGGGTCCACTGGGTGCAAACACTAAAAATGAAGCCAATGCTTGGGTCACATTGCGAAAACGTAGATCAAGAGTTATTACTTTCATTTGACCACTGACTCTTCAGCCAATTCTGCTATAAACTCCTTTTCATACTCAGACAATTGAGTATCAAGTAATAGTTCCGGCCTGCGTTGCCAAGTCCTCCGCAAGGATTGCTTGATACGCCAGTTAGCAATTTTCTCATGGTTTCCAGACAACAACACATCGGGTACATCCCACCCACGAAAATTAACTGGCCTAGTATAATGCGGGTGCTCCAACATACCACTTGCACCGTGAGAGTCCTGTGCAGCAGCACCAACTGCACCTAAAACACCTGGTATCAAACGCGCTACAGCATCTACAATGATTAGAGCCGGTAATTCACCACCCGTTACTACATAATCTCCAACAGATATCTCATCTGTTGCTAGATATTTTCTAATTCTCTCATCAAAACCTTCGTATCTCCCAGCAATTAGGATAATTTGATCCAATTTCACCAATTCATGCGCTGTGTCCTGTGAAAACAACCTTCCCTGTGGAGTCAGTAATATTGTCTCACTTGTTTCATCTGCCCAACCACCTATCGATTCTACTGCAGCGAATACGGGCTCGGGTTTTATAATCATTCCGCCACCACCGCCATAAGGCGTATCATCGGTAACATTATGAGGATTAGCTGCATAATCTCGAATATCGTGTAAACTAATTGTTAAATTTCCGGATTTCTGAGCACGACCCACTATGCTCGTATCAAGATAAGGAATACACACTTCCGGAAACAAAGTCAACAGATGAATATGCACAACAAGATTCTACCACCTCAGCGCTACTAGTGAACAAGAAATTATACATGGCTGTGCTACAATCCATAACATGCTCGAATTAGACAAAAACACACAACTGGTACTTGCATCTCAATCACCTCGTCGCTTCGATTTACTGAAACTTTTTGACCATCAGTTTCAAGTCGAACCCGCCCACATTGACGAACGAAAAAACAATGTTGAATCCCCTCACTCTTTTGCTAAACGTCTTGCAATATCTAAAACACTAAAAGTCGCCCACAGCTATCTTAATGATGCTATAGTGATTGGAGCAGACACAATAGTAGTTCAAGACGACAATGTAGTTGGAAAACCAGACACCAACACCAAAGCTCGTAGTATGCTCATGCAACTACAGGGCAAAACACATCAAGTTGTGACAGCAATCGCAATTTACTTTGGCAATACTGGCTCTACAGCACAGGAATTATGTGAAACAAATGTCAAAATGAGGAGTATGACGGAAGAGGAAATTGAAGAATATGTATCTACCGGAGAATCACTTGATAAAGCTGGTGCATATGCGATTCAAAACGTCGAGTTTCGGCCCGCTACACCACTTGGCGGATGCTTAGCAAATGTCATAGGATTACCTCTCTGCCACATGAGCAGAGCACTATACAAAAACAACATAAGTGTCGACAAAAACATTGCAGAAAAGTGTCAAGAGCACTTAGGTTATGATTGCCCCATCTATGAATCAATCTTGCAAAGTTGATCGATTATGAAAATACTTCTCGCCACTTTATTATTACTTGTTTCTTGCACAGAAACTGTTAATGTAGAAACATCCGATGAGCAACCAAAATCCACACTACCTCCACCGGCACTTGCTACCAGTCGTCCTCCAAACGTAGAAACCACTATAGACAATTATTCATCAGCATGGGAAGCTGGAAACTTTGCTGCAATGTACAATCTATTATCGCCAGCATCTAAAGATGCTATAAGCATTGAAGATTTCGTTGCAACCTATCAGGGTGTGAATGAATCTGCATCCTTAGTACGCATCCAGACAAGTATCCTTTCATCACAGCAAAACAACTCTGAGGCTACGGTGAACCTTGATTTAGCATTACACAGCTCACTAGTAGGTAAAATCCAGCGAGAAATAACAATCCCTCTGATTCTCCATAATGGTAAATGGTTAATTAATTGGGATCAAAGCCTTATATTGCCAGAACTTGCTAACGGAAACAATTTATATATGGATTACGTTATTCCATCTAGAGCAAACATATATGATAGAAATGGTTTGGCTTTCGCCGCTCATACAAACGCTGTGTCTATTGGCGTAATTCCAGGCGAAATTGACAGTACGCAAGAAGACCAACTGCTTGAAGACTTATCACCATTAATTAGTCGTCATCCCGAGGCAATAAAAAGTCTCTATGCGTCCTCCAAACCAGATTGGTATGTGCCTTTAGGAGAAGCATCCGCTAGTGAAATAAAGGCAATCTACGATAGACTCAGCTCATATCCTGGTCTAATTATGAAACCATATAAAACAAGATATTATGTGGGAGGAAAACTTGGAGCACCACATGCCATCGGATATACGGCATTGATTCCTGAGGAGCAATCTAAACATTACAAATCAATGGGCTATCGTGGTGATGAATTCGTTGGTGTACAGGGATTAGAAGCTTGGGGAGAGGAATATCTTGCTGGTAAACGAGGCGGTGCGCTACATGTAGCCAGTCCTGCAGGACAATGGGTAGCTACATTGGCCGAATCAAAATCAGCACCTGCGCAAGCTATCTATACAACATTAGACAGAACTTTCCAACGCGAAGTACAAACCGCCTTGCAAGATCTAGTAGGTGCTGCTGTCGTACTCAGTCTGGAAACAGGAGAGGTTCTAGCAATGGCTTCCTCACCATCATTTGACCCTAACCTTTTTGATCCTGCAAATTACAACATCGTTCAACTTGAAGAAACTATCTCAAACCCATATCGTCCATTAATCAATCGGGTAACCCAGGGTCAATACGCACCAGGATCAACTTTCAAAGTAGTAACAATGGCTAGTGCACTAGAGTCAGGACTTTTCAATGCAGAACAAATATATTATTGTGGACACTCTTGGAATGGTCTCGGGACAGCATACACCAAATACGATTGGACAAGTCAGAAAGGTTACGCTCCATCAGGTAACCTAAATATTATTGGTGCGTTGCGCCGCTCATGTAACCCTTGGTTTTATCAAATAGGTCTATCTCTTCATAATTGGGCAGACTATTTCTTGCCTGACATGTCACGTAACTTTGGTTTGGGAATACCAACAGGTATTGTAGGTCTTCAACAATCTATCAACGAAGAAGTTGGAGGGATAATCCCTAGTGAAAGTTGGGCTGAATCCGCAGGAATATTGTGGACTCCAGCAAATACAGTGCATATGGCTATTGGCCAAGGCGATATGCAGGTGACTCCACTGCAAATGGCTCAACTATATGCAGGGCTAGGAAATGGCGGAACTATTTACCGTCCTCAACTTATTCGATCGATAGCTGCACCTGATGAAAGTCCAATTTTCCAGTTTCAACCTGAGATAGTATCAAGAATACCAGTTTCAGACAACACGTTAAATGCAGTACGTCAAGGATTGTGGGAAGTAGTAAATGATCCATCTGGCACCGCTAATTATCGTTTTAGATCAATAGATATTCCTATTTACGGCAAAACTGGCACGGCGGAAGACCGCCCACGCAATCCACATGCATGGTTCGCCGGATTCACCGATGCTCGAAGACCAGATCTTCCCGATTTTGCTGCTGTGATAATTTTAGAAAACAAAGGTGAAGGTTCTGAATGGGCGGCCCCCATATTTCGAAGACTAGTCGAAGTATATTTTCACGACGAAATTAGAGAGCTCTATCCTTGGGAGGTAGAAATTGGTTTGACTGCTACACCAAGCCCAACACCCGTGCCAATGCCTGTATTGCACATAGTGGTATCTGGTGACTCACTCGGTGGACTCTCAGATTTATACAACGTCCCACTAGCCGACATAATGATTGCTAACGAACTGGACAACCCAAATGTACTTTCACCTGGACAAGAACTTGTTATACCACTAGGAGGAATAGAAAATTTAACCCCGACACCAACTCCAACTCTTGACCTTGACATATCAGCTACTCCACAACCATAGTGAACAAAATCTGTACTGGACTTATCATTAAATCCCAAAGTGGATTCTTCACGGTACACTGCGAAGCAGGAAGCATTGAATGTCGTATACGTGGCCAATTGAACCACAAGCGGCTAGATACTGACCTGGCCACTATTGGTGATAAAGTAATCATAGATGTGCTTGAGGATGGAACTGGAATAATCCAAGAGGTATGCGAACGTAATAGTGTGCTGGCACGCAGACTTCCCAGCAGTAGTTCTGAAAACAAACCTGAGTACAAAGACCATGCAATACAGCAAGTCTTAATAGCAAATGTTGATCAAGCTATTTTTGTCTTTTCTTGCCAGGATCCTACTCCTAACTTTAAGATGTTGGATCGATTTCTTGTAATTGCTGCCGCTAATGACATACCTGCCATTATTTGCGCAAATAAAATAGACCTTATTGGACTACAAAACGCTGTCTCGGTCTTCGGACTATATCATGACATAGGGTATAAGATTTTGTACACATCGACATTAACCAAACAAGGTGTAAAAGATCTAAAAAGATTATTGCCAGGTAAAGTGTCAGTATTAGCAGGCCCATCAGGGGTTGGCAAGTCTACACTACTAAACACCATTAATCCTGATTTGGGGTTACGCGTGAATGAAATAAGCCAAAGTAATAGTAAGGGTAAACATACTACAGTCTACCCACAGTTAATACCTATCGATGATGAGGGATGGGTAGCAGACACACCAGGGTTACGCGCTCTTGATTTTTTTGATATTGAACCTGAAGAGTTGGATGCTTATTTTATAGAGATAGCTCCACTAGTATCTGAATGTGCCTTTAGTAATTGCACACACACCCATGAGCCCAGTTGTGCTGTTATAAGTGCACTAATTAAAGGAACAATATCGGAAAGTAGATACAACAGTCTACTACAGATGAGAAAACAGAATATACAACACTAACACCAAGAACTTATTCTGAAACAGAAACCTCCTCTGATTCATCATCTTCCCAGCTAATGATCCAAACACATAACCCTGCCACCGCAATAGTCGCCACAATCAATGCTGCCCATTGTCCCCACAACAAACCCACATCACGTGCCTCATAACTTATTATGGCCACCATACCAACTCCCAGAACCAACCAAGCAGTAAATCTGGGATGTCTTTTAGCTAAATCAACTACATTGGACATTGCTATTTTCCCTCCAGTTATTTGGGCAATACTATTTTACCCCATTCACGCCAAATCTGTGCATATGTCACGTCTAGCGAACTTTCATTTTCAATAATGACGTCCGCCCGTTGAAGCTTCAATTCCTGAGAACTCTGCATATGAAGCCTTTTTTGCGCCTCTTCCATGTTTATATTATCACGCTCTGTAAGTCTTGCTAGTCTCTTGTTATAGGATGCATTGACAACCCATACGCTATCACATTGATCCGAGAGGCCAGTTTCTAACAACTTAATTGCTTCGACAACTATAACACCTTCTTTGTAGTTTGATATCGCATCCTCTATTTGAGCCCGTATTATTGGATGTACGAGTAACTCTAGTTTTTTGAGAGCCGCTTTATCGGAAAATACTATCTTACCTAAAGCTTTCCTATCTATTTCACCACTATTATCTAGAATGTTTGCACCAAATGCCGCAACTATATCTTGAAACACTATACTGGTTGATTTCATTACATCATGTGCAACTAGATCAGCATCTACAACTTGCGCACCAATATCTGCGAGTATTTTACAGACTTCACTCTTCCCAACACATATATTACCAGTTACACCAATAATATACTTGCCAGGCCATACACTCATGTACTTTTAAGGTCGTTTACCAACATACAAGCTGTCTTTACTAGCAAAGAACAGATCCCTTCCAGGGCCTACAGCAAATCCTATTGCTTCCACTTCTCCATTAGAACTGACCGCTCGAAATTCTCGTTGATAAGCTAATCTTAGACTAAATTGAAAGACACCCGGGGACTTAGAGTCAGTCAAGTAAAGCGATGAATATGGAGGAGGATACGCAGCCATAGATACAGGAAACGACACATTTTCAAAACTTGTGTCATTCACTCTACCTAACCTACCATCTATGTAAGTCATTTCAAGATTGCACTCAGGCGGCAAATCCTGTGATTTACGTATACATTCGGTCATATGTCCGTCTTCATGCAGAATATATATCGAACCTTGTACTATTGAAATGTCTATAGCATCACTAAGATCTATAGCTGATTCGCTGAAATAGCGTTCAGGAGCTTGTACGAAAAATTTGTCATCTCGAGTATAGACCCACACTTCATTTGCGTCTGGCTCCATCACATATATGCGGCCTTGAAAGGCTTCCAATGCAACTGGATTGTTCCACCCATCATAAGGCGGAGTGAGTAATGTAACCGCCATAGTCCCATCAGAAGTGCAATATAACAGTCTACCATCTGGATCCAATGCAATTAATGTGTCCTGCCCTACCACATTTGGAGTATCCAACCACGCTATATCAACTAGGGTTTCAATAGACTGACCTCCTATTGCACCGTTTCTACATTCAAACACAGGGTCTAATTGATATTGTCCGCTAGTCGTAAGAACTGCTCTATTAACCGATTGATTCTTCAAATCCAATAGGTACACACTACTGCCACGAGCAAGAATTTTAGATATGTTGGCATTAGGTTGAAGCCCATCTAAACTGATCAGCTCCACATCTACACGCTCCACGCGATCAATTACATCCAGAAATCCGATAGCTGCTGTCTCTAGCAATTCCACATCTGGATGATTACTACGGATTTCATGGGCCAAGCTACTCCATAACAACACTTGACGCCAATGCGGTGCTGCTTGAATAGCATCCTTGGAATTTCTACCTAAAGTGGCCTCCATACGAGCTTGATCAACATAATAGTTAAATTGTCTAGCACGCCCAAACTGAACATAAACAGCAATGGTAAGCACCACTACTAGAACAGGTACTCCAGCTGCGCCCCACAACAGAGCAGAACCGGGAACTTGCACATCATGGTCATAATCTGGCAATATCCTAGACACCATTTTATGTGTCTTGACACTCCACGATCGAATAATATACTTCAAGTTTGCTTCTAGACGTGTTTGTAAAACAGATAGAGAAAAATCTATGTGACGTTTTCTTGGGGACTCCCAATCAGATTGGCTGCCAACATCTAATGTGTCAACAAAATCATTGTTGGTTTGGTGGCTCTGTCTCTGATTCGCATCTTCATCATAATCTACGAACACTGATCCGTTCGAATCTTCTGAATAATCTAAAAGTTCAGTATCAGATGTAGTCACTAGTTCTGCCGAATAGTTTCCATTATCCCCTGACTGCACGTATACATTATCTGATATATTGTTTTCCTGTTGTATGTCACGATTAATGTCGGGATTTTCAACGTCTAATTCAGAATCTATAGTATGCGTATCACCTTCAGTATTTGACAAATGATCCGAGTACTCTATTGCTGATTGGGGCTGTTCAAATGACTCCGACAAAAATTTGTCGTGGTAATTTTGACCACCTGTTTCATGTTCGTCTATCGAGGACAAAATGTCA
>DFQC01000016.1:13944-14118 GCA_002377585.1 Anaerolineales bacterium UBA3499 | reverse complement strand
CTTGATGCATTAGATTCATCAAGCATATTTTCTGATTCAATACCATTTACCACATCTGTCTCCGCATCACTGACTGCGTATGACTCTAACAAGTCATCAGACTTGCTAGTTGATGATCCGTTATTATGGGCAATAGTATCCCCAGCATCATCGTCTATCGAGGACAAAATGTCA
>DFQC01000016.1:0-13622 GCA_002377585.1 Anaerolineales bacterium UBA3499 | reverse complement strand
CTTGATGGTTTGGTAATATCTGTCCTAGTATCCATACCCGAATCATAATAATCAACTACATCCTTACTACTAACTGAATCAACGTGCTCGATTGCACTTAGAACAGCATTCAGCTGACCTTGTTCTCCTGAATCGCAAAAACGACATACCATACTTGGGATATCGTTGCTTGTCAAAATCCTTAAGTTAAAAAGATAATGATTTAGGTCTCCTTTTTTCCGCAGAAAAGAAGTGAAATCCCAATCACTGGAGCTGTCACCATTCATCCATAGCAAATCACCTTTTGAAATTACTGTATGAAAGTAATGAGCAATAGTCTGATCCGACATACCTACTGCTCTTGCGGAAACATTATTGTCAGGAAACTGTTCAAAATTGCTTTCTCTAAAAACGACAACACCCCCAGGACCAGCCTGTGTCACATAAAGGTCATCCCCACGTAATATTGCACATGTTATGCCAGCCTGCACTGGCGGTGAGAATCCACCCGTCCTATTTTTCTCAAGCAATCGTTTATTGACAGCATTTATAGATGCACGAGAAGCTGCAGTGATGGAACCCGAAGTGCCATAATAGTATTGAGAAGCAAGTTTGATGCACCTGGAGTATTCTTCCTTTCCTACATCTCCATTCTGAAAATGAATTTGCAGCAACAACTGGTCTTTTTCTCGATTCCTACCCACCTTTTTGGGAGGTGACATAGACTGAAAACAATCAGGTATCCGCTCTCTATTTTCGCCACGAGACCCGTCGAGATATACTATATCTGTATTTAGCATAAAGATAACATTAGTTTCAGAACAATTTATAAAACGATAGTGCAAACTCCTATGATTCTGGCTTAGTTGCAGGTTCTATGCCGAATACAAAAAAAAACATCCATCATAATTGGATGCTTTAGGTCTCTTCATGTCAAATATTATATTGAACTTAATTTAGTCTCTCAAATACACTAGCAGCCCCCTGTCCACCTCCAACACACATGGTTACCAGTCCGTATTTGTCTTGACGCCTTCGCAACTCATACAAAAGCTGTACTGTCAGCTTTGCACCCGTACAACCTAGTGGGTGTCCTAATGCAATTGCTCCCCCATTGACATTCACCTTTTCTAATGGCAACTCAAGCTCCCTAATAACAGCTATCGCCTGAGCCGCAAAAGCCTCATTCAACTCAATAATATCTATGTCATCAACGGACATACTAAGGCGCTCCAGAACCTTGGGTACGGCTTTCACCGGACCAATGCCCATAATCTCTGGAGCAACACCAGCGACTGCAAAACCAAGAAAACGAACAATAGGTACAAGTCCTTTTTTCTCAGCCAATTTACGTTCCATCACTATAACAGCTGCAGCACCATCGGACAAAGGAGAAGCATTACCTGCAGTTACAGTCCCACCCTCCTTGAATACCGGCTTCAACATAGACAATTGATCAATAGTAGAATCTGGTCTTAAATGTTCATCTTCCATAAACATAAATTCCTCAACTATCTGATCACCATCTGTACCAGGTATTGACTCCTTCACGGTCAAGGGTACAATCTCTTCACTAAATTTCCCTTCTCGAAAAGCATCTGCCGCGAGCCAATGGCTGCGCAAAGCAAATTCATCTTGGTCTTCCCGAGAGATTCCATAGATTTTAGCAACTCTTTCTGCAGTTAAGCCCATACTCATGTAAAACTCTGGATAATTTACAGACATATGAGGATTTGGGCTATAGCGATAACCAGTCATAGGAACCATACTCATTGTCTCAACACCACCAGCAACCACAATATCCGCACTACCAGCAACAATCATTTCTGATGCAGTAGCAATTGTCTGCAAACCACTTGCACAAAATCGATTGATTGTTTGTGCTGGAACTTCAACTGGCAAACCAGCTCTTAGTGAAATTATTCGTGCTATATTCATGCCCTGGCAAGCTTCTGGCATAGCACAACCGATAATCACATCATCAACATCTGTTGGAACCACTTTACCTTCTGTTTGTCGAAAAAGCTCCCTTACCACTGTGGCACCCATTTCATCCGACCTATAATTCCTTAGCGAACCCTTTATAGCTTTACCTACAGCTGTCCGAGCACCAGATACAATAACAGCTTGTCGCATTACTTTTGCTCCATCCTTAAAAGTACTATATAGAGCACATGGCTATTGGCCTTAACCATCAGTTTCGTAACCTTTTACCCGTCTTTAGAGTGTAAGCAATCCTATCTAAAGTATTTTCTAGACAAATTAACTCTAAAAAAACAGTTCTCTCGAGATCCAAAATATACTGTTCGTCAACAAACTGTGGTGCCGTGATGTCACCGCCAGACAAAATCCATCCTAGTTTTTTCCCTACCGATAAGTCATGGTCAGTTATATTATTTGCCTCATACATTTGAAATAAATCGGACCTAAGCAATGCCAACATATTTTGGCCACCCACATAAATCTTTTCAGGTCTTGGCGGATAATAATTGCTATGTGACATGTGTACAACCTCTGATTTTGCTTCACTAAGCAATCTTTCCTTATCTAAAACAATACGATCGCTCAAATTCATCAATCCAACCTCTTTAGCATCAAACGCACTCTTACTAACTTGTGATGTCAGTATCATCGCAAACACGTTTCTCACAAAAGGTATCGAATCCGCACTAGGTATGCGCATAAGAGGGTTCACTAATCGACGTAAGATCTCCTTGCATCCACCGCCAGCAGGAACAAGACCAATCCCTACTTCTACTAAGCCCATACTAAGTTCAACATATGCCACAACACGACTAGAAGCAAGAACTAATTCAGCTGCACCACCAAGAGTAAGACCAAAAGGAGCTGCAACTACAGGTTTTGTACTATATCTGATTTGTTGCATAGTGTTTTGAAATTGACATATAAACTGGTTTACTGAAACATTTGTTTTATCACTATCAGCCATTTGAACCAATATATCTACATTGGCTCCAGCACTAAACATTTTGCCCTGATTGCCTATTATCAATCCCAGAACTTTGTCACTATTCGTTATGTAACTCAAAGAAGACTGTATCATTTCCAGTGTATCTATCCCAATGGTATTTGCCTTACTATGAAATTCTAATTGAAGGACACCATCTCCTATGTCCAACAAAGTGGCATCATCATTTGATTCTAATTTCCTAGGTTGCTCACTAATAATACTAAAATTACCCGATGTATCATTTGAGAGCAATGACACATATTCACCAGAATGCCAATCATACTGCTGTTTGTTATATTGATCTTCACGATAAAATGAAGTTTTACCGGACGCAATCATTTCTGTAATCCAAGGTGCAACAGTGTAACCATCATTTTTCATACGATTGACAGTATCTACAGTACCTAGCATATCCCAAACCTCAAATGGGCCAGCGTCCATCATATATCCCCATCGCATTGCATTATCAATAGAAATCAGGTCATTAGATATTTCTGATACTGTAGTGCTCACATAGCTAAATAGGAAGGCTAAAGTATGCCACACATAATCACTAGCACGATCATTGAAAGTTAGCCAGTCACGCAACCTTTGACCTAAATCGCGGATTTCTCTAATTTTGTCCAGCGATTCAAAATGCACTGCCGATGGACTATTGTGAGTCATTTTTTCAAAATCCAGCGGCCAGAATTGCTTGATATGACCATCACTCAATACTTGCTTGTAAAAACCGATATTAACTTTTTTGCCAATCCAATCGTTCTCAATCAATCCACTCAAAACTTTTTCAAGAGAACTATCCTTCTTTATCCCTGCAGCATCCATTGGTAAAATATTGTGCATATTGGAACCAATCATGTGGGTTACATCTATACCAACCAAATCCATCAAACGAAATACAGCCGTATTAGGATACCCCATTAAAGCTCCACCTATTGCATCGACCTCTTCAACAGTATACCCATTATCAATGGCGTAACTAATGCGCCGAAAATTGTTAGCTAATCCTATGCGATTGGCAATAAAATTAGGTGTATCTTTGCACAACACTACATTTTTTCCAATACGTTTACTAACATAGCCGCTAAAAAAGTCAACTAATTCTACATTGGTCTCAAGAGTAGGGATGATCTCCAATAATTTCATATGTCGGGGAGGATTGAAAAAATGAACGCCTAGAAAGTTACTTTTGAATTCATTAGATCTATCACGAGCAAGTTCGTGAATTGACAGTCCAGAAGTGTTAGTAGAGACAATTTGCTTAACAGGTCTAATTTTATCAAGAGCATCAAAAAACTGTCTTTTTACCCCAATATTCTCGACTATTGCTTCGACTACCCAGTCCACGGACGCCAGTTTTTCGAAATCATCTTCCAGATTACCAATAGTAATTAGGTCAACATCTTGTTTAGAATAAAAGACATTATGACTCTTTAGGAGGTTGTCTCTTACAAGTCGATTGCGCACAACCGAATCTTGAAGATCTAGGCCAAGTGCTCGTTCTTTATCAGTAAGCCTACTAGGGATGACGTCAAGTAAAAGCACAGGGAATCCTGCGCCTGCTAGAAGAGCAGCAATGCCAGCACCCATAGTTCCAGAACCCACCACTGCCACTCTGTTTACAACATAACTATTTTTACACATATGTTTTAGTCACTATTTCAGCCATCAAGTAAAGTTTTGAATTGCTAGATGCCGATTGCCGTCCAATTAGATAATATGGTCAAGCATGCTCAGTTTTCTAAGAAAAAAACTTTGATGAAATACGAGCATGATCTAGTCTGTCCTGGTCCACTACAACGCCCACACCAATATCACTTGGAACATCCAATGTGGAATCTCTGTTAAGTACAAAATTAGGTAAGGCTATGTCTTGATGATAATACCGGTCTGATGCTGATATATCACCAGGTAGTTTAAAGTTCGGCAGTGCAGCCAGAGCTACGTTAACAGCACGACCAATGTTTGATTCTAGCATTCCACCGCACCATACTGGTATGCCACTATCAGCACACAAATCATGAATCTGAGATGCAGCTGTTATGCCTCCAACGCGTCCCACCTTGATATTTATAATCCGACATGCATCAATGCTTAGTGCCCACCTAGCATGTTCGACAGAATGTATACTTTCATCAAGACAAACTGGGGTAATTAATTGCTTCTGTAATTCTGCATGATTAACAATATCATCATGATGCAGTGGCTGTTCAATCAGTAGTAAATCAAATTGATCCAAGTTAAGAAAAATATCTATATCAGCTAAAGAATAAGCCGAGTTAGCATCCACTTGTAGCGCGAGGTCCGGCCATTTCTCTCTCACGTTTTTAACGACATCCACATCCCAACCTGGTTTAATCTTTAATTTGACACGAGTATACCCCTCGTCTATATGCTGCTCAATTCTTGCAAGCAATAGTCCTATATTTTTCTCTATACCAACGCTAACTCCCACTGATACTGAGTCTCTCTTTGCGGACAACATTTCTGCCAAAGACAATCCTTGTGACCGCCCTACCAAGTCCCATAGAGCATTCTCTACACAAGCACGAGCCATAGGGTGACCCCGAACACGATCAAAGCGTTTGACTATATCTTCCACTTTATCGATCTTTTCAAAGAGCGTCAAAGGTATCAAATGTTTTTCCATAATATTCCAAGCAGTGCCTACAGTCTCATACGAATACCATGGCCCAGATCCAGCGACACATTCTCCCCATCCAGTGACACCATCAGAAGTAACTGATAGCACGATAAATTCTCTTTTTGTCTCGCGACCGAAACTGGTCTCAAATGGATTAACATAGGGCAGCTCTAGGTGATGCATTTCGATACAATCAATTCTCATAGTAATAGGCCTTGTCTCAATACGACATCATTATAGTGCGGCCACCAAATCCACAGTTAACATTTCTATGATACATTATCTTACATTTTCGATTGCTATATATATAATCTGCTATTCTAATATGATACTATCATCAATAATTTTCAATATAATGATAACTTAGAGGTTAATGTATGAACGCATTAATAACTGGTGCAAACAGAGGAATAGGACTGGAGTTTGTGCGACAATTAATAATTCAAGATGTTCATGTATTTGCAGCATATAGAGATTCTAGTAGAACTGGTCAACTACTAAAACTACAAGAAGAATTTACTCAGCACATCTCAATAATCAAGCTCGATGTAACTAATGATCAATCTCTAGCTGAATCGTATAAGCTTGTTAGTTCCAAAGTAAACCACCTTGATTTACTCATCAACAACGCTGCAATATCACAAGGCGAACAAAAATTTGGAACATTCGAGCTCTCCAAAATAAAATCGGTCCTTGAAGTCAACACCATTGCACCTATACTAGTGATACAGCAATTTGCCGAATTATTGAAGAAAGGAAAACATCCCAAAATAGTGAATATTTCTTCGGGACTAGGTTCACTGAACAGAGCAACCAATCCACGCAATCCCCGTATGAGTATCTATAGTGCTAGTAAGGCCGCGTTAAATATGAGCACTATTCACATGGCTCATGACCTTCTACGCCATAAAATAGCAGTTGTATCAATTAATCCTGGTTGGGTTCGAACAGATATGGGAGGACCAGATGCCGATATTGACACAAACGAATCTGTCAAAGGAATGCTCCAGGTTATTAACTCTCTAAAATTGCAAGATACCGGCCACTTTTACGACTATACTGGTGAAACAATTCCGTGGTAACACATTATCCAAAACAACATTTGCCACTAATATGTCAAAATTTATTGCTGATATTCGGCCAGTATTAGACCACACATCCTGCGAACAAGTTCAGTGGTTGGGTAAGTCGGTATGGGGTGGTACTGGTGAAGCCGTAGCTCCAAATCCATTACTCATCACATTGACCAAAAATGGGGGTATTTTGTTGGCTGCATATTTGCCTGATGGACCAGATGAATTGGATGGCATGGTCGGATTTGTATTTGGTTTCCCAGCCCACGAAAGAGATTCTTATGGTCAAACAGTTGCTAAACACTGTAGTCATCAGTTGGCCGTACTGCCAAATTTTCGAAGGAAGGGAATTGGATTACAACTAAAATTGGCCCAAAGAGATGCTGTGCTAGCGCAGGGTATGACTGAGAAGATTACGTGGACTTTCGACCCTCTACAGCGTGTAAATGCTATATTTAATTTAGAAAGTTTAGGTGTGATATCACAAACATATATCAAGAACGCATATGGTGATCTAGATGATGACCTTAATATTGGGCTAACCACAGACCGCTTACAGGTAGATTGGAACCTGACAAGCCCGAGAGTTTTGCGCGCAATAGCTCGGCAGAACCAAGATACTCTGTCGCATGAACACCTATATATATTATCAGAACCTAAGACTGACAAGGATTGCAATGTATATATACCAACTAATGAAAAATATGGCGCATTGGCCGTGCCTCTTCCTAACAAAATAGACAACAGAGCAAAATCTGAACAAGCAAATTTGTCTCTCTGGCGTCAGTTTCTTGAATCAGCTCTGACGTCCGCCTTTGATATAGGTTATACACTATCAGGATGCCATGCACTACCAAACATGGGTCATCATTACATTCTAATCACTGATCCAAAAACATAAAAAGGACCCAAAATATGAAGTACAACTTTGATGAAATAATTGAAAGACGTGGCACTGGAAGCGGAAAATGGGAGACCTACGATAAAGACGTAATACCCCTCTGGGTAGCAGATATGGATTTTACCGTCGCAAAGGAAGTGCAAGACGATCTTCTAAAACGAGTAGAGCATGGTGTATTTGGATATTCAGCACACACACTTCCTGAGCTCCTTGACACGATTTGTGTACGTACCCAGAAATTGTATAACTGGAAAATATATCCTGAGCAAATAATATTTTTCCCAGGTCTTGGAAGTGCGCTGAATGCTTGCTGTCGTGCATTTGGCAATCCAGGTGACGAAGTATTGGTACAACCACCTATTTACTTTCCTTTCATGGATGCAATCAGAAATCAAAACAAATCGGTCAATCATGCACCATTAATACGTGATGACACTACCGAATATATAGAATATGAAATAGATTACGCTAAATTAGATGAAAGCATCGACACAAATACTAAACTGTTCCTTCTAAGTAACCCTCATAATCCAGTAGGAAAAATGTATAACAAAGACCAGTTAACCAAGCTAGCAACAATAGCTGAAAGCAATGATCTTGTCATCTGCTCTGATGAGATTCACTGTGAACTAATACTAGATAATAAAATACATTGTCCGACAGCCTCAATCTCTGATGAAATAGCCGCTAGATGTATTACACTAATGGCCCCTAGCAAAACGTTTAATCTGGCTGGATTAAGTTGTGGATACGCAATTATCCAGAATCCAGATCTAATGCTTCAAGTACGTGAGGCATCTGCTGGAATTATTCCAGGTGTCAACGTCATGGGATATACTGCTGCTTTATCAGCATTCCAACATGGCAATATCTGGCTTCAGCAATTATTAGAGTATCTGCAAGAAAATCGCGATTTTGTACTACAGTATATAGATAAACATATGCCAAATATACGTTCTACCCGCCCAGAAGCTACATATCTAATGTGGTTGGATTGTAGTCAAATCAACATTCCCGATGCAAACCCACAAGCGTTCTTCTTGAAAAATGCTAGAGTTGCTTTTAGTGATGGAGCTATGTTTGGACCAGGTGGTGATGGTTTTATACGCCTCAACCTGGCATGCCCCAAATCGGTACTTGAAACAGCTTTAAATCGCATGCACAATGCCATAAACAAACTATGATGACTGCAATCATTCATAGCGAACTCATACTCATTGTCCTTAGCGCTTGATATAAAAATCTGAACCCTATTATCAATAAGAAACTGCCGCTTACCAACGATATGATACGCACAAAAGCACCTCCAAAACTTGTACTAGCTCTATGTGCAATAAAGGCCAACAACCCCAGCCATACCAAATCACACATCCAATGACATATCCCAAACAGCAAAGCTCCTACAAGACCATATTCCACTGATCTAATTACTAGAGATGATCCAACAGTAGCCCACCAAATCAAAAAATAAGGATTTCCAGCAGACAGCATCACACCAGCCCAAACAGATGAATCCCCCAAATTTGATTGAGCCATAACAGTTCCACTGCTGCGAATTATAGTCACACCCATCCAACCCATCAAAACGCCACCCAAAACACCTATTGACACCTGAAATCCAGATATCTGCATCAACGCACCCACGCCATAGTATATAAGTATTAATAGCGGAACTTCTACCATACCGTGACCGATGGCTATAGAGACACCAGCCCGACTGTTGCGCATTCCATGATTAATAGTCACAGCAGACAAGACGCCAGGAGCCATCACACCTGACAATGAAATAATAACTGTTTCAATCAAAAATCCAGTCATATTGGTCTTAGCAAATTTACAAATCAAATAGAAATCAGTTTGATGTCAGTTATTAGATATACTGATCACCATACACTCTTATGAAAACCCCTATACGCAATACTTTAGGTGTGTTTACTGATACTATGATATATAATTACTTGTTTGGCTCTATAATCACTTTAAGAGATTCAGAGCCATCAGATGCTAACCTAAAGCCCCAACTTACATCTTCCAATGCAAGTTTATGAGTTATCAGGTCACTGACCACAACTTTTTTGTAATGGAGGAGTTCAAGTGCCTGCATTAGATCCATCGGACTTGCTCCATAAGTAGAACGAATTGTAATTCCCTGGCTGAATACATCATGCAAGCTAAACGTAAATTTGACCTCGGGAGCACTAAACGCATATAACATTATGCTCCCACCTAGTGTTACCGATGATAGAGCCTGTTCAAATATCTTCTCACCTGGAGCACATACTATAACATGATCAAACTTCTTGTTATTATTTGCTGAAATAGCGCGTTCTATTACTTCTTCTTGCAAACCATTATAAGCTTCATAAGCTCCAGAATCCAGTGCAGCCTGTATACGTATAGGGTGAATATCTGTAGCTACAATACACCCGGCACCCATCGAGGATGCAAGCCTGATGTTCAGCAAACCTGCCATACCGCTGCCCAATACCAATACACTATCGCCAGGGTACATACCAATCTTCCTTTGACCTCTTATTACACAACCAAGAGGCTCAACAAAAGTGGCAACATCAAACGAAACATCACTAGGCAACGGAATAACCCCACCTTTGTCTAAATTGATTTTTGGTACTCGAATATATTCCGCGAAACCACCTGGATCAAAAAAGGTTGAATGAATCGTCTCACAAAGGGTGTGCTCGCCCCGCATGCAATAACTACAATCGTTACAAGGAACATGATGCGTAAAAACAACTCTATCTCCTACATCAAATCTAGTTACGCCCTCACCCACTTCAGTCACCTCACCTGATACTTCATGTCCTAATACACAGGGCGCTTTTTTGATCCTATACCATTCCATCAAATCAGAACCGCAAATCCCACTAGCAGCAACTTTCACCATGAGATCGCCAACACCAATCTTGGGCTTCGTCATGTTTTCTAAACGAACTTCTTCGTTGTGGTAATACATAGCCACACGCATAGTATCACTCATTTTTTAGATCATTGTAGAGCTGAAACGCCTTGTCAACACTATAGTCATCCTGTACTATCGAACGCACTGCCTGCACCATAGATATGGGAGACTCTGCCTGGAAAATGTTCCTTCCCATATCTACCCCAGACGCGCCTATTTGTACTGCTCTGTAAGCCATGTCGAGAGCTTCTCTCTCGGGAATCTTTTTCCCGCCTGCAATCACTACGGGAACAGGACAGGACTGAATAACCTTCTCAAACCCATCACAAAAGTATGTCTTTACTATACGGGCGCCTAACTCCGCAGCAATACGGGATGCAAGACTAAGATATTTTGCATCTCGAACAAGTTCCTTACCTACAGCAGTTACCGCCAAAGTGGGTATACCGTAACGCTCAGCCATATCAACAACCTCAGTGAAACCAAGCAAAGTATCACGCTCATAATCTGCCCCAACCATGATAGAAAAAGCAACAGCAGCAACATTAAGTCGAATGGCATCCTCAATTCCAGCGACAATACCTTCATGAAGCATGTCCTTGTTCAATATACTAGTCCCACCCGACACCCTCAAGATAATCGGAGTATCTATTTTTGGAGTTACATAATAACGTAAGGCACCCCTAGTTAACATCAAAGAATCTGCATAAGGTAGCAGAGGTGTTACGGTTTCATCTAATTTTTCTAGGCCTGTAGTAGGTCCCATAAAATAACCATGGTCAACTGCAAACATCAAAGTCCTTCCGGTGTCAGGTCTTATGATTCGGTTTATTCTGTTAGCCATTCCCCAGTCCATTTACTCCACCTCCATCACAATTTGTGATCTAAACTTATGATTGATACCTTTTTGATATACCATTGCCATTGTACAAATACAGCCTAAATCCGTATCGACAAACCCACAATTAAAGATTATATCCTATTGAAGTTTCCTAATCTAGGTTTGCGACGAATCTACATAATACCATTTTTATTGTTGCCCTAAAAAATATTGACATTATTATAATTGGTTCCGCAATACAATGCTTTAGTATTAACAATGCACAAAGAACCATGTCTTGTAATTATTGATGCCACGATGCATACTACATAGACGATTTTTAATCTATGACACATGCATCGTTACACTCAATCAGAATAGTAGGAGGTAATTATGAAAATCGGCATCTTTTATGCTTATTGGGTCCACAACTGGAACGTAGATTTTCACCCATTCATCGACAAAGCTAGCGATTTGGGGTTTGACGTCTTAGAGGTTAATGCGGGTACTGTTGCAAACATGACTAGGGATGAACTCAAATCCTTGAGGTCCCATGCAAATGATAAAGGGATCGAACTTTCATACGTAGTAGGACTCCAGTCTCAGTATGACATTTCATCAGAAGACAGTGCTGTACGAAATGCAGGAGTAGAGTTCCTTCAACAAATAGCAGATGCTGTTGGCAAATTAGGTGGTGGTCCTGTGGGAGGAATTCTATATGGATCATGGCCATCTACCTTACCATCCGACGTGGCTGATAAACGCCCATTTGTTGATAGGAGTGTAATGAGCATGAAAGAGGCAATCAAGGCTGCTGAGAACAATAATGTGACATTTAACATGGAAGTAGTTAACCGTTTTGAACAATTCATCATGAATACCTGCCAAGAAGCAATTGACTACGTGAAGGCAGTAGATAGTACACATGCAAAAATAATGCTGGACACATTCCACATTAATATCGAGGAGGATTTCTTCAAAGAAACTATTATCAGAGCAAACGATTGGTTAGGCCATTTCCATATAGGTGAAAACAATCGAATGCCACCCGGATATGGGCACATACCATGGGTAGATGTGGCAGATGCTTTACGCAAGATCAAATATCAAGGATATGTTGTGATGGAACCGTTCCTAATGCCAGGAGGCGAGATTGGTCGTGACATCAAGGTGTTTAGAAATCTGGCTAAAGGTCTAGATATAGACGAAGAAGCCCGTAAAGCCTTAAGTTTCACTCGGAAAATACTAAAATGATAGGTCCTTCCTGATCGACTGTGCTATTTACGGGAAATAGAACAGCTGCAATTAGGGTTCAAGGACAACCTTAATACATTTCCCTTTCTCAGCCATTTTGAAAGCTTCATTAGCATCACGCAATGCAAACCGGTCACCCACGAGCTCAGATAAATCAATACGTCCAGAACCTGCTATTAGAGCAGCTCTATGACAGTCATTTGTACTACAGGCTGCTGTACCTGTGACCTGAAGTTCTCGATAGTGTATTAAATTAGAGTCCAAATTCACAGTGGGTCTTTTCTTAGGCAACCCACCAAAAAAGTTGATGCGGCCTCCTATGGCTGCTACTTCTAAGGCCATCTTTTGTGCTTCATGCGAAGGCGCTGCCACTATGACAACATCTGCGCCTACACCTTTAGTTTTATCAAATACTAGAGAGTGCAAGTCATCTTCGGCACTGTTCACAATCGTATCAGCTCCAAAACCTTTGACCTGTGCTAATCGATCAGGATTCAGTTCGCTGACTATAATATGCGCAGCGCCTCGCAAACGAGCCATCATCACATGCATTACCCCAATTGGTCCGGCTCCAACAATAAGTACATTTTCGCCCGGCTGTATATCTAGCACATCCTGACCCCGCAATACACAGGCAAATGGCTCAATCAAAGCAGCAACAGCAGGGTCCAAATCTTTTTCGATTTCAATAAGATTACCCTGCAAAATTGCCTGAGGAGGAATACGCATGTATTCAGCAAACGATCCGTCATAAGTAATACCTGGAGCATCATAATCAGCACACAAATTGTTGTTGCCAGAAACACACTGATTACACTGACCACAACCCATGTTAGGAGCCAGAAAAACACGTTGCCCAACACAAACTCCTTTAACGTCTTCTCCTACAGATACTATGTCTCCAACAAGTTCATGACCAGGTACCCGATTCGTTCCTGGAGGGTATTTGGCATGCTCACCCTTAAATATCCGGATGTCTGTACCGCATATTCCAGTACTTACCACTCTAAGAAGCGCTTCATTAGCACCAATATTAGGAATATCACGCTGCTCCAATCTA
>DFQC01000014.1 GCA_002377585.1 Anaerolineales bacterium UBA3499 | reverse complement strand
GGGCTTCGAGTATTTTCTGGAACGACCGTTGCAAGGATTTGGGTTTGGTGTAGAGGATCAATTGTTTGCCTATCATAATGTGAGCCCCCAAGATTATCAAATGAGCGGTGCTTATATGCATAATTCTTACCTAGGATTGGTCTTACAGGTAGGCATTATAGGTGCTGCTTTGTTCTATGTACCACTAGCTACATTCTTGTTTCATGAGGTGGTCACAGCTAGAAAAAGGCGCGACAATCCATTGTCTAATGCTCTTCTATCAGTCGTTATAACATGTGTGGTAGCAGGAATGTTTTCTAGTGACTTGTATTCCATGGGTAACGCTAAGAGTTTTGTGTTTTGGATTAGTGTCATGATATTAGTTCGTGCTCATAATACATCCAAAGATATAAATTTGTTGAGCAAGAATTCTGGTTATTGATTTTCTGTAGTTGGAATTAATTGGTCTAATAAAGCCGATGCAAGGAAATATGCGAGATATATTGAGTTCGCCACGCAGTATCAGTTTGGTTTTGGCAGCAAGTGTATTGACATTGTCGTTGCCACATTATAGTAGGCTGCCCGTTTTTTATTTCAATGATTTACGTTTTGACATGGTCAGTGAAATAGTGTGGTATTTTGGTGTCAATAGTACTAAATACTCTATTTCATTACGTGAAGTACTCTCTTATTTGAGGTGGCTACCCTTAGCAATTCTAGTGATGATTGCTATTAGATTAACTTTTTCGAAACGTGGCATTCATCGCTCTATCAATCGTGCTGATGGCCACATTGGTGTTTTTCTAGTTTTTGCGCTTATATCGTGTTGGTATTCAATTGCCCCAAGTATATCTGTGCTTAGACTTACTTCCGTAGTACTAATGTATGGAGCAATATTTTGGGGTATTTGGGTTATTGCTGACGTAGTGGGGCAAAAAAAGGTAGTGAGAGTTATTGTCAATACAGCTGCAGTATTGTTTGCATTGCATATTTTTGCGGCGGTTGTCGATCCGGTAGGCTCATTTCCTTATTATGGTAGATTTGAGGGTTGGATGACGAATCCCGGTACTGTCTCTGGTTATGCTGCATCGTTTTTGCCACTTGCGCTTTATTTTGCTTTACAAGGACCAAGTAGGCGATATTGGTTTTTGGTTGCTTCAATAGTGTTGATTCTGATTATGTCGCAAACACGCACCGAACTATTGAGTGCATCAATTGGCTCTCTTTATTTTCTGTTCTCTATTTGTCCTAAGCGCAGATTGCTATTTTTGATGTCTGTCATCATATTATTAGTGTCATCTTTTGTGTGGATAGAGATTGGTCCTCGTCTGTTTCCGCAAGGTACTGAGTTTAGTTGGAATAGGGTATTGGCAGGCGTCTCTGCACGTAATAATATCTCTGAACAGACAGTGACTAACCTGACAGATGTATCATCTGATATTAGCTTGGATAGTACTTTGATTGATAGTAATACTGATAGCTCATTTGCAGACACAAAAGTTGATTCATCGGAAGAAATTAATATAGATAGAATAGATAGAGTAGTAGTTGGTGAAGAGAAAAATATTCTTGAAAATATTAGAGATGTTGATGCAGCAGTAGTGTACCAACAAGAAAATCCACGCGTTCAAAACATTACAAGTCTATCTAATCGTACTGAAAAATGGAAAGCAGGAGTGCAATATTTGCTTGAGCGGCCATTGCAAGGTTTTGGTTTTGGTACTGAGCATCATCTATTTGCTTACCATAATGTCCGGGAAAATCAATATATTAGAACCGGTGCATATTTTCATAATTCCTATCTTGGTCTAGCTCTTCAGGTAGGACTAGTTGGGGCCCTTCTGTTTTATGTTCCGATTGGTGTTTTGTTAATGAGGGAGATGCGTATTACGTTCATCAATCCGCACGATCATTTGCGTGTTTCACTTCTATCTGTTGTATTAACTTGTATGATAGCGGCAATGGCTTCTAGTGACCTGTATTCGATGGGTAATGCTAAGGCATTACCTTTTTGGGTCAGTATTATGTTACTGGTTCGATATAGATATGGGTCGAGCGTTCTTAAAAAGTGATGTATTGTTTCAGTACAAGAAATTTGGTAAGGTGACTGATGCTACGAGATAGTAGAGCACACAATACAAAATTAGTGTGTTGGACCGTGTTGGCAATAATCTATCTAGGGTTTGCGCTTAGGGTAGTTGTAGCAGCGTATAGCAGTTCTGACGCACTGGGAACAGAGCTTAGAGGAGATTTGTTGCATCATCAAGCTGCGCACAATATAGCGCAAGGCCATGGATTTGTTATAGATGTGGGAGCCCCATACTCATTTAACCCACCTGGATATGCTTTTTTCCTTGCTTGCTCATATTTATTATTTGGCGAACATTGGTTTGCTGTAGCTTTTAGTCAGGCATCTATAAGTATGCTATCAATATCATTTGTATATCTTGCTGCAACCAAAATGTTTAATACAAAATCGGGCATGTTTGCAGCTTTGTTTGCAGCGTTATATCCGTATACTGTTTATCATTCTAGTCGTGTAATGGATACTACATTATTCACTTTTATCATGATTGTAATTGTTTGTTATTGTATCCATGTTTGGCAAAATAGTCATTGGAAGATTTGGCTATTTCTAGGCATATTGCTTGGTTTAGGATGTCTTGTTCGTACTACCATGTTAGCTGTTTTTATATCTATTTCTATTTGGTTGATTTTTGTACTAGATTGGCGGAGGGGTCTTGCATCTATCGCAATATGTTCTCTGGGTATTATGTTAGTTGTTTTACCATGGACATTAAGGAATTTTGTCGTAGAGCGTGAACTTATATTTATATCGGCAAAAGGAATGGCAAATACTTACATTGGAAATAATCAATTGACCATGGAATATATTGACCAAGGTATAAGTTTGGATAAGCTTTGGCAAGACGATCGTTTTGAATGGCCTCCAACTGGGTTGAGTGGTCCTGATGAGAGACGATGGTTTTTATCTAATGTTGTAGAGTTTGCTAACAAATACCCCAGTGATTATTATAGATTATTGTATAGAAAGTTATTTTCTTTCTGGAGTCCTCATATTAATCCTAGTGTTGACTATTCGGGTGGGAGT
>DFQC01000052.1 GCA_002377585.1 Anaerolineales bacterium UBA3499 | reverse complement strand
CCGTTACCATTGAAATAACGTTTAATGTACGGGTTTGCATAAACTCCCCAAGCACCAAAACTTTTGTCATCGGCAGATGTGTTACGTATTCTTAGCTTTAACCAGATTTTCTCATTAACAGCATAACTTGCAGTACACGAGGTGCCCGCAGTGCAAGTTTTTTCCGCGGCGAAGTATGAGCCTTCAATTGGGCTACCTTCAGATGACACAGGAGATAATCTAGATTCGCTTACAGTAACAGGTATCGCATCTGTAAGGATATACCATTTGTCCCCAGGCGCCTTACTAGCCAGGCAGTTAGCTGCATTGTCAAGACATATTCCCATTTGTAAGTAATGCAGTCCCGGATTTGTAATACTGACTGGATGATTGTCCCAGCTTTTTTCTGTGTTAGCACCTATTTGATCGGATGGTCGGTCTCCATTGAAAATATAAAGGAAATTCGGGTATAAATTGGTGTGGACACCCCAGGCACCAAAGCTTACATATGAATTGCTAGAATTTACAATTCTCATATCCACATTAAATGATTCGCCGACGAGGAAACGAGGTGTGCTTGTACCAGCAACAAAATAACCATCTATACTAAATGTTTTGCCAGAAATAGAATCACTAGACGCAGGATTAAGACTAACTGATGCTTGTGTGGCGGTTGCAACTACGGCGTTGGTAGCGGTTGGCATTGTGGTAGGGGTAGCGGGAGCCTGTACTATTGGAATACCGTCTGTTCCACTTGCTACATATACCCAATCGGCGGACACCCACACACGATTACGTGCCCCATAAGCAATCTGATACCATTTACCATCCTCAGATCTACCTGTGACTGGAGCTACGTATCCAGCAGGCTCACTACCTAGCTTATCGTAGTTAGTTCCTGGTCCGGATCGTAGGAAAATACTGTCAGTAAACTCCAGTGTTTGGGTTCGTGAAGCTACCTGATCCGACAGTGGAGTCGGTGTTGATTCGGGTGTGGAAGTGAAAGTGAGTGATGGCGCAGGGCTGTTAGTAGAGGTAGCCAACTCTTTGGACTCTGTATCTATCGAATCTTCAACAGTTGCTGTAGAACCCGACTCAATCGTTACAGCTAATATAGTTGGAACCACAGTATCAGTTACTGGATCAGCAACAGAGTTGAACTGTTGGAGAGCATTGGCAATTAAGGCTATGCCACCTGCTCCTAAGAGCACAATTAATCCTATTATTAGCAAGTTTCCGGGCTGTGTGGAGTTGGGCTGTCTAATTGTAAAGTCTCCGTTTGTTGTTTTGTATTATATGTTTACACTCTGACTTCAGTATATCATGGCAAACTGCCACAGTATTATATGAAATAGGTCGTGATTATAGACTGTTTGGTTATCTGTGAGACAACGGTTAATATAAAGCTGACTGTCTTTATGTTTGTACTCCCCCAAAACTGCTGTAATGATATTGAATACGACCCTGCCGCATTCCAAGAGTGTCCTTTCCGCCAGCTAGCTGTCCAGACGGACTATGGAAAGTCCAATTAAAGGTCCACGACGATCCTGTACCTCTCACTTGGTCAATAGCGAAGGTGCCAGGAGGCAGTACTTCATTGAGTAGATTATGATACCAATTTTTAATAGATTGTATTCCGAGTAGAAGGCGCTGAGCATTGACATGCCCGGCATTTTCGTGATAAAGACTTATAATTGTATCAATGTCCCGATTGTTTAGAGCTTCAACATAATTATGAAGAGGGTCGTTAGGAACATTTGGAATAGTTGGAGCAGGAGCTACAACGTTAGGTTCCACAGATGTAGATAGTGGCCAGTTGAACCTAGCAACTGCATCCCATAGGTCATGGTGTCCTGAACTAGTAGCCCAGTCCCACGAGTATGTGTTAGCGGCAATCAAACCTAGTTCTAGGGCCTTTTGGTAAAAAACCTCTTGGTCGTTTGCTGTTGCAACCCATCCTCCCGCTCCATATGCAGAACCAGTAGGAATGACGGGTCGCTGGTAACCCACGAGTCGTGCATCATCAAACTCCCCAACAGACCTTTCAAGTTGAGCTCCAGCATTATGAGCTTGTTCCCAATACACTTGCGGCATGTTGAAGTCACATTTTTCCAAAAAAGCTGACCAGGGCAACTCACGATGGTATGTGGGAAATCTGTAAGAACTCAATGCAATTGGATGGTTTGGCAATCCCTGCCTTAGGTCAGCCATAAACTGCCGAGCAGCCGCATCTTTACCGCGCCATTTGTATTCGTGCTCTGCGTCGATTACATAACCATCCAATTGTAGTTCCGTAGTACGTGCAACAGCGACTCTAGCTTCTCCGGATGGGTCGTTGCCTTTGACATAATGCCAGCCCCAGACTTGAATCCCACGATTCTTTAGAGCTTGGGTTACTGAAGGAACAAGGTCATTATTGTTACGATCATACCCGAATGGATATCTAGTGTCCGCGATTTTTATCAGCACATGGGTTAAGTTAGCATCCGCTGCTTTCGAGGCTATTGCGCCTGCATCACCTCCCTCACAATTTAAAATGCGCCAAATAAAAAAACCTTTGCCTTCTACTGCCACATTAACCTCCACACAATTTCAGTTCGAGTGTTAAAATACATGGTAGCAATAAGTGTGCCTGAACAACCATAAACATATACGACAAACATGAAATTCAGCTCATTTTCTAACAAACTTATCGAGGACTTGAACTCGACAGAGTATTCTCTAGTAGAGAGTGCCTACAAGTTCGCTGATCGGGCGCACAAAGGTCAGAAACGCGCTTCCGGAGAACCATTTATAGAACACAGTATTTCAGTCGCTGCAATTTTGCTTGAATTGGGTCTTCCCCCAGTAGTGCTGACTGCAGCCCTATTACACGATGTGGTAGAAGATTCGACAGTATCACTAAAGGCGGTTGAAAAGACTTTTGGCCCTGAGGTAGGACTGATGGTTGATGGAGTAACAAAGTTGACTGGGCAGGTACAGCGGCAAGACAGTGGTATCACTCTACAAACTCCAGAAAGTGACGATAGAAACACTAAGCACATTTCCGATGATCAAGCTGAGACCATACGTAAAACATTCTTGGCAATGAGCGATGATGTACGTATTGTGATAATCAAGCTTGCTGACAGATTGCACAATATGCGTACACTTAACTATTTACCTCGGAACAGAAGACAACGTATAGCTCAGGAAACACTCGATATTTTTGCCCCATTGGCAAACAGATTGGGAATGTGGCAGATTAAGTGGGAGTTGGAGGACTTAGGCTTTCGATATGTTAATCCGAAGAAATATAAAGAAATTGCTTTAGCTATAAATAGGGGTAGGGTTGAGCGTGAAAAACGAATTGCTGCGACAGTAGCTCGATTACAGAAGGAGCTTGAACAACATGGTATTTCTGCTGAAGTGACCGGTCGCCCTAAACATATTTATTCAATATGGAACAAGATGAAACGCAAGAATATACCATTCGACAAAATTCATGACGTACGTGCTGTCAGGGTCCTTGTTAAGGAGAGAGCCGAATCTTTGGAGGATGCTAAGTTAAGTTTAGACAATAAGGAACGTCAGGCTATTGCAGATTGTTATCAGATTTTAGGGATTGTTCATCATCTTTGGAACCCTATACCTGGAGAGTTTGATGATTATGTTGCTACGCCTAAAGATAATTTTTATCAATCACTTCATACTACTGTAGTCAACGATGAAGGTAATCCACTAGAGGTACAGATACGTACCGAGCTCATGCATGAGGGGGCTGAATATGGAATAGCTTCACACTGGAGATACAAAGAGGATGGTAAACGAAAACAGGATAAATCTTTTGACAGACGGATAAACTGGTTGCGTTCTATGATGGACTGGCGACAGGAATTGACAGATGGCCATGAGTTTGTTGATGCTCTTAAGTCCGACTTGTTTCCTGATAGGGTGCTAGCGTTTACGCCAAGGGGTGACATTATAGATCTTCCAACTGGTGCGACTCCGATAGACTTTGCTTACCATATCCACACGTCGGTTGGTGAGCGATGCAGAGGCGCTAAGGTTAATGGAAGTCTGGTTCCTTTGAATCATCTGTTAGAGTCAGGAGATCAGGTAGAAGTACTGACATCTAAAACCGGGGGGCCTAGTCGTGATTGGTTGAATACCGACCTCGGTTATGTGCGGTCTGCCCGTGCACGTGAAAAGATTAGATCCTGGTTTAAACGACAGGCACGCAAGGAGAACATAACTACTGGGAGATCTATTGTCGAGCGTGAGCTAAAAAAATTAAACATCAGCGGGTATTCAATGGAAAAAACTGCTGCAATGTTTGGATACAAATTAGCAGAAGATTTTTACGCTGCGGTTGGGTACGGTGATATTCATGGTCAAACCGTGATAAACCGTATTGTGGAATTGTTGCGTGATGTATCAGAGCAGGAAGCTGAAAGTTTACCACCACCGGAGCATGCAAAACACGAGTTGCAGATTGAGTCTCCAGAAGTTAGTGTGTCTGGTACAAGGGGACTACTTACTCATCTGGCTAGATGCTGTCATCCAGTTCCAGGTGACGAAATCGTAGGCTACACTACTCGTGTCCGTGGAGTGACTATACATCGCAAAGATTGCCCGAATATACTTCGGGTACGAGAGCGTGACCGTTTGATTAGTGTTGAGTGGAGAGCAAAACCTGACAAGGTTTATCCTGTGACTATACGTATAGAAGCATTTGATCGAGAGGGTCTCATGCGTGATATATCTACTGTTGCAGCAGACGAACATGTAAACATGGGAGATGTATCAACACTTAGTAAAGGCCATGAAGTTCATGTGAATGTTACCTTAGAGGTGTCTGATCTAAATCAACTCAGTAGGGTTCTTAGTAGAGTAGAAGAATTAACCAATGTAACCATGGTACAACGTTATAGACCTGGTTGATACATATAAAATCTCTACAATTTATGTGTTACGTACAATAGAGTCGGTCATACGAACTATTCGCGATACAGGCTTTACGTCGTGTACTCGTACCATGTCAGCTCCTCGAACAATACCCACTGAAATTGCAGCGGCCGTGCCCTCGAGTCTTTCTTCCACAGGCAAATTTAGGGTGTATCCTATAAATGACTTCCTAGAAGGTCCAATTAATATTGGATAGCCAATATCTGTAAAGTAATCAAGTTCGTTAATAAGTCTTATGTTTTGATTTACACTTTTACCAAAACCTATGCCAGG
>DFQC01000044.1 GCA_002377585.1 Anaerolineales bacterium UBA3499 | reverse complement strand
ACCAACACGTCCCCAACAATTACGACGAACCATCACAGTCGAAAGAAACATAATACAATTTCTACTTAGACTTTCATAACTATAACCAGCTTTTATGGAACGATGATAGAGTTTTGCACGTTGGTCAGACTCTTTGCGTATCAAAATACCGTTTTCGTCCACAACATCTGAAAATGTATGTACTACACCTACATTTTGTTCTTTCACCAACAAAGCTAACTGTTTGTCCAATTTGTCATGTATCCAGATATCATCTGAATCTAAGAATGCAATGTAATCACCTCTAGCAGCGTTAACTCCCCTATTTCTTGCTGCTGACCTACCTTGATTTGACTGATATATTACATTTATACTATCACCGAAATTATCTAATACTTGCTGTGTGGAGTCAGTAGAACCATCATCTACAACTATAATTTCTATGTCATCAAGTGTTTGTTGCTGCGCACTACGAATAGCATCAAAAACGAAATTAGCACGATTATAAGATGCAATAACGACACTGACCAAAGGAGATGATGGTACCTTAGTAATAATGTTGTCCTAACTAATTCCTAAGAGTGTTGTCATAAACCGATTCTGTTCTACGAACCATTTTGTCTACAGTAAAGTACGTACTCATTCGATGCTTACCCGCCAATCCCATTTGTTTAGCTTTTGTTGGATTGTCAAGAATACTTATCATTGCCTGAGACAACTTATTAATGTTACGTACTGGTACTAATACACCTGTCTCTCCATCAATTACCGTTGAAGGAATTCCTCCTACAGGAGTAGCCACTACAGGTAATCCTGCAGCAAAAGCCTCCATAACCGCCATACACAATCCTTCGAACAACGACGGCATAACAAACATGTTACAAGCTTTCAAAACTGTAGCAATATCTGTTCTATAACCAGCAAATACACATCGCTCAGATACACCAACATACTCAGCATATGACATAAGGTTTTTTCGCAGATTACCATCTCCAACTATCAGAAAAGTAACATTTTCATGCTTGTTCAGGACAATCTTAGCTGCATCAATCAAATACTTGTGTCCTTTCTGTTCAACTAGTCGGGCTACGTTGGCTATGATTCGGTGATGAGAAGGAATATCAAACTCATCATATACAGCTTTCTTATTGTAGGTACCATCAAACATCGAAACATCTACACCATATGGTACAACTTCAGTCTCCCATTGAGACATTCCGTCAAATTTTACTCCGGTATGACAATCTTCCTTTGACGTAAAAATCACTTTGATAGGACCACTAAAAGCCAGTTTCTCTAGGATTTTTCCTGACCCTGCATAGTTCCGATCAAGTTCAGGAGTATGATGAGTCATTACAATACCTGCTTTGCTATATATACGACCAGCTAGCATGCCTGCTATTACTGGATCGTTGTAATGTATTAAATCAGGTTCGACAGCTCTTAAAGACTTGTATATCGTTGGGATCAGACGAAATATGTTGTCTTCTACAACTTTTCGAGGCAAAGAATGTAATTCCACACCCAATGTTTTTAACACTGCAAACGACTCTAATTGAGGCACATCTGGATACATTAAATGCACCCTAAATTTGCTGCGATCAAGCTCACTCGCCAAAGTATATATATATCTTTCGGTAAGTCCAAAAGTTGTGTTTTGTTGAAAATAGAGTATGTCTTTTAACATACAAGTTTTGTGCTGATTATGATTTTTTCATCTATATAGTATTTCATGCATAAATGTAACATACATGTTTATCAATTAAATCATTGTATATCAAGAACAAGACAGCCCTTTAACAAAATTCAAGATGGATGTGTGTTTGCGTTCGATAGCACGGTACTGTACACATCACAAGTATCTCTCACCATACGTTCCACATTGAATTCTGCATTAGCACGTTTATTGCCTGCAATCCCCATCTCTATCATCTGAGATGGATTATCTAATAAGCTTATGATAGCCTGTTCCAACTCCAAGGAAGATGCTGCTTTTACCAATAATCCGGTTTTGCCTTCAACAACAGCTTCTGGAATTCCTCCAACATTTGTAGCAACCACAGGCAATCCTGCCGCCATTGCCTCTGGAACCACAAATGGCAATCCCTCAGATAACGATGGCAAAACCAACAAGTCAGCAGCATTTAGTATGCTAGGAACATCCTGCTGCCATCCAGCAAATAAAACTTTGTCAGCTACACAAGTTTCTAGCACTTGATCTTCAAACTGCTTTTTCAATTCACCATCACCTACTAAAGCAACTAGAATATTTGGATGACGCGCAACAATATTGGGTAGGGCCTGCAAAAGATATCGATGACCTTTTATTTCCTCAAGATATCCAACAACAACGATAAGACTCATATTGTCATCAACTGACCATTCTCTCCGAAAGTCAATTCGATGTTCTACATTTTCAAACTTATCTACTTCAATCATGTTTCTAATCACTTTAATTTTTCCCGGCAAATAAAAGTTATTGTCTACAAGCCTATGTTTGTTAATCTCACTTACAGAAATAGCTTTGTGTACAGAATTACATGTGTAATTATGTCTATATCTACGCAATAATCCGTAAAACCCTTGGAATACATTGCTGTCGATAGTCTCCGGAAAAGACTGATAGGTAACTATGCGAGCACCTACACCTGCTAATTTAGCTCCTAAAATACCGTACTCACATGAATTCCACCATGGCAAAATAAAATGAGCCACATCGGGCATAATTGATGAAAAATATTGGTAAGCAGTGTTAAGACGACTTACAACAGTTCCAGCTTGGGGTGAAATATCTATATAATCAACCTGAATATTGTTCGCCTCCATAAATTCACGCACATCTTCAGTCCGTTTAGAATGTGGTATAGCAACACGAACTTCAAACCCACAGTCACGAACCCTCGGAGCCAAAAGCTTCAAGTAGTTAGAGGTACCACCAATTTGCAATTGATCTCCCCTATAATCCATCATAAAAACAATGCTTCGATTCATAGAATTGTTCAACTATTTTGATTGAAAAACAACCAATCCCTTAGCTTAGTATTGCCCCACAACCAATAAACTGATCCTAATATTACAATCAACCAAGTTATTACATTAGCAATCTCCATACCACCAACAGGAAACTCACCATATAAAAAACCATAAAATACGCGAACTATAGGAATATGAATACCGTATTTCAACATTAGTAAGAAGCTTCGAAATACGGGTCCACCAGCTGGATACATAAGCACCGGTATATTCAAGCAAAGCCCAACAAATCCTAGCCAAGTAATCATGGTCTTCAAATATAGTGATCTAAAATCGAGCTGAGATATAAGAATAGCAACAAATGGGACAGCTGGAATAAGATATCTCGGCCCGCCAGGACCTGGCGTTGAATACCACGGGTAAAATGACAGCATCTCCTCCGTTTGTATCCACAAATGTGTGTACCATGTTGCAAACATCCAGTGCAAAACAATAAGCATCCAACTAATCACAACCAATCCATTTCTATCATAAACACCACGGATTGTGAACAACAAACAAATAGATAATGGAAAGTACCAAAGCATTCCTTGGTGCCAACCTAGCAAAAACTCTATAGCAACTTGCAGGAAACTTATATTGTCAGGATTACCATACATACCCTTAGATTGAAAATAAGAGAACGGGACATCCATAAATGGATTTCCCACAGCAATCCACTGATATATTAGTAAAACACCGACACCTGGCAAAAGACCACATATAAAACTCAATGTTTTCGTACGATGTTTGTAGAAGATATATAAAAAACTGCCAAATGTGGTGATAATTGCAGGCACATTAACTAATATGGCTATTCCCAAAAAAAAGCCCGCCCAAAATATTGGAGATGGCAATTTTTTGCCACGATCTAGACCAATGACAAATAGCCAAGCAAGAGTACATAGAGATGTCTCTACAGAAGTCTGTACATTTGTCCCAGCAGTGAAATAGTAAGCTGCCATACTCCCCCAGCCAATACCAATTGCAAGAGCCATCGAAAGTCGTTTGGTTAATCCCAACCACCTTAATATCAACCATAATGATGAAACAAAAATCGCAGCCATCATGGCGTTAATGGCCATCGCAAATACAAGCCCCTGATACAGAATAACCGCATCATCACCTGATTGCAAACCAATACGTTCCTCTATATTTAGCAATGACGATATAGCATATATGGGAGACACTAGCATACCTACACCAGGGTTGATAATTTGAACGCGTCTTCCTTTGATTTCATAAGCCTCAACAGTTTCACCATGAACTTCCTCAACAGCAGTGATATCAATGGTCTGATGATCAACCAAAGCATAAGCCAAATACTGAAACCGATTTGTAGCTGTAAATACACCATGCGACGTAGAATCCATAAAGAAAAGACATACTAAATAGACTATTATGAATAGTCTAATAGTAATCCACCTGTCACTATTACCATGACTTGAAGTTCGCATCTGTCTCACTCTACAATCCTTACATTCTTATTCAAATAAATTATTACAGATGTCATAGTTTGTAATGACACAGCAACACAATTCCGATTGATATAATCTCTGCACTCACTAGAAAACCGCACAATCGATGGATCTACTCTCAGCCTTTAATTTAGTCAATACTATCAGTGACATCTGAAAAACTATATGGGCTTTCATAATAAATAGAAAAATAATTTTTGTCTTGTAACAATGGCAATTTTGCATCAAAATATGTGTTAAAAATAACTCTAAAAGAGTTGACTGGAGAAATTGAATCGTATAATTTATTCTTGCCATCAGGTAAATAATAAGCATTCAGGATTCCAAACACTTGATCCATGTCAAACTGTTCGTCCAGTGCAATACTTGGATTTGGGTCCCAACCAACTGCCCATGCCCAACCATGATCAGCTTGAATAATAATAATTGGAGGTGTTGTGTGTTGTGCCAACAATCTATCTACTAATTCCACTACTTTGTTGTTTGTGTAAATCAGTTGATTAAGATATGCACCTTGCGCACTTTCAGTAGTCCAGCCTTCTTCAGGCTCATCAACATATTCTCCATCAGCACCAAATACATAAGGCGGATGTGGAGAAATAATATGAGCATAAACAAAAGTCGGGCTTTCATGCAAGCCTGCTTTGGTAATCTCATCAAAGGCAAACAAGATAGATCCTCGCTCATCTTGCCAATCGTCCAGTATGGGTTGAACTAGAGGATAAACAGCAGTCATTTCAACAAGCAATGATAGGAATGCCTGTTCGGGACCTTTGTTTTTCCAGGTAAAAACATCGTCTGCAATAAGACTTCTATCAGCTCCAGACCATCCAGAACTGACCTGTACATATCTATATCCGACTGATTTTAACAACTGGCCTACCCTATTCGCTTGAATTAATGGGTAAGATGCAAGAACATCATGCGATTCGCTGCCCACTGTATCACCGAGATAATTTATGTATTCCATATTCAATGCAGAGGGTATCGATAAGAATGTATATGGATAATTACTACGACTCTTAGAAGCTACATAAAACCCTTTGTTCTCCAGATAACTTACAAACTTACTATTGTTATATTGCAAAACTTCTTCAAGCAAATCCGAACGCATATATCCATCTAGTATTATGTAATATATATACGGGGGATCCTCAGGCAAATTCAATGTGACTTGTTCATAATTCCCTGGACGTATAGCTTTTATTTGATCCTTTGATATAGCCGTTTTGTTAACAACCCAGTCACCTAAATTAGGGATAGTGGCTAATACCAAAGTGGCTCCCACTATATTTAGAAAAAGGTTCGCTGTAGTCACATTAACCAACCAACGCACAATCAAATATGTGGCAACAGACCATAGAAGACCGATAAGCGGTAATAGATATCTATGCCTACCAAACAATAAACCATGCTGTACGAACAATACGTCATGCACATTCGAATAGACAAAAAACAGAATAAGAAAAAATGAGACAATCAATGCTGCTTTACCACTATCTTTGATAATAAATGTCACACACCACCACAACAATATCACTGTACATAACACTATTGTCAACGGGACCCAAATGACATTAGCTTTTGTTTGCCAAACATTTCTCGAAAAAAGAAATAGGACTGGATATATGCCAAAAAGAATCGGATGAACAGTTATTTGTTTGGTCATTTTAGATCAGATCTATTTTGCATGAGGTAAATCAAACGATTAGAATCATTGATATTTGACACTTTCATTATTACAAACAATTTCTCGAATGCTCGTTCAAAAGCAGTCCTAGTATAATCGTCAAAAACATCTTTCCTATAGCTAAGAAGTCTAGCTACTTGCGAATCGCTTTTCGGAACAAATTCAACAATTAGTGTTTTGCCCATCAAAGAAAACCATTCCGCTAATCTCACAAAAGGAACATTGTTCGAAATAACTAAATGATGCACAATCGCTAATGCCATAACCAAGTCAGCAGGAGCACGTCTCAACAGCGATAGCCTCTCTTCATTGCTCCATCCAATATCAGCACTAGGATTAGTCAGATCAAGCAAGAGAGGTATCATATGAATGTCTCCCTTGCTTACAGAATCAAGATAATTTATTTCAACAGCCGTAGGATCACTATCAAAAGCCACTGTGAGTATGCCTTGACTAGTTGCAAGTCGACTATAAGTACCATCATTTGCACCCAAATCCCACACTAATGTTGGAGAAATATCCTTTATATAGTCCTGAACAATATTTTTTTTATGGTTTGCACCCTCTGAAGAATAATTGTGCTTGGTATCTGAGTAATAATCAAACCAGTCGGTGTTTCCTTGGCGCCATTTCAGACGTTTAACAGCTACATATAAACTATCAATGATTCCTTGCAATGCTACACGGTTAACTGTCTTATTAGCAGTAGAAATTGGTTTATCAGAAAACAATGTTTGACTTCTAGCATGTAGATGTATATGACTCAAAATGCCAAATTGTAGATAAGTCCTCAAGGGCAATAGACCACTTGCCATATCTAGAGGAATCCCATCCAAATGTACACGCAACAACTGACCAAGTCTAACATCAACATGGCACATCAAAGCCAAGGTTACAAGAAAGTGCTGACAAAATTGCCGGTAAGCTACCCAAGGGCTACCCTCTTCATAAATCTCAAAAGACAATGTATCGATAAGCATAGGGTGCCCATCCACAAACTGTATATTATATGCGGAAGCATCTTTGAGGCACATTCCATACTTGAAAGCAATCTTTTGTATATCTAACATTGCTAAAGCTGCGTGCTTTAGCTCGCTGAAGCACCATTCATACGGATAAGATATAAACTTAACTACTTGAGGACGTAAAACCTTATATGCAGAATCAGATACAGCCAAAGCAGTATCAACCTCTTTATGAGGTATCATCATCTTCAAAGCCACTAATTCTTCGTACAAACCAGAATCAATCAAATAATCATAGTGTGATTTATATGAATTATTTACCTGTCTATACAATATATCATCTGTCTCAAAAAGGAATCCGCTCGGATCACGGAATGAGCTTCGATGAATTCGTCTGCAACTACTAGTCATTATTACTATCTGTATCCTGCTTATAATCGGAGTCTACATCACTAACAACAAATCGTTTTATAAAACTAATGATACGACCCCAAAATTGTCGGATCACAAACAATATACCAACTATGCTAGCTAGTAAAAATTGAATGATAAGACTGCCACCCCCTGGATCCAGATATGCGCTAACAGGCTGCACATATATAGCGCCAAACATCACACTCCAAACTAACATTTCTATTGTGGATTTAATGTATTTCACTTCATTGACTCCTTTATTTTAATCTCCGTTCACTGTTCAACTTAAGTATTTACATCTATGAAACTGTTAATCATTGATTTGCTAAGTTCAGTGAACTACGAGTTACAATTAGTGTATTCTAATATTGATACATCACCTAAATCAAAGTCGGCAACTGCACAGTGCGCACTTCCATCATCAATGTAAATTTTCTGAGGAGTACTAACAATCTCATGAGACGTATTGACAAACCAAACGCTGCCATCAGATTCTATTGATGGCAATCTGTTAACGATATTAATTCCCTGAACTGCTGAGAGCTTTTGACTGAAATCAATCGTCCTACCAATATGTCCTAAGTATACTTTCGCACCAGAAAATCCAGGAACAAAGCTAGAAAAAATTGGTCCAGCAACTACAACATCATTCATTCCAACATTGTCTTTAATCCAGTGCAAAGCATCCATCTCCGTTATAGAGAGTCGTATCGGCCATATATCGTCACTACGCAAATTTATACGTTTATCTGAAAAATGTAGATAAAGGTGACCATACCAAGGATAAATGTAAGTAATCAGTGTTCCTGGAATCACTAACAATGTGGTTATCGTATACAACCATTTTCTGACACTATTAGGGACATTATGCATATTGGATATTATGTAAGTTACAAGAATACTGATAGGCAAATAAATACCATCCATGAATCGAGGTGATCCAGGAAAAGATGCAAGAGCCAGAACAAATAACCAAAACAACCAAATTGTAGCTATCACATGTCCTAAGTGCTTGTTATCATAAAATATCAACAGCTTGAAAGATCCCCAGACAATAAGTGGTGTAAAAACGCCGATATGCAGAATCAATAACGGCAAATCTATAGTTCCATTCACAATTACATTAGCATAGATATATTTAGCCCAAAAATCACTACGAAATGCAAGACTATAAGACCAGATCGACATCAAACCTGATGGAATAAAAGATAGAATCACTGGAATAACATCGGATACTGACATACGTCCCACTAATATTAGATACACCAAAACAGTTGACACAATCGCCAGCCACAAGATACCTAACGAAGGCAATAAATAAGCTACTATTAATGCATAAACCGACATAAGCAAATAACTGGTTCTATTATCGCGAATGACGTGCAGAAAACTACAAAACAGCAAAGTGACAATAATGTTGGCCGCAACAAAATGTGGCATATAACTATTATGAGTAATAGGATTCATACTAGGATTACCCCATAGTTCTGCGAATAGAACATTATTTGGCACATAACTTTCTGCATTAGGAAATTCTTGCAATATCTGATTAATCCATAACAATCCTGGAAAAACAAAAAGGAAAGTAGTAGCAATCTTGACCTGCCCATGACTTTCTAAGCATTCTGTAAACAATCTGCTATAAGCATTGAAAGCAATAAATGCGAGAAGCAATCCCACCACAAGATAAAAGAGATTAATAGGAAGATTGGTCAATCCAAACAACCAGCCTATTAAACGATAGAACAAGGATGCATGTACAAAATGCAGTGGTTGAGGCAAATCTGTTTCGGTCGTAAACAGCAACTGGCCTATCCACACTTCACCATTCATGCCATCTCTAACAGACGACAAATAGACGTTGTGGTCATGAATGTTCACTATGCTTCCAGAGAAATTTCCACCTGTAATTGTAGACCAATACAGAGCATACAAATTAGGCAAATAAAGCAATAGCGCCCAGATAGCCGCCATCACATATGTATTACTAAAAGCTTTTTTCATTTAGCTACTATAAAATTTCCGAGAGCCAAGTATTCTAAACCAGACTCGTCAAATACCTTGAGAGCATCATCTGGAGAGTAAACTAATGGATAGCCATGCAAGTTAAATGAAGTATTAAGAATCGCTCCATCCCCACTTATGGACTGATATTTGCGTAATAGGGATTCATAATCAGGATTATCATCAGGATAAACCTCTTGTGGACGCGCAGTGCCATCCTGTGGATGCAGAGCAGCAAAAATATTTTTACGCTTGTTACTTATAGTATCAAAAGACATTACCATATAGCATGCCTTAGCCGATTTAGGTTTGCGAAAATAGTCAGTACTGCAGTCCGCAAGCACTGACGGTGCAAAAGGCATCCAAAAATCTCTCGACTTAATTATGTCGTTTATATAGCGCACAACATTTGGTTTAGATGCATTTGCAAGAATGGATCGGTTGCCTAGTGCACGAGCACCAAATTCCATTCGTCCCTTAAAGCGAGCAACAACTTGTCCATCAGCAAGCAATTCAGCAACTTTACCTTCCACGTCATCATATTTTTCCCATCTAACATCTTTGGCAACAAAATTGTACGTATTCAATATCGACTCTATATCATTGTCATGAAATTCACCACCCCAATAAATGGGTCCCACAGGATCAATATCAACCCTCTCATTGGCAGTCAATTTCTTATTAGCATAATACCAATATGCTGCACCAACCGAATTGGTTTCATCTCCACATGACGGGAAAACAAACAATTCATCCACCTCTGGAAGTGACAAAATAGCCTG
>DFQC01000036.1 GCA_002377585.1 Anaerolineales bacterium UBA3499 | reverse complement strand
CTCATCTTCATTAATATCAACTATGGTTACATGTGACCCTGCATATGCTAGTCCGCAGGCAATCCCAGCTCCTAGACCGCGTCCTGCTCCAGTAACTAATGTAACTTTGCCTTCTAATCTCATGTCGTTATAACCTGTGGGTAATTATATACCCGCATGACTATTTGCAAGAAAGTGAATAAACATTAGCCAATAGGCCTATGTGAATGGAATTTTCAATCTGGAAATATATCCTTTTGATGTAGCTACGCCTGTGTTTTGTAAAGGGTTAGGTTTTTCATAAAAAGGTGCTTTTTTCTTGAAGAAAAGCTTGTATGCCTGACGGAGTATACGGAATTCAGTAAGCAATACTGAGATTGCTATGCGTGGATAGGTCTTTAAAAGTTGGCTAGTATTCATAGGTATAAGGTTACTAACGAATTTGGTTAACATGATTAGTTGTTCTTCCTGATAGAGGCGTATCGATATGTCTACAAAAGTTTCTGATAGATCGAATTCGAATTCGTAATGACCACTTCTATCCAAGAAGGGCGATACATGGAATTCTTTGTTGGTTTTGTGTGATTTGTTATTGGCAATCAACGTTTCCTTGTTCAAGCAGTAAAGGTGAGATTCTCCAAATGTGTTATGTACTTCTACTACCGCACCTTTTAATCTTGCCTTATTGTCGCAAATGAAGTAGAACGCTGCTGGATTAAAGGAGTATCCTAGAACTGATGGGGTAGTCAACAAGAGTACCGTATCCTCAGTTGATATACGAGATGATGTACTACTGACTTTAGATGCAAGTTTGTCGTAAATATGTTGATCAGAATGATCTATATAATCTGTATCGCGTATTGATATTATTCCATTTCGGTTATATTGTAGTGGCCATGGAAGTTGGCGCTCTCTTAGTATTTTCTCCAAATCTACTATCAACATAGTGTGTTTGTACTGAAAGGAATTTGTCAGTTTACCTTTTCTAGTATGAGTGAGAGTGCCAATAGCAATAGATGGATGTTTCATAATTAATTTATGGTTTGTAATAAGATGTCCGCGACTAATTTACCCGACCTGAAACCATCTTCATGAAAACCATATCCTAGATATGCTCCACAAAACAATATATTGCCATTTTTATTGAGATTATAGAAATCGTCTTTGTTGGCATTCGAGGATTTTACCAATACTGGATGACTGTAGGTGGTCTCATATAAAATGCAATCATCCTTTGGTAGAGTGGGTGGATTGAGGGTTATAAAGAATTGAGTTTTAGTATTTAGTTTTTGTAATCTATTAGAAAAATAACTCACATATGTCTTAGTAAGATCATCGGTACCTAAGTAAGATATTGCATTCCAGCATGCCCATACTTCACGTTCATTAGGCATAAGGTTGGCATCTGTGTGTAGAAATACATTGTTGTGAGTATATCTATGCGATTCGAGTATAGATGATTTGGCGGTAGGTAGTGAAGTAACGATTTGCAAAGTTGTATCAGCGTGAGTAGCCATAATTACTTTGTCAAAATCATAAGTGGCATGATTTGAGCAACTTACGGTCACTTTTTGATCAGTCTCTTGTACATTTGAAATTTCTTGATCGGTGACGACATCACCCTTAAATTGACCCTTGAAGTTGTTGATGTATTCTTTGCTACCGCCCGTGATTGTATACCAATGAGGCCTGTCAAACAGACCTAGTAAGCCATGGTTGTTGAAAAAGTTTATATAAGCATTTGCTGGTATATCACCTGAGTCCATGTTGTCGCATGACCATATTGCTGAAGCTATTGGGACAAAATAGTGTTCTATAGTGTCTGGAGGACAACCAATCTTTAATAAATGCTCACGAATTGAAATATTGTTCAAGGAAGAGTCGTCCACGGTTTTCTTGAGTGCTTTAGAGTATCTGTAGATATTAAATAGTGTTTTGATATCGTTTAGGCGGCTAGGAGTTTTTAATATTTGAATTACTGATTCGGGTGTACCAGCATATGATATGTTTTTATGGTTGTTAGTGTAAGAAAATGACATATCAGTCGATTTTACTCTTACCTTAAGTTCAGAAAGAAAGTCTGAAAACAGTGGATAATTCTTGTCATTAAATACTATAAAACCAGTGTCAATATCACATTCTTCTCCAAGTTTATCTTTAACACGCACTGTATTTGCGTGACCTCCAATTTGGCTTTTCTGTTCAAATAGAGTTACTCTATGATTGTGTTGTAGATGATGTGCAGCAGCGATGCCTGAAATACCAGCACCTATTATTGCAATATCCAGTTTGCGCACCATTTTACTTTTGAAAAAGGTAGTGCATGGTATGCCAGTCTTGACCTTTATTAAATCTAAACATTTCTGAACAAATAAGCAAGAACATACGATATCGATTTATATATATTTGGGATTGTGTCTTCGGCCACGATGTTTGTAGAGAAGATAACAGCTGATTGTTATTACAATCAAGTTTGTGTAACCAGTTTTCCAGTGTTTTGTGGTAATGTGTGCCGGAAATAACCCATTGTCTTTCTGTTTCCAAAGAATCACATATGTCGCTGAAAAAACCTGCGTATGGCATCATCCCTCCGGTAAAGAAATGGCGTGCCATCCATGATGATCTTGGATTATCGAAAAACTGCGGGTATTTATTGTGAGAGAACACCTGTATGAATAACTTTCCATCTGGCTGAAGCCATCTTCTAATTTTGTTGAGGAGCGCTCTTGGATTTCGCAAATGTTCAAACATTTCGATGGAAAATATTGTGTCAAAATGACCATTAGTAGAGAAATCATTGATATCTGACTGAATGACAGTAATATTAGTTAGTTTCATATCTCTAATTTTATTGTTTATATATCTTTTTTGTGTATGGGAGTTTGTCACTGTAGTTACGTTAGTGTTTTTGTATTTTTCGGCTATATGGAGTGACAATGCTCCCCATCCAGCACCTAGTTCTAACACTTCATGGCCATCATACATCCGAGCTCTGTCTATGTAGCAATCTAGGGTTGTTTTATCTGAATCTTCGAGGCTCATTTGTTTTTGCCATATGGAGCCACTGTACTTCATATTTTTGCTTAGAACATGAGTAAAGAAGTCAAGAGGAACTTCATAATGCTGTCGGTTAGCGTCTTTGGTGTTTATTGCTATTGGACCGCTAGAGCATTCTTGGCAAAATGTTTGTTGAATATCTAGTATCTGCTGCTGGTTTAGTCTAGCAACCATTTGGCTATATTTTCGGAGCCGATATGATACCAGCGCTCTAAGTGTCCGTTCCGAAAGTATGCCATAGTCAATTGGGAGATCGTACCACAAGGCTCTAATCCTTCCTGAATGAAAGTTGATGGTCGTCTATAGCATCTGATAAAAATGCGCCTTCGCAATAGCAAAAATAGTAAAGGAATCGTCTGATATCAGTTGCTTCAAAGCCGAGCTCCAATATTGTGTCATAGTTCTGCATAAAGTTTTTTCTCCAATGACTAAGTGTTTTTGCATAATGTAAACCTATTGAGCTTTCGTTATATATGGTAAAACCTGCAGCATGTGCCGCGTGTTTGATTGTCTCGAGAGATAAAAGTAGGCCTCCTGGGAATATGTACTTTTGTATGAAGTCACAGTTATTTTTGTATGCGTCGTATCTGGAGTGTGGTATTGTAATGACTTGTATTTGTAATGTCCCACCGTTTTTCAGTAGGGAAGCGCATTTCTGAAAAAATTCTTGCGTGCCTTTATGTCCTACGGCCTCAAGCATTTCTACAGAGAAAATATGATCAAATTGGCCTTTGATGAAACGGTAATCGGTGATTTGTAGATCAACATTACCCTTCAAATCATTTTTTTTCAATAGGTTATGAAAGTATTCATATTGGCGTTGTGAAAGTGTTACAGCTGTAACATTTGCTCCATGGTTTGAGGCAATTGTTGTAGAAAGGCTTCCCCATCCGCATCCAATATCCAATATGGAATCAGAGGAGGATAATTTAGATCTTTCGATGAGAGTATTTATTTTTTGGTACTGAGCGTCCTCTAAACTGCTTGTTGAGGTTTCAAATATCCCACATGAATATGTCATACTAGGGTCGAGGAATGTTTTAAAGAAATCGTTGCTCATATCGTAGTGTTGACTTATGTTTCTTTTTGCCCATTTGATTGAGTTTGTAGATTTGAATCTTTGAACGAGACGCGCATACATTTTCTTTGGGGCAATGTTACCAATTGATGGAAGGTTGTTATCTGCAGTTTTACTGGCAAGGTACTTGAATAGAGATGTAAGATCATTATGGTCCCATTTGCCCTTTATATAAGATTCGGCTAAACCTAAGTCATATCCGGTGAGCATGTCCCAAAAGAATGACCATTTATTGACAACCAAGGTGTGTGCAGCATTTGAGGTGTTTGTCCTGGAGAGAATACTTTGACCATCGGGTGTTATTATGTCTATGCTTTCTTCAAGCAATTTCTTGCCAAGAATGTTTGACAATGCCATCCCAAAAAGTTTGCGAATAAGTTTCATGTGATATTTATGATCTCTAAATGGGTTTCTGTTTGAATAGTTACTTGTTTCAATAGTCCTATAGGGTTTTGGATAAGATAAGTGGTATTCTCTATGTTTTACATTTGGTATAGAACTACCCGAAATTACTGCTTATGATTATACTTGTAGAAGGCTGATTTGTGCTAAATTGTTAAGGGTCTCTAAATCACATAATTTTGGTAAACTCGATTATCTTATAGTATGAGTAAATTTACTGTTTCTGAAGTGCTGGAAATAACCGCTAAGGCAAGAAGTTTGTATAGTGCCGATTTACGAAATTTGGATTTCAGTGATTCAAACTTGAGTTATGCTTCTCTAGCTTGGACCAATCTTTGTGGGTCTGATTTGAGTGGTACTGATTTGCGAGGTGCCGATTTGAGAGGGTCAGATATGAGCACAGCGGATATTAAAGGAGCTATATTGTATGAGTCGAAGTACAACAATGCCACCAAGTGGCCTGGTGGATTTGATCCTGAGGCGGCTGGGTCCGTGCTAGTAGAATACTGATTGGTCACTAAGTAATAATTCAAAGTGCAATTTGAGTACTATATCTCGATAATTTAGTTCGGTGTTGTATTTTTAGGCTAAGCCCATTTTATTATGGTTATAAAACCTTCCAAAACCACGAAAGACAATTGTTTTTTTAACAATTATTAAGATGAGTAATAACGATGTAAAATCAATATTAGGGTTCGACTTGATGTCACTGCATTCGTTTTCAGATATCTCGAGTCTAGTTGAGCATGCTTTGGGATCTGAGTTATTGAGTTTTATAAATGACATCAGCATCAAGACTGATGAGAATGATGCTGATCTATACATAGTTGGGGGTTTTGTGCGCGATTTGTTGTTAGGGAGACCGAGTATGGACTTCGATTTAGTTATTGATGGAGATGCTATAAGATTATCTAATGAACTCGTCTCAGAATTTGGTGGTGAAGTGACTATACACCGACGGTTTGGAACAGCAAAATGGTATTTGTCAGAAGAATTAGTGTCGGCTACAGGTTTGAATTCGTTGGATTTGGTTTCTTCCCGTAGTGAGTCCTATGACAAACCAGCACAACTTCCAGATGTGAAGCCTGATAGTATCAAGTGGGATTTGCAACGCAGAGACTTTACCGTTAATACGTTGGCTGTCAACCTATCTCCTGGCAAATTTGGGGAACTTGTTGATTGTTGGGGAGGTCTAGAGGATTTGAAGACAAACCTGTTGCAAGTACTTCATTCACGAAGTTTCATAGATGACCCGACTCGTATGCTGAGAGCGGTGCGACTAGAGCAGCGACTTGACTTCAATATAACTGATGATACTGTTCAGCTGATGGTAGCGTCACTACCATTATTGGATGATGTCAGTGGTGATCGGATTAGACATGAGATAGAAAAAATATTACACGAGGAGTGCCCGGAGGCAGTATTAGTCCGTTTGCAAGAAATAGGTGTTGCTGGAGCTATACATAGCTCTATGGCATACATTGTAGGTGAGTGGTTAGAGACAAAATTTGCGCTAGCTCGCGAATACTCTCTCTTAGCAGATATAGCACCTGTTTATTTTGGTTTGTGGTTATATTCTCTTAGTATTGATGAAAGTCTATCAGTATGTAATCGCCTTCAAGTATCTACAAAGGCTGAGGAAAGCTTGAGACAGATAGGTAGGGTCAAGTCTATATTATCTGAATTGGATGCTTCTGCTAATCCAAGCGATGTGGTGAGAAACTTAGATGATTTGTCAGATATTGCTTTGGATGTGTTAGTTGTGGCTGTTGACAGTCAGGATGTTCGCAAAAACATCGAAAAATTCCGTAATGAGCTTAGGTTTATTCAACCGGTAACCAATGGTAATGACTTGTTGGAATTGGGTTTGATGCCTGGACCTGACCTAGGAAGGATATTGCTTAGATTAAAAATGGCATGGTTAGACGGCGAAATATCCAGTAAAGAAGAAGAGAGAGTACTAGTCGAGGCTTTGGTTGCCGAGAGATAAAGAATACTGAGCAAGTTGTATCTAATGACAATGTTTGCTTGTTGAAGTAATTTGTCCGGCTATAATTACAATCGTTTGACAATAGTAACTAAATAGATATAATAGCCTAGTTATGTATGTAATTTACCGGGTGACACAATTAGATTGCATGTGTACCGAGCGGGGGATCTGACCCACCGCTCGCTCTAAGTTTAACAAACGATGACTTACGGCTGAAATATTTGCCGATACAGGTCATGCGGATGAAAGCGGGCTGTGTAGTAAGAGCAGACCCGTTTTTTATTTCCGCGTGGCTTTTTTTGTAAGTAAATTGAACAAATGTAATTTGATAATATGATGGGAAAAGAGGGTGTTATGAATACAGTTCAGGTAGACAGAGAAGTTGATTGCAGTGGAATGTTGTGTCCCATGCCAATTGTACTTACGACTAAAGCAATTAAAGAGTTGGAGATAGGACAGGTGCTAAAGATTATTGCTACTGATGCAGGAGCACCGCCAGACATGGCGGCATGGTCACGGCAAACTGGGCATGAAATTGTGGAAACAAACGAGAATGACGGAGTGTACACTTTTTACTTACGCCGCTCTAATTAGATCGAAGGGAGATATATACAATGACACAAGCTAATTCAGAAGGCTCAAAACGTTTAGCATTGATCGCAAGTAAGGGTACACTTGATTGGGCTTACCCTCCATTTATCTTGGCAACAGCTGCAGGAGCAATGGGATGGGAAGTCGGTGTATTTTTTACTTTTTATGGTCTTACATTGCTCAAGGAAGACATTGAGGCGGCTGTAACTCCTCTTGGTAACCCAGCAATGCCAATGAAGATGCCGTTTGGCCCAGATGGGTTTCAGAACATTGATTGGCCTATTCCTCAGGCAGC
>DFQC01000021.1:22879-75924 GCA_002377585.1 Anaerolineales bacterium UBA3499 | reverse complement strand
TATGGTTAGTAGGTGGCGCTATACGTGCAACAATTCTCAATAATCCAGTTATTGATTTAGATTTCGTTATTCAAGGAAATGCCATTGCATGCGCGCGATATCTTGCTGATGAGCTAAATGCCGACTACTTCACACTTGATGCTAAAAGAGGAGTCGGGCGTGTACTTCTCCGTAACGAAGCTAGAACTGTAATAGACATATCGTGCTTGCATCACAATGGAATTGAATCCGATATGCTGTCAAGAGATTTCACCATTAACGCGATTGCTATGCGATGCCAAAACCCAAAACAGATCATCGACCCTACAGGAGGTCTCGACGATATTCTTAGAAAGGAGATACGCATGGTATCGGAACAATCTTTCACAGATGATCCTATAAGATTAATACGAGCTATAAGAATAGCAGTACAAACAGGCTTCGCAATTAAACGTAACACGAGAACAGCAATTCGTAAACACGTTGAAAGATTAGGCCAAGTTTCGACAGAACGTGTACGCGATGAGTTCATGCGATGCCTCTCTAGCAAGAGCCCAGTGCAAGCAATCCATTTGTTGTCTCACCTAAATATGATGCGTTATATTCTTGTCGACTGGGATAATAATAATGTAGAACAAGCTTTATCTAAGTTGCGTGCTCTCGAATCGTTAGTGGCAATAATATTACCTAAAAAAACACCGGATGCTGCCTGTGAATACGCATTGGGTTTGTTTGCATCAACAGCAGGACAATTTAGACCAGAATTGGAAAAGTACCTATCAGAAACAGTCTCTGACAAGAGCAATAGAAGACGACGCTATCAACTAATGTATGTAGCAGTTCTTTTGCGCTCACTATCAGTATCATCTGAGCGTAAAAAGCTAGTCAATCTGTTAAAACTAAGTAAATCGGAATGCACGATGATATCTGCAATGACTATAATAGAAGACCTCCCAGAAAGCCTATCAATTGCAGCGGATAGTCTTATTAGAAAGCACAAATCAACACAAGCTGATAGTATTTCATCTACTAGAGCTCGATCTATACACACATATTTTCGCAAGAACAGCACTGTGGGAATCGAAATGGGTTTGTTAACACTAGCTGAAATACTATCAAAATATGGCCCACAAATACCACATGAACTATGGGAGAGAAAGCTTGCCGCTATGTTTGCTCTTTTAGACGGCTATTTCGATCGATATGACCAGCTTATCCGACCGCAAGACATTATCAATGGAAATGATCTTATACAGGAATTTGGATATAATCCTGGACAAGAGATTGGAGCAATACTGCAACAAATAACCGAAGCACAAGCCGCAGGTGAAGTGCTTGACCGCGATGCAGCTTTGGTAATGGCACGACAATTACATGCTTCTTCTAAAGCTAAGTATGATTAGTAGTTTTGCGCGCGCAGCCCGAATAAATCCAACAGTTAACTTTTTAGTAAGCAAATGAAGAACATGTTTCACAAGATAGTAGAATGACGTCTAGCACATCAAGCTTTTTGGGATGTTTTGTAGCATACATATTGTAGAATTTCATATTTTCTCCAAGTACTTGTAAGGACTGAATATCACTAATAGAAACAAGTTCAATTTTCTTAGAAGGATAATCACGTACAGGTTCTAGATTAGCTCTATAATCATCACGAATAACGAACACATCATATCCCAAGTCTACTATGTAATTATAAGTATCATCCTGATGTCCACTGCCTTGCGCAATCATTTGCGGATTCACTTCGAAGATAATATCAGGTCCATTCTTTTGAGATAGAAGGTTAGTAGCTCCTTTGAGAGCTTCAAGTTCAGCACCTTCAATGTCAAGAAAAAGCAATGCTACTTCAGATATACCTAAATCAACTACGAAATCGTCCAACGCAATACAATCCACGTCTTCAAAGGAATCATCATAAATATCCGACTCATTGATAGTGGAGGGCGGTAATTTAGAAATATATAGACGCACCTTGTTTGTATTCTTATTTCCCAGAGCACACTGATGTGGATATAAATTGTCGTAAGCATTCATAGTCTTAGTAACAGAAAGTCGATTGAAATATGTAGGGTAAGGTTCAAACGCATGTACTTGACCATGACCATGAAATTTGACCAAATTTTCGCAAATAAGAGATGTGTGATATCCAATATGAGCGCCTCCTATGATAACAACATCATCATTGTCAATCAATTGTAAGGCTAATCTAGCTGTCTGAGGCTCCCAGCACAATTCCACTATACCCGAGTAGTAAAGCAAAAACCGATTTACCATGTCTTCAAGGCCCACTTTCATAACAATACCATTTACTAATTCAATGTCTTCTGTGTACTCTGGCGGTAGTAGATGAGTGGTCAAAGGCCATAAGAGAAGCTGCCGCAAATTGTTTGGCAAATAAGCTTGTTGTAAACACAATCGAACAAGTTTCGTTGTTAATAGTGGTTTGAATACTGTTGAAACCACTTTCCGTAAAAAAATTTTAACCAAAGATTTAAACAATTTCATACAAGTTTTACGTTACTCAGATTATTTTGGAGCTAGAGAACAACTATTTTGCAACAGATTTTACAGCAAAACCCACACAATTACTTATATTACAGAACTAACGTACATATTCGTTAGCCAGACGGGTGTGCAATCACTTGCGTATGGTTGTGATAAGTGTTATTATAACCACCATATTATGATACAAAATATCAATGATGTTTCGCTACAAAATGCTATCGACCAGTATAGACGTGTTATATCTGAAAGCCGCAGTCAAAATACAGCCCGATCATACAGCCAGGCAATAACAAAGTTTGTTTGTTTACTAACCAACAATAACATTGACGTAGATACTACGACAATTGCATCCTGCAGTGAATCCTGGATAATTGATTTTATTACTGAACTACGTAATTACTCTCCAGCTACCGAACAACTTTATCTAACAGCAGTAGTTGGATTTTATGAGTTTTTGGCCTCTGAGTACGAGCTTGAACTTAATTTACCCAGAGTAAGAGCTCTTATACGCCGTAGACAAAGACGTGTACCGTTAAAATTGCCTCAATTCCCACGCGAGAACATAGAAAAACTAATACAAGCAGTAATTACCGCAGCCCGATTACCACAAGATGACGACCGAGCTACTTTACGAACACTACGTGACAAAGCATTCATACTAACCTTAGCAGATACCGGATTACGTATTAGCGAAGCTTGTAGCCTTACTCGTGGCCAGTATGACCGAAACGAGCGGCAGGCAATAGTGATCATTAAGGGAGGCCGTGAAAGCATAGTCAGATTCTCAAGTCGATCTCATCAATCTATAGTGAACTATCTCAACGCACGAGCAACTCTTGACGGTGCTACTGGCCGTGCCCTAACGAGCTTGCCAATATTTGCCCGCCACGACTTAGGAAGTGGATCCAAAACATTACCCATTAAAACTGTGGGTGCCAGAAATATTATAAATCGTTGGGTAAAGTACGCGCTCGGACCCTCATTTATTGGTTCAATTACACCACACTCATTCAGGCACTATTTTGTTACAATCGTCCTTCGCGGCTCAGGTGGCAACCTTAAACTAGCCCAGGAGTTAGCTCGACACAAAAGTATCGCCATAACGCAACGTTATGCCCACCTAACAGACGATGATTTAGATCGGGGATACCACAAAATTTTCGATAACTGATAAATATACAGCCGCCACCCTACAGATATAAATAAGTTAGCCTTACGCTTGGAGATGCCTATACGCAATTATGGGCAATAACTTATGGTTTTTTGATATCTCAATCAATCCGTAACATGCTTGTCCAGAAAATGGCGCAGAAATTGCACCACACTGTTGTTGCTAAAACACAAACTGTAATTAGAGACAACATGGTGGCAAGTTATGGAAGATAAATCAACCAACAGAACCTATATGAGCACCACACCTAGCAGGCATATATCCACTATTCAGCCCATAAAAGCAATGAACATATTCTACTCTCTGGGCAGAGGATTGATGAGCTTAGTACGATATATCATCTTTACAGCAGTGTGCGGCCTAGCGTTTTATTTCCTTTTACGCAGCGTATAGAACAATAACTCATTGGCATCTATAATCCCAGAATTTTCGAGCTATGCTCATAGGTAGCGCGCCACTTAATTTTACTGATTCTTCTCCATGCATAGCATTTACAGCAGTACCATACTGATGGAAGATAGAAATAAGATTCCCATTTCTGTATGGCAAACTTACGGTCATTTCTACTAAAGACGCACTCAAATGTCTTTGTACAGACGCGACAAGTTGTGCTATGCCATAACCTGATATCCCAGAAATGGGCAAGGCATCTGGAAATTCCTTATAAATTTTGTCAGGTAGTTTCATATCAATTAGCAAGTCAATTTTATTCAGTACCGTTATTATCGGTATGCTAGAAACACCAATATCATCAAGAGTGCTCATCACTACATGAGCTTGTTCAATGCAACACCTATGCGTAACATCGATTACATGCAATAACAAATCAGCCTCAACGATTTCCTCCAACGTCGCCCTAAAAGCAGCTATTACTGTGGAAGGTAATTTCTGTATGAAGCCAACAGTATCGGTTAAAAGAAATGAACGTCCACCCGGCCAAGCAATTTTGCGAATCGTAGGATCAAGTGTAGAAAAAAGTCTATCAGCTATTAGAATATTTGTATCACTTAATCTACTTAACAATGTAGATTTGCCTGTATTAGTGTAACCTACCATAGACACTACAGGCACCTTAGAAGTCTTACGCCTTTTCCTATGGTGAGAGCGATGTGCCCTAACTTTTTGCAGTTCTTTCTTCAATTTTGTTATCCGTCTGGTTATCTCACGACGGTCAACCTCCAACTGTTTCTCGCCAGGCCCACGCAAACCAACACCACCTATAGAGCCAGTACGTCCTGATGCCCCACCAGCTTGTCTGGCTAGATGCTTCCATTGTCGCGTGAGTCTGGGCAATCTGTACTCATACTGTGCCAACTCCACCTGCAACCCACCCTCTCTGGTATTAGCATTACTAGCAAAGATATGAAGAATCAATGCTGTGCGATCTAAAATTTGAGTGTTATCACCCACTATTTTTTCTAATTCTCTTTGGTGACGCGGTGAGAGTTCAGAGTCAAACAAAACCATATCAGCAGCTGTTGTTTCTATTAAATCAATCAATTCAGTAATTTTGCCGGCACCAATATATGTAGATGAATTTGGTACAGTAAGTTTCTGATATATACGTCCCACAACGGACATTCCAGCACTATTGGCTAATTGCTCAAGTTCGTCTAGTGAGTCATGAATAGTTAAAATAGATGAGGCACTACGTAATTCAACCCCTACTAACAATACTCTTGGTATTAACACTGAAGTCGGAATAAGAGCCATCTTAGTCATATAGTGTATTTTACCTCAGCATGATAAACTATCAGATAATTGCTCTCACGTTAAACAATAGAGCAACAAAGCAACAAATTAAGAGCAACAAATTAAAATAATTTGAAATAATCCAAATCATCCTCATGTTCAAAGATATACCCTTAACTTTAGGCATTGAAGAAGAGTATCAAATTGTTCATCCCGTAACACGTGATTTACATTCGTACATGAGTCAATACCTAGAAGGTGACCACCGTGTAATGACCCCATCTGGACTGAAACCCGAATTGATGGAAAGTCAACTAGAGATGTCCAGCCACATTTGCAATGACATAAGTGAGTTGCACAATGAGATCATTAGGATGCGAGGAATAGCGCGTGATATAGCACAAAAGGATGGGTTGCGAATTGTAGCAGCTAGTACTCACCCATTTGCAAAATGGTCCGACCAAAATATTATGCAGGGAGATCGTTACAGCAAATTGCTCGACGATTTTCGATCAGTAGCCGAACAGCTACTTGTCTTTGGAATGCATATCCATGTCGGATTTGGAGAGGGGTCTAGGAATAAAAACATTATGATAGAAATTATGAATCAAATGCGATATTTCCTGCCACATATACTAGCACTTAGTTCCAGCTCACCATTTTGGCAAGGACGCAATACTGGTCTGATGTCATATCGGAGCGTAGTTTTTGAAATGATGCCTCGCTCAGGCATACCCCCATCGTTTCAATCGCATGGAGAGTATGAGCAATATGTAGATCTTTTGGGACAAGCTGGTTCACTTGACCAAGATGACAATAACAAATATGATGCAACAAAAATATGGTGGGATATCCGTCCACACCCAAAATTTGGAACACTTGAAATTCGTATTTCTGACGTATGCACAGATATAAATGATACCGTAGCAATCGCTGCGCTAATACAGGCAATAATTGCAACTCTCTTGAAACTTCGAAGCAACAATCAGAGCTGGAGAACATATCGACAACATCACATAACAGAAAACAAATGGCGTGCAGTTCGCTATGGCACCCAAGGCAAATTGATTGATTTTGGAATAGGTCAGCAAATCAACTTCAGTCGTTTGGCTCAAGAAATTATAGAAATTGTCGACCCTGTACTTGATAACCTAAATTCCAGAAAAGAAGTACAGCATATAGAAAATATAGTTGACCGAGGTACTAGCGCAATACAACAAATAGCTGTTTACGAACAATCTTTAAAAGATAACAATATGAACCATGATGTTGCTTTACACAATGTAGTAGATTACTTAGCTAACAAAACAGTGTCAGGGCTATAGTGGATCTAACTTCATTCTAACCTTCAAATTTTCGATTGCATTTAGCGCTCTTTCAGAATAAAGTCTATACCTTTCCCGCTTTGACCACTTTCTTTTGTCGCGGGGAGGTTCTAGAGCTGGAAACAGACCGAAATTAGCTTTCATAGGCTGGAAAGTATCTGAATCTGCATTTGCAACGTAATGACATAATGCCCCCATCATAGAAGTTCTTGGCAACACTAAGAGCCCTTCATCATTCATTAGCTTAGTCACGTTTATTCCGGCCAATAAACCAGTAGCTATGTTTCCTGCATATCCCTCTACTCCAGTTATCTGTCCTGCAAAAAACAAGTTGGGGCGTACAACACTCTGCAAAGATTCATTAAGCACAGTTGGAGCATTGAGAAATGTGTTTCTATGCATCATGCCATATCTCGCAAATCTAGCCTGGCCTAATCCGGGTATCATACGCAAGACCTCCTTTTGCTCAGGCCATTTCAAATTAGTTTGAAACCCAACAATATTATATAGCGTACCAGCCAAGTTATCCCGCCGTAACTGCACAACAGCATAGGGCCTCTTGTCATCATAAGGGGAATATATTCCTACTGGCCGCATTGGCCCATAAGCAAGAGCATCATGTCCACGTTCAGCTAATATCTCGATTGGCAGACATCCTTCAAAGAAACGATGCGCACCAGCGCGAACTCCTGATTCAATATCTTTTTCAAAGTCTCGCAACGGAATCCTATCTGCTTCCAACAAAGCTTTTACAAATCGATCGTATTCTGCATTGTTCATTGGGCAATTGATATAATCACCGTTAGTATCACCATTTTTCTGGTAACGGGACGCTTCAAACGCCACACTCATATCTATGGTATCGGCATAAACTATAGGTGAAATTGCGTCATAAAAGTATAAATGATCGGTACCAAGCAAACTGGACAAACTGTCACAAATCGATGCCGAACTAAGCGGCCCACTAGCTATAATTGTAACCCCAGACGGTATCGTCCTCTTTTCAGATCTAACAACCTCAATATTGGAGTGATTCTCAATCCTATCTGTTACCATCTTTGCGAATGCCTCTCGATCCACTGCTAATGCGTTACCTGCCGGAACCGCATTAGCATCAGCGCATGCAATAAGCAACGATCCTAACTTCCGCATCTCATCCTTTAGAACTCCTGATGCTCTATCAGCCAATTTAGACCCCAATGAATTCGAACAAACAAGCTCGGCTAGGAAACCTCCCGTATGAGCACCAGTTGAACTTTCAGGTCTCATCTCATACAACTGAACTTTTACCCCTCTATTTGCCGCTTGCCATGCTGCTTCAGTACCCGCCAAGCCACCTCCTACCACTGTCAACACCTTAGACATCATATTATCCAATCTCCCCTATTCTCCAATATTGCATATATAGTATTTTATTTATAGTCTGGCACACTTCTTGCAACTTACACGCACGTATGCTAAACTGATATTAGTCATCTGAGGTCAATCTAATGCCTACGATTATAACCAAAATCGGACAATACCAGGGCGCAAGCACGAAGCAGATGCCAGCTGCCCACTTAACACGCACAATGCAACTTTTAGAAAAGACATGCAATGAGCTCGATACAGAATTAGCAAACGAAATTAGTGAAAATCCAGCGCTAGAAATGACAGAAGAATGTCGATGCCCTGACTGCAAACAGATTATCCCCTCATATCCGTGCCAGGTCTGTTTAAACCGATTAAACGGTAGTGGGCCTATTGTTTACGTTGCCCCAAGGTCAACCAAAACTTATAGCAATGAGGAATATGATGAATATTACTCTACTGACAACAAATTGAAGGATCCCGAGACATTGTCCGAACATATACTCAAACAAGTAGCACCTTCAATTAGCTCTAAAGAACGAAAAATTGCAGAGCACATATTGGCAAGACTTGATGAACATGGATTTTTAATAGACCATCCAGCTGAAATCGCATCATATCTCCGTGTTAGTCTACAAAAAACAAAGGATGTAATAGAGCTAATCAAAAGAGTTGACCCTATTGGAGTTGCCTCTCAAGACGTTATGGAATGCCTTCTTATTCAACTAGATATGCTTGAGCAAGATGGCAAAACACATCCTCTAGCGCACAACCTTCTTACTAATTACTGGGAACAACTCGGAAAGCGGGATTTCGAAACAATAGCAAGAAAATGCAATGTTTCAGTGCAAACCGTCAGATCGGCTGCTCAATTTATAAAACGCAATCTATCCCCATATCCTGCACAGTCACACTGGAATAATGCCGCAAATGCCACCGGACGATATTTCCGTCCCGACGTGGAAGTCATTAAGAACCCACATAAACAGGATGGGCCTCTTGTTGTCCAAGTATTCTCAGCTGCGCAAGGATGGCTTCGCGTCAGCTCTTCAGTAAGAGCTATGGTGAACAAAATCGAAGATCCTGAGAAAAAAGATGAGTGGTCTGCTTACTTAGAACGCGCGGCATTGTTCGTTAAATGCATGCGCCAACGCGATAATGCTATGAAACGAATTGTAAAACTAATTGTTAAACGCCAGCCTAAATTTATCCTCGGGACTGACAAAGACTTAATTCCAATGACGCGTGCGGCACTAGCAATCGAACTAGATTTACACGAATCGACAATTTCACGTGCTGTGGCAAATAAAACCATAGCCCTGCCAAATGGGCGTATAATACCCTTGTCTACATTCTTTGATCGATCACTAGCAATTAGGGCTGCCGTACAAACAATTATTGATGATGAAACAACTGCCATGACAGATGAACAAGTAGCACATAAACTAGTGGACCATGGCTATAAGGTTGCTCGCCGAACTGTCGCAAAATACAGATCAATGCTTGGAATTCTACCTGCCAACCTAAGAGCGCGACAAATACCCAGAGCCGTGTAATGACGGCCCCTTCCTACGAAAATAGATCCTCCTCATCTTTGTTGTCCTTTCTCTCTACGTCCCGAACATCCGATAAATATCAACTATTACATGAAAACATCAATCAGGCATTTCTAGTCGTTACCCTACCTAAGGGCAAAATTGTCGATGCCAATCTAAAATCAGTCAAAATACTAGGTCATACCAGATTAGAACTTTGCAAACTAACCCTCAGCTCACTGATCGACTATACCGATTTGGACAATCTAGTCAACACGATCGTTGAAACTCCTCTAGGAACCCGAACAAAAACGTGTGATGTGCCTATACGCATCCGGTCGGGCGAGAAAAAGAACTTAAGCTTACAATGCTTTAGGAGTAACAATAACGAGCAATTGCTTTTAATTTTTATATATGATGCAAACGATGAAGCACCTCGCAACGCAATCACGGAAAATGACACATCTCGTTTTATTGCACTGGAGTCACTCACTGGTCTAATGCAGAATCCAAGTGCTGACAATATAATGCTATCTACCCCTATCTGTAAATCATTATTAGATGCAGAAGAAGTAGCTATATATACTGCAGAATTAGAGCCGGGATTTGGTCTAATAGCTACAACAAACTCCGACAACGTCTTCCCTCCCTCAATAGCTGCCACAGATGATGCTATAGGAACTACCCTATTCACATGGAAAAATGGTTCTGTGACTCAGTCTATTTTTGGTAGAGTAGCTCGTAAAAAAGGCTACGAAGTGGTACTTGTACAACCTTTAGGATATGAAGCCTCATGTACAGGTATGTTAGTTGCCGTATTTAGGAAAGGTAAATTGATAGATGACGCCACCGCAATTCGCTTATCAATTGCCGCTCGAATTCTAAATGCAATATTAGAACTCGGAGGATACTGGAAATCAGCTGTAGTACATACAAGCGAAATTGAAACGTTAGAGCAGCATTGGCATACTCTTATGGAGACGACTGGAGATGGTATATTCTCTGTCAGTACAGAAGGTAATATATCACGGGTAAATTCACTTGCGGGGACTCTACTGGGATACCAATTAGATGAAATCCAAGATATGCATATCTCCGATGTACTCGTTGCATCACCACCAGTGGTAGGTACTATACAAAAAGCACTTGAACAACGAGAAACATATACTAGCCATTCAGTTTCGTTAATTCGTAGAGATGGAAAAGAAATACACGTACTACTTAGAGCAGTACCCATTTACGATAATGACAGAAAAGTTGCTGGGGGTCTGATAGCAATAAAGGATAATAGTGAACATAAGGCAATGGAAGCTAAAACACATCACTTAGAACAGCGAGCTCTACTAGGAGATTTGTCTGCTATATTCGCGCATGAAATACGTAATCCACTCAATGGTATCACTACAGGATTACAATATCTCCAAATGCAACTCAAATCCGCCGATCCTCTACAGGAACCCGTCGAATCGATCCTTGAAGAAGCCACTCGAATCAACAGATTGCTGCAAGACATATTATTAATCGTAAAACCTACAGAACTAAAAATTGAACAGACCTCTATGCAAGATTGCATGGAAGCACTTGCAAATAGATGGCGTGAAAGATTACAGCGAAGAGATATTTCGATTGAAGTTGAATCAGTTTCTACAACACCATTAGCACTAGCAGATGACGTTCAAATAGAGCAGGTAGTAACCAACTTGATTTCGAATGCAATGCATGCAATGGAACCAGAAGGAGGAGCTATTACCATTACCGTACAACCTTCTAAGCCTCAATCAGAACTAAGAGGTAAACATGTTGTAATTAACATTGGAGATACGGGTCCCGGTATGAGCCCCGAAGTACTAGACCGTATATTTGACCCATTTTTTACCACCAGACAAGCAGGCACTGGTCTAGGACTCGCAATATCTCAAAGAATTGTTAATGCACATCGAGGTACAATAAAAGTCCAAAGCTGGCCAACAGTTGGCACAGTATTCACAATAGTCCTACCAGCTGCAATACAAGAGGAAAAAGTATAATGACCACTGTACTCATAGTTGAAGACGAGCCAACTCCAAGAAAATTTCTAACCAAAATACTTTCCAAGAAAGGTTATGAGAGTATAGAGGCTGAAAATCTTGCGGTAGCACACAAAGTTTTAGACCAAGATGCAGCTGACATCGTACTTCTAGACATAAAACTACCTGATGGTAATGGTTTTACCCTTTTAGATAGAATTGCACAAGAAAAACCGAGTTTACCAGTTATAGTCGCGACTGGTTATGGAGACATAGATACTGTAGTCGACGCCATGCAAAATGGTGCATTCGACTTTATAACAAAGCCAATCGACACTGAAAGACTCATACGATCACTTGAAAATGCTGGTGACCAAGTAAAGCTATATCGAGAGCTAGCTCAGCTCCGTAAGGAACGTTGGTCAGACCAGTATTGGGTACAAAGCTCATCGAAATCAATGAATTTGATAAATGATCTGATATCAAGGGCAGCTCCAACTCCAGCTAGTGTATTACTTACCGGAGAAACTGGTACTGGCAAAAGTCTGGTAGCTGGACTATTACACGGACAAAGTCCCCGGTCAGATAAAGCTTCCGTAACCATCAACTGCGCTGCTATATCAGATCACATGCTTGAAAGCGAACTTTTCGGTCATGAAGCTAATGCATTCACCGGAGCTGGACCAAAGCGTAAATTGGGTTTAATGGAAGTGGCTGATGGAAGCAGTCTTTTCCTTGATGAAATATCTACTATGAAGTCTGACTTGCAGGCCAAATTACTAAGAGCCCTCGAAGAACGTGTGATACGACGAGTTGGTGGCACAAAAGAAATAGCAATAGACATTAGGTTAATTACCGCCACTAATAAAGACATTAATCAAATGATTGCTGACGGCGAATTTAGGGAGGATTTGTACTACCGCCTAAATGTGGTAGAGATAGTGATGCCACCATTAAGGGATCGTACAGAGGATATCCCCGCTCTCGCTGGTTCATTCATCAAAAGTTTATCTATGGATTTTGGTTCTCAAGTAACAGGTGTACGACCGAGAGCAATGGAAGCACTCACTGCATATCTGTGGCCAGGCAACATAAGAGAATTGAAAAACGCAATTGAACGTGCCCTACTCCTATGTGACTCCAATCAAATAGATATTGGTCACTTGCCCGAAGAGATCAAGAAATCAGCAAGCCGTACCAAGCGAAAGAAATCAAGTAAGGTAAAACGAAAAAAGTAAGCATATTTCTGCCATCTTGCAATTGTGTTTGGCATAAATGTTGCAACAATCTCTAATAAGCTAGGAAAGTTTAGATTTAATAGAGGTCCTCAAATGCCAATAACACTTGAAAATATACGCCTACTGATACCAATTGCCCAGCTTATATTTAGTGCCATATTTCTGGTTGCTGGACTACGAAAGCTATTAGCTAAGGAATACACACCATCAGCGCGCGCACTAGCATCCCAATCTGCCAGAATAGGACAAAAGGGATTAAGACAAAATGTTAGCAGTATTAGTCAGACAGCTTCTGCTCTACTCAACTCAGTCAATCAGCTCGTGAGAACCTCTGCCGGTGTTGGCGCCTTCTTAGTACTAGTTGGCCTGTTTTTTATGTTATCCGCATACTGGATAGTGAAATAATACCGCCTGATGCTTAGTACGTATCAGGTTACTCATCAAATCACAGAAGCGCTGCCTGAATCTACATGGTCAGAGATATGTCGTAGGCTGCGAGTAGAGCCTGCAATGCTATCAGCTTGTAGGCATCCAGGTGTCTTAGAGTCATTGTTGTCCAACGACGACTCCGGTGAATTAGGCAAGTGGAAACCAGGAGTATTGGGATTGCACACTATATCAAGCCTAATTCCTGAGGCATCCCCTGATCCCTACAGTTGGCTTACAGAAACATTAGCGGGTAGAGAAAGATTGCATAATGCATATAAATCCCTCTTTGCCGGTAAAATCATATACTCTGCCTCCACTGACACTGACTCCGACTCGCTAATTAGTGCAACTGAAGCTGCAGTTGCACTAAGACAAGAGATCGTGCAAAAAGATGACAAGTTAACACAAATAGCTGAAGAAGCATCTAAGCATCCAAATATATGGCGTCTACCTATAACCTGTCTGTATGGACTAATAGAGGCAAATGAGTCTTTAATAGAAACACTGTTCACAACTGAACCTTTCAACCTATCTGAACTTGCTATACACATTTTGGAATCAAATGAAACACCTCAAACACAATATGCACTTATAAGGTCATCGTCTGAAAACCTCCTGCCCAAAGCACGTTTATGCCTCGCAGTTGCTCTGAAAAAGTCATCAAATCCCGAACTACATGACTTAGTAAATGATAGCAATTTAGATATTCCTGATATAACACAAAACACTGAACAGCTGTCAAATTTTTCAGATTCTCTTGCTGAACACACAATGGAAAGCCTATTAGCAATTGAGACTGACTCCGAATATGCACTCGATAAATTAGCTGACACTCTACAAGCTTCTCAATCCCTAACCAACAAATTAGCCATGCGTCTTGGAAAGGCTGCGCTTGAACAAGGTGATGCTGTTAGCGCACTTGCAGCCTTTGAGCAAGCTAAAGATTTCGGCGGTGATTTAACTGAGTTGGCTATACACACTGCTGAAGCAAAGATTGCACTTGGCATTCCAGGTGATGCCTTGGAAATCCTATCACACATTGATCATAAAACTCCCCGCAGTCAACTTGCTCTTGCCCGAGCATATTACTCAAATGGAGATATTGTGCTCGCCTCTGCAACTGCATCCGATATTGTAGACTCCATCAATTCATCATCCGAGCTATCAGAATTAGCAAATATTTTGGGTGCGTCTGGAGCACATCAAGATGCTTCTCTAGCCCTTGAGAAAGCCATACCAATCTCAAAAGCTCCTGCCAGTCTGTTAGTACAACAATCTAAACACTTGTTAGCATGTGGACGCATACAAGATGCGCGTCAAACGGCATTTGAAGCAGTAGCACTTGAAACCCAATCAGCTGAGAATAGAATAGCTTTAGCAGAAGCTCTCACTTATCAAGATGCTGTAATGCCTCCCAATTATGTAGAAGCGCTCTTGCATTGGGAAAAGGCCCTAAATATCAGTCCCAATGATACTAATATTCAACTTCAATTTGCCAGATGTGCACTCAACTCTGGGCAACCGGAAAAAACGCGCAATCAATGCGAAAATATTCTGTCGAATAACGAAATCGATCAAAATGCATCCAATCACGATCGCGCAAAATTAGGAGTGGCTCACACATTGCTAGCCCAATCTTTACTAAAGCTCGGTGAAACTGAATTGGCTAGTCAACATTTCCAGAAAGCTACTCAAATAGCACCTCAATCTCCCGAACCATGGCAAGCCATTGCTTCATTCCACAAACTTCGTGGGGAATACGATAGAGCATATAGCGCTCTAAAGTCTGGACATGCCAACATTAGCATAGATGATAGCATCAGCAAGGGTATGTTGTTAGCAGAGATTGGAGAACTACAGTTAACTATGCAAGACAATGAAATGGCAATACAGTCTCTGAAAGAAGCTTCAACTCTGCAACCAAACGATGGGCGTATACACCATCAATATGGGAAAGCGTTAATTGCTGAAAACAATTATTTAGAGGCAGTAAATGCTCTACAACAAGCATCTGAACTTTCTCCGGCAGACGGAGCGGTATGGCATGATCTTGGAACAGCTTATCAAGAAATTGGCGATACTAGCTCAGCACTCGATTCTTTGCAAAGAGCACAAGCATCAGGTTTGAGTTCTAGTAACCTATCGCAACTAACAGGCGAACTAGCTCTTGAATTACAAGAATACGAAGTTGCTCGTGTAAACCTAGAACCACTAGTAGACGATCAGACTGACGATGTAAAACTACTATCCACATACGGAACTGTCCTAGAGAGCATCTCAGATTGGGAAAATGCTCTCAGAATATATCAAAGAGCAATCAACATAACTCCTGAGGATATAAATTTATCAGCAAAGATTGGTGCCTGCTATCTGGCATTAGATAATTACAAAGCTGCGATAGCCACCTTAGTTCCAGTTGCCAAAAAACATACATCTGATTTACGATTGCAAAAAGCACTATCTAAAGCATTTGTGCAAGCAGAAATGTGGAATGAGGCAATGCCATACTTGGAGCAAGTTATTAATCTTGCACCTGACGACACTATTTCGATCAAGGAAACTGCTTTGGTGTCATCAAAAGCCGGAAATCAACAACGAGCTATAGAACTTCTTCATCGGGCTAGTGCACTTGATCCTACGGACGCAAGTGTTTACAGTAATTTATCTAAACTTTATCAGAATTCAAAACGATGGTCAGAATCAAAAACTGCCCTTGATAAGGCACTAACACTTGAACCACAAAATGCCAAATTTCATAAACAAATGGCAGATTGTCTTATTATGCTTGGAGAAGAAAAAGCTGCCTTAGATGTCTTAAACCAAGCAATTAGTATTGATCCCGATGATATAGATGTACTAGGAATGCTAGGAGAATCACAATTTGAATCTCAGCAATATCAGCATGCCCATGATACATTTCTCCGCGCTGCCGATTTATCAAACAAAGAAGATCATTCAACTGACTCATCACGAGCATCTTACTTAGCACGTGCTGGGGACTCTCTGATTAAACAAAAACAGAAGGCCAAGGCCACTGCTCTTTGGCAAAAAGCTCTAATTGAAGACCCCCAGAATGCAGTATTACAGAAAAAACTAGGCGAAGTCCTTATGGTTCAGGATCGATATGAGGAAGCTAGCACAGCTTTTGAAACCGCAATTGAAATAGACTCAGAAAGTACTAAAGCTGTACTAGGAGCTGCTGAAGCAGCTATGGCAATAGGAGAACAAAACCGCGCTAAAAGACACCTAAAAACTATTGGGGCCGACTGTTTTGAATCAGCGGATACATCTTATCGTGCTGGACTCCTACATTTTCAATTAAAAAATTATGACGCTGCTTTATCAGCCTTCAAAGTTTCAAATGATCTGCTTCCAGAAAAAGGAATATATAGAGCCATGTTAGCACGCGTACTTTCCTTGACGACAAATAGTTCAACTGCAGCCAAGGAAGCTGAGAAAGCGCTATCTCATGCACCAACTGACATTGACGTGCTTACAAATGCCGGGATAGTACTACTACAGAGTGAAAGACGCAAAAGTGCATTAAAATCCCTGGCACGAGCTGTAGACTCCATCGAAGCAGACAAAAACATACTGATGTCTATAGCAACAGAATTAGTGCGTTCTCAAGAGCGCAGAAGATTATATGAGCGAAATGATCTAAGGTCAGACGAAGAAAGGAAAATTGTTGCCATAGCTCTAGAACGATTGGCGAAACTAGGCTCTAATGCCATGGAAATGCAAGAATGGCTGGCTAGAGCTCAATCTCTTGTTGGAGATATGGAAACAGCTATTCCTGCATTAGAACTGGCCGCAAGTCAAACAGAAAGTGCCGAAATATATTGTGCCTTAGCTGCCTCATACAGAATATCCGGACAGCTAGATAAATCCGAACAAGCAGTACGATGGGTACTAGATCGATATCCTGACAATACAAATGCTCTACTAGAGATAAGTAACATTTACTCAGTCCGCAAAGATTATGATGGTCAGATACAATCTATAGAACGAGCAATTTCCATAGACCCTAATGATGCTGTAGCACATTACATGCTAGGAAAGATAAACATACTGTTGGAAAATATAGATGATGCCAAAACTGCTATAGAACGAGCCATACAAATAGAGCCAGAACACTCGTCATGGCATTTTCAATTAGCAACATTGTATAGAGAACAGAATGAAACAGACGCTGCATTATCCCATTTCCACAAAGCAGTACGACTATCATTAGAACAACAGCTGGAAGAAGATATTGTTGTCAATTATCAAATAGAACTAGCGCGCGCCTATTCAGCTGATGGAGATGCTGCGGCCGCTAAAGAACAGTATGATGCAGCTCTAAATAAAGGACATATTGAAGCTGATTTACTAATCGAAGCTGGTAACGTATGTATGCAACAAGAAGACATGTCAGCGGCAATGCAACGATATCAACAAGCCACTAAACTCAGTCCCGACAATATTAAACCTCTTGTAGGGGTACTAAAATGTGCTGTGCACCTTGAAGATAAAGATAAATCTGAAGCATATGCTCTAAAAATACTCAAACAAGACCCTGACAACAGTACTGCCCTAACAGTTCTAGCAGAGTTATATGCTGCAAAGGGTGATACTAGTAATGCTCTAGTATCGATTGATCACGCTATAGAAAACACTAATGATCCAGGACCTGTCATTATCGAAAAAGCTAGACTTCTAAGTGAAGCATCAAAATATACCCAGGCACTATCTGTGATGGAGTCAGCAATCGAATCGCTTGGCGAAAATCCAAATGCCTGGCAAATGCTAGGAGACCTGTACGAGCAATCCGGCGATTTCGAAGAGAGCATAAACGCTTTTACCAAAGCCATAGAGTTAGCGCCCCTAAACTTCAACTATCATTTACGTATTGCTGAGTTATGTATTCAACACAATGACCTAGATAAAGCAATGATCCACTTAGACAATGCATCCAAACTGCAGAGTGACAATCAAGACTCTGGCAAACTCCAGGAAATACTAGGAAATCTTTTTGCAGCTCGCAAGCAGTTTGACAGAGCATATAAAGCCTATTCAAGTTCTATAAAACTCACTCCTACAAATCCCGATTTGTATTTCAATGCTGGACTAGCCTTGAAACAACTTAAGGATTATTCGGAAGCAATGTTGATGTTCAAAAAATCAGTTGAGATTGACCCACAGAATGTATCGGCACATAGGCAGCTCGCAGCAGTATCTGCACTTAGTCTCATAAGCGGTGAAGTTACAGCCTAATCTTACATTAGTTTTTTATAGAATATACAAACTTAATAGTTAATCCTGACATTATCTTAGGTATAAAATACATCTAGTGGCACGTTCCTTGCACAAGCATATGTGTGTTAAACCGCACGCAACTAATCCGGCTTATTGAAGCATCACTGAGCGCACGTCGATCTGACTATGCACGTAAGTTGTCACGAGCATGGTTACAGGTATGGCCACAAGATTTTACAGTCAACCTGTTCCTAGCAAAATCCCTTATCTCTGACAACAACGAACATGAAGCCTTTACCATATTAAAAAATCTGGCTGTGGTAGACCCTGAGCAAGTGTCCGTGCATGAAATGCTTGCCGGTATTGCGAGCAACATTGGTAAAAATGAAGTTTTAGCTTTATCTGAAGGATTAACACGTATGTTGCGTGGTCAATCACTACCACGTATACCCTGGATAGTAGCCACACGTGAAAGTTATACTGCAATTACAAACCTACAATGGGATAATGCCAGCAAGGCAGCTGAACATGCATTACAGGCTAATCCTGATTCTCCATTGCCTGCCTTATTGCTACTTAAAAGTCACTGGTTTGCAGGAAAAGCAGAATTGGCATTTCCATTAGCCCAAGGCTTCTATGACAGATGGCCACAATGTATAGCAATCAACCTATGCCTTGCTGAATCTCTTTTGAGAACCGGAGACTACACCAAAGGAGTAGAACTGTTACATGACGTGGTTCACCTAGACCCGGCCCGAGAAGTGGTTGACCGTTACTGGCATGATGATCATTCCTACCGCCCTATTTGGCCTCCCGAACCATTGATTGAACAACCTGCTCCAATTCCTACAGATGTGGCCTCAACATTGGGTATCAATCAGATTGGTGATGGCCACAATATCACTGTCAATCATACGGGACTTCCAGAGTCAGCGGATTTATTGTTAGACAATAATGATATTTTCACAAATTCATACACAGAGCAAGACACTACGCAAACAGCCAATCAAAATCCCGCGATACGTCTAAACGACACAAACATCAATAATTTTGTGGGCACAACTATGGCTTCAACCAAACCATATAGTATCAATTCGTCCTCTGAGACCGAAAACGCAACAAGCAGAAATGATCAACAATTTCTTAATCCTGAATTAAAAATCAATTCTACCTTACCTCACAATTCCCAGAAGCATGTCTTAAACACCTATGATGTGCCTTCTGATAATGTAAAAATTTCTGACAATAGCAATGAAGTCCTTGTTGCAACCCAGAATGACATAGATTCATTCAACATAAACTCACATTCTAACAGCAATAAGTTAGCAAAAAACGATTCTGTACACGTCATCATCACCTGTGCACGCCCACTTGTCGATCAATTTGGCACTAGTGGAGCCGAGAAAATTTTAACTTTAATCAGATTATTATCGGAAACCACTACTAAAAGAACTGGTAGAGAGTGTTTGGTGATATTACCCGATGTATCTGAAAGCATAGCTCCGTTCCAACTTTCGGTTATAAATGGGCAGGATACAACTTCTATCAAGAATGTAATCAAACAAGTAAATTCCAAATTGAATAACGATAATAAACAGATAGGATCGATGCTACTAATTGGTGGAGACAATGTTGTTCCATTTCATCGCCTACCCAACCCAACTGATGATCATGATAAGGATGTTTTGTCCGACAATCCCTACGGTACAGATGATGAAAACTATTTCGTCCCTAAATGGCCAGTTGGCAGACTCCCATCCCATATCGGTGACAATCCAAGTGTATTAGCAAATTTAATTCAGAGCACCATTGATGCCCACAATGAACCTCCCATGCAAATCCCTCTGTTATTTAGATGGCTAAGATGGCTTATACCATCTTGGCAACCCGGAGCTGCAAAGCAACACAATTTAGGTTATAGTGCAGACATATGGCTAGATGCCTCTCTGGAAGTTTTCAACGTAATTGGACATAGAAAGGACTTGATTAGCAGCCCACCTATTGAAGCAAGCAACATTCCATTAGACCGTCTGTCTCAAATCTCTGATTTGCTGTATTGTAATTTACATGGTCTTGAAAATACATCAGAATGGTTTGGAGAAAGCATCTCTTTTGATGGACAAGCCCCACAATATCCAATAGCACTAAGACCATCTGACATAAAGCATGGTCAAGCACCATGTATAGTTTTCACTGAAGCTTGCTATGGAGCAAATATCATAATGAAGCAGTCTGCAGAAGATGCATTATGTCTTCATTTTCTTCAATCAGGTAGCCGTGCAGTTGTAGGTTCTACTCGCATAGCATATGGTGCTGTTGGAACTCCGCTAGTAGGCGCAGATCTCGTAGGCAGATTCTTCTGGCACCATATTAGAGAAGGTTTGCAGATTGGTGAAGCGTTACGACGATCTAAAATGGGTTTGGCGCAAACAATGCAATCGCGTCAAGGATTCCTAGATGGGGAGGATCAGAAAGCTCTACTAAGCTTTGTGTTATATGGAGACCCATTACTCCGTGATCCAAGAATGTTACCAACTCCAACTAAAACGCTGCCAAAGTCAAATCCAATACCAGTTGCTAATTTACACTCTGCCTGTGCTAAGAGCCACAATGCTTGTGCCAAAGCCCTGGGCACTCCAGAAGCCTTAGCACAGGTACGAGCAATGGTATCGCACTATTTGCCAGGCATGGAAACTGGGGAATTCGCCGTACGGAAAACGGAGTTGGTATCTGAATCTGCCTCCGCACATACAAATCAAAGCAAAATGCTCCCTTCTGATCTAGAACAGTTCATATACTCTACGCAGCGAACGCTTGATTTCAACAATTATCAAAATCAGCAATATGCACATGCTACTGTAAATAAGTACGGCAAGATCATCAAATTTGCAGTATCTAGATAAATGCTAGCCAAGGATAAATAGATGCACAATGTTATGAGACCAAAAACAAATCATCGCACGACTCATAAAACTGGGCTTGGTTTTCATTATTATCCTGATGAATTACACTACCGCTCGACAGACGTTGAATATTGGTTGCCCAAGCTCCAAAATTTGGGAGCCAATTGGATAACTCTGGTAAGCTCCACTAACAGGTCTATCCCCGAGACCTTTCTATCACCACTTATTCAATCAGGTATCGAGCCAATAATCCATATAAAAACCAACTATATAAAACCATTGGATATTGATGTAGTCCAAAGCACCTTGCAGGCTTATGCTAATTGGGGAGTTAAATACGTATGCGTATTTGATTGTCCTAACATGCGTACATCATGGAAACCCGGAGATTTCGAGCAAAAGCATCTTGCTGAACGTTTTGTCGACTGCTGGATACCCATTGCCAAACTACAAATAGACTCCGGTTTACCAGCAACACTAACTCCTCTCTACCAAGGAGGAATATACTGGGACACATCATTTCTAAGTGCTGTACTAGAAACAATTGTTTCTAGACAACACCAAGCAATAATCGATAATCTCGTTCTAGGAATATATTCATTTGCAGGATCGCATGCGGCCGATTGGGGGAGAGGTGGTCACAAAGCTTGGCCGGCCTCTCAGCCATATCGTACACCGCCAGGGTCCCAAGACCAAACTGGGTTCTGGTCATTCGAATGGTATGCAGAAATAATGGAAAAAGTTATAGGACACATACGACCCATACTCATGATCGCTGGTGGAGCTCGACGAACTGAGATAGATAACAGGACCCAAGAACATAAAGATATAGCCTGGCACACAACTTGCAATATAAGCATCGCAAACGCAATGCTTTCTGGACACCTGCCTGATTATCTATTAAACGTAAATTTTTGGTTGCTATGTGCTGATTCAGGACATCCAGCTTCAGATGATGCTTGGTTACCAAATGAAGGAGACACAACACCAGCAGCTCAACAATTGCAGAACATCATTACTAAAACTCATCCTTCCATGATGACGCTCGGGAAAGAATACATAAATTCTCTATATACGCATAAAATACTGAAACATTATATTTTATTACCACGTTTCGACTGGGGTTTATCTGAATGGCACTGGAATATTGCTGGAACATTAGTGCAAGATAATGATGCATGTTGTGGGTACTCAGTAGATGCCGCTCTGCTATCAGATACTGTAACAATAGTAGCTAATCATCACGAAATTAGTCTTGATGTGGAAGCTCAATTAAAACAAGCTGGATGCACAACTCATCGAATCAAATATGAAGATTTGGAGACAATCTCAAAAAAATCAAAAGTGTTATCAAATAAAGCCATAGTGTAAACCATGAATACATACCAAACTGTACAAAATGATACCAACAGCGAACACCCAATAGATCTAAAATACGATCAAAATACGGTGATTAAGGTCATTGGTCTAGGAGGTGCAGGGTGTAATGCTGTTGACAGAATGATACAGTTCGGAATAGATGGAGTTGACTTTATCGCAGCCAATACCGACAAACAAGCTTTGTATCAAAATGAAGCCCCTAGCAAATTACTTCTAGGAAAGCAATTTACTAATGGACATGGAGCTGGGGGAGATCCTCAAACTGGAGAAACAGCTGCTTATGAAAGTCTAAATGATATATCAGAAAGCATAGAAAATGCTGATATATTGTTTATAACTTGTGGTATGGGAGGTGGGACCGGTACAGGAGCTGCTCCCGTCGTAGCAGAATTAGCTAGAGATTTAGATATCATCACAGTCGCAGTGGTTACAATGCCATTCAACTTTGAGGGCACTCACCGCTATCACAATGCTATGCAAGGTATAACAGTGTTACAGAGACATTGTGACACTCTTATAACAGTACCTAACGAACGTCTGCTTCAAATTGTTCCTAAGGAAATCACACTAGATGTAGCATTTAGAATGGCTGATGATATTCTGAGACAAGGTATCCAATCCATCACCGAAGTTGTATTGAAAACTGGATTGATCAATGTCGATTTTGCTGACATACGGGAATTACTACATCAATCGGGAGGTGCTGTTCTAGCAATTGGCCATGGTAAAGGTCCAAATTCTACCATGACAGCAGTACGTTCTGCATTACACCATCCATTGCAAGATATTTCTGGAATGAACTACGCAACAGGATTGCTAGTCCATTTTACAGGAGGCTACAGTCTCCCTATGAATGAAATAGAACGCGCAGTCAAAGAAATACGGACTGCTCTCGGTCCCAATTCACAACTAACCTTGGGTGTAACAGTAGAAGAACAACTACAGGATCGTGTACAAATTATTGTCCTTGCCACTGGAGTGGGAGGACACTCTTTAGAGAACGTCATCGGCGAAATACCATTTAGGCAATCCTTCGATGACATCAATTCCAATGTGGTACCACTTAAAACGCAAAATACTATCAAACCAAACTTTGATACGAACAGTTCATCACTCAAATCACAAGAAGCATTTCCCTATAGTCCCTCACCGTACAATTTGGAAACGCCTGCCTTTCTTCGCAGACAACGCATTCGAGATTCGATAGAACATAAGCATACCTAAACAGGAGATACAAATGTCGTTAAGCTCAGGTAACGTAAAATCAATATCTGTAAGCGTATACAAAAAATTTCCCGAATTCAAAGGGGTTTTACCAAGCATAAGCAAACAATCTACAACTAACATTAAAGACTCTTCTAAAAGAGATCATACTTATAGGTACCTTCTTACCTATAAAGGTGTAGCCTCACTGCCCGGAGGACATACAATGCACAAAATAGTACGTGTAGTCGCTAACAACAACGGTAAAGTGCTAAAAATGACCTTATCCAAATAATCGAGCTATTTTACCAAAACAATAATAATCAAGATATTACCTTTATGCTTAATAAATCTATAACTAGCGCTATTGAAATAAGAATTCTACGAGCAACAACCGGTTGGATGCTCAAAGCATCTAATTTATTCAAAAATCTTACAATTGGAATCACATTTCGTATTATGATAGTCTGGTCTGTAGTTTTTACAGCAAGTACTATCCTAGCTTTCATAGTCACATTGCTACTGTTCTAACAATGCAATCATCATACTGGCCCAAATCATTTATTTTTACTACAAGTCTAGTCTTTGCTATTTTAGGTGCATGTGTTGGATCAATTCTAGCAATGCAGAATACTATTACTATAACAAATCCATTGGAAGCATTGACTGAACTTCATAATCTTCACAGTACTAAGTCCAAGAACACAAAAACTTATTTAGTGGTAGGAATTAATACAGATAATTCATCAGCAACATCTGACCTGGATTCTTTATGGACAATATCGTTTAGTGGCAATTATGATAGAGTTATCTTAACTGGAGTACCCGTCACACCATCCCTAGAATATCAATTTGTAAATACACCTAAATCGTTAACACAATCAGTCGAAGGCCTCATACCAAGTTCTATAGATGCCGAGTTTATTCTTAATAGAAAGCAATTTGCCTGGCTAATTGACGAACTCGGCGGAATACATATTTCAGGTGTCAATCAAAACGGGACAAGCGCCATTAACTACGTTACAAACCACCAAGATGTAAATACAAGAACAGCTCGCCAAACTGTGATAATACGAGCTATGGTACACCGTGCTGAATTACTTGAAAGCAATCTAGATATCAACAATTATTTCAAACATATACGTCCTGAAGCGACTGACATGATTGACTTAACATCAATTGCTCAACATATATTCCCAATAAATTCACAAAACATTGAAATTACGACATTAACAACTAACAACCTCACCTATCTTGATGACGTTACTCATAAATCCAGATAATCAACTATATCAATATTATTTCAATACAATAATATTGATATAACACTCTAATTCAACATATGTTATACAATGGTTATACTACGTAACTTAATAAGGAAAATGATATGACGACGGACATAACATTAGGATTCATTGGTGGTAGTGGCTTATATGGCATGTCAGATCTCGTTGAAAAAGAAGAGATTGAAGTTGACACTCCTTTCGGTAAACCAAGCAGTACAATAATGACCGGAATGCTCAACGAGCAAAAAGTAGCCTTCTTAGCTCGCCACGGTAAAAATCACACTATCTCTCCATCTGAAATAAATTATAGAGCCAATATCTATGCTCTCAAAACACTAGGAGTGCAACGTATTGTATCAATAAGTGCAGTTGGATCACTTCAGGATCATTTGGCGCCAGGAAACATTGTGATACCTGATGGTCTGTTTGATAACACCAGTAAAAGGATAAATACTTTCTTCACCAATGGTATGGTAGCTCACATAGGAGTAGCAAATCCATTCTGTATTGAATTATCCAAAGCGCTATCTAAATCAGTCAGAGAAACAGGTGCAACTGTGCATGACGGTGGAGATTTTATTACTATAGAGGGTCCACGATTCAGCACAAAATCAGAAAGTAACACATTTCGCCAATGGGGTATGAGTATTATTGGAATGACCACAAGTCCAGAAGCATTTCTCGCACGAGAGGCGGAAATGTGTTATGCAGTAATGGGTCATGTTACCGATTATGACGTATGGCATATCAGCGAAATACCAGTAAGTGTTGAGATAGTAATACGTACTCTGATTCAAAACACTGTAATTGCGCAGGACGCCCTCCGCAATTTATCACAAGATCTTCCTGCCAATCAAGTTCTAGAGTGCGGATGCAGTGATGCGCTCGCAGATGCAATAATCACTCAAACTAACTCAGTCCCGGATGAAACCAAAAAACACCTGGGCTTACTAATTAACAAATACATCTAAGGGAGCATAGCTCAATATTAAGAGTACATACACCACGCCTCGCACCAGCAATAGACATGAGGCTTTCCTGTTACTATTATCAATAGTGTTTGTATGTACTTCTAGCTTTTCTCTAAACTTCTTTCGCACCCGAAACTTTGATGTATCATTGCCACCACTACTGGCAATTTCGATAATCCTTTGGATTACAGTTTCTGTATTAGTGCATCTTCTACTAAATAAGTGGATTCCTAATAGAGATATACTAATGTTTCCAATTACAAATCTGTTGACAGGTTGGGGACTAATCACAATATGGCGCCTTCAGGGTGCATATGCTTTCAGACATACTTTATGGTATGTTATCAGCATTATCTGTATGTTGGTAATCATCCGTCGGTCACGGCGCCTAATATTTCTAGAAAAGCACCCTTATTTGTCGCTTATCACAGGTATTCTTATTACAGGACTAACTGTATTAGTTGGAGTCAGCCCTTCTGAAATAGGACCTACTCTATGGCTGCCAATATTACCTGTCAATTTCATAAACCATAAAATATATTTCCAACCATCCGAATTGCTAAAAGTATTAATTATATTGTTCTTAGCAGCATATCTATCTAGACAGAGAACAACTCTTATTCTAGAAAACATTCAAAATAAGTATGCTCTACCTGCAGCATTTACCATACCTTTGATCACAATGTGGTCTGTCAGCACTTTTATGGTAATAATACAGGGCGATTTAGGTGCAGGATGGTTAATTTATTGGTGTTTCCTAGTAGTATTTTACCTACGCACTCGTAGAAAAAGATACGCTTTATCGGGAATACTACTGTTCTTGGTGGGAGTCTTATTAGCTTACATTTATTCTGACTTGGTGCAATTTAGACTCCATGGATGGATTGATCCATGGTTTACAAACAAACCACATTTTTATCAAATAGATCAAGCATTCATTGCAATGAATAAAGCAGGAATATTTGGAACAGGTTTAGGATACGGCATACCACACACTATCCCATTAAACCACTCTGACTTCATATTTGCTAGTATTGTTAGTGAATGGGGGCATGTGGGCGGTGTTGCCATTATAATTCTGATATTAACGCTTATATATAGAATTTTTCGGTCTGCACATCAACTACCAAGATACTCTTTCTCTGCACTATTAAACACAGGCATCGGAGTGCTATTCCTAGTACAAACAATTATTAACATCGGTGGTGTATTAAGTATATTGCCACTGACAGGTGTGCCCCTTGTATTTATCAGCTACGGAGGTTCAGCAATGTTACTAGCACATATCTGTATGGGGTGTGTCTACTTGACTAGGAATGAACACGCTGGCTGATTTTACAAATCTAAACCAATAAACTTTACCGTAACAATATGCAGACAGCCTATTAGACACCAATAACCAAGTTGATGACTCGCCTCTTTCCCACTTGAAGAATGACATTATCATATCCATCAAGCTTAGTATTTATATCCAGTATTTTTACACTGTTTAGTTTGACAGCACCCTGCTCTATCAATCGGCGAGCAGCACTTCGACTCTCAGAAAACTCACAATCTATCAAAACATCAATCAAACTACTACCACGATCAACATTGTAGTCGTCTATATATCCAGGCAGTGCTCCAGCTTGGAAAACAGTCTCAAAGTGCAATTTTGCTTGTTCCGATTGATGCGCACCCCAAAAGATATCCGTGATTTCTGAGGCAAGCTCCATTTTTGCATCCTTAGGATGCTTCTTCCCAGACTCCATCAGTGCTGCATACCTTTCAATTTGATCTGGGCTGTACCTCGTTGCCAATCTCCAATAAGCGTCCATAGCATGATCTGGAATACTCATGATCTTACCAAACATATCCTCTGGACTTGAGTTAATTGGTATGTGATTGCCCATTGTTTTAGACATTCTCTGTTCTCCATCTGTACCTGGGAGAATACCTAGCACAATGCCTACTTGTGGTTGTAATCCCATCGACTGCTGCAATTTTCTTCCTGCCACCACTATATTGAATAATTGGTCAGTGCCTCCAACCTGAACATCTGCTTCCATAGCTACTGCATCATATCCTTGCATGAGTGCATAAAACGTCTCATGTAAATAAATTGGTTCTTTGTCGGCTATTCTTAAAGCAAAATTGTTTCGCGCTAAAAACTGCTGTACTGTAAACTGTTGAGCTAGCTCAATCAGCTTAACAAAACCGAGTTCAGACAGCCATTCACTGTTATAACGTACCACAGTTTTTTTACTATCAAGTATGTTAAATGCTTGTTCAGCAAATGTTTTAGCATTACGCTGTACTTCCTCTTTTGCAAGAATAGGTCTGGTTTTGTTCTTGTCCGACGGATCACCAATAAGTGCCGTGTAGTCCCCAATAAGAAAAGTAACTTCATGACCCAAATCTTGAAATTGACGCAATTTTCGAATAGTAATAGTATGGCCAAGATGCAAGTCCGTTGCGGTCGGATCATAACCACAATAAACCTTTAAGGGTCTGTCTTCCAAAAGCAGCTGACGCAACTCTGATCGCATAGAATGCTCAAGACTAAGGTCACCATACTCAGTACCCTGCATCAGAAGCTCCAATTGTTCGTTAATTGACATTAAAATCACCCCGACTTGAATAATTTCTGCATTATAGCAATCTCTCTTTACGTTGTCACTCTCAAATAGTTGTCGTATAATCTTTCCGATTTTCCACGAGGTTTATATAATGCGTACTGGTTCCGAAATCAGACAGGACTTTATTACTTATTTCAAGAAACAGCAGCATACTGTTGTACCTTCCTCGTCACTAGTGCCTGCTAAGGACCCATCACTTCTATTCACAAATTCAGGCATGGTGCAATTTAAAGATGTATTTCTGGGTACTGATAAACGCAATTATACAAGAGCAGTTGATTCGCAAAAATGTATGCGCGTAGCCGGAAAACACAATGATTTAGATGACGTAGGTCGAGATGGAACTCACCACACTTTCTTTGAAATGCTGGGCAACTGGTCATTTGGTGACTATTATAAACAGGAAGCAATAGCAATGGCATGGAGACTTCTAACAGAAGTATGGCAAATTCCACCCGACAATCTGTATGTGACTGTCTTCAAAGATGAACAAGGCACTATTGATACTGACGAAGAAGCTGCATCATCCTGGGTTTCCCAACCTGGATTCAAGCAGTCACATCTTTTCTATAGAGGCCGGCATGACAATTTTTGGGAAATGGCTGAAACAGGTCCTTGTGGTCCATGCACAGAAATCCATGTTGACTTAAATCCTAGCCAAACTACTGTCTCTAATGATATGTTAGATACCGACCGGTTTGTAGAATTATGGAATCTTGTTTTTATTCAATATAACCGCTTGTCAGTCGACAAAATAGATTTCCTTCCTACTGCACATGTCGACACCGGCATGGGATTAGAAAGAATTACAGCGGTATTACAAGACGTTCCTTCCACTTATCATACTGACTTAATATGGCCTACTATTCTGACCACTCAGAAATTAGCTAAACATAGTGATGATGAAAGAGACTCATATTTCACTCCTTACCGTGTTATTGCTGACCATGTAAGAGCTGCCACATTTCTAATCGGTGACGGAGTAGTTCCAGGCAACACAAATAGAAACTATGTATGCAGAATGATCATTAGACGTGCTTCCCGGTTTGCGGCAGAAATCGGTCTAAATGAGCCCTGCCTGTCAACTATATCTGAAACAGTAATCAAGACCTACAAACACGCCTATCCAGATCTTGATGAACATAGCAGGACAATTAACGACACCATATATGATGAAGAGACCAGTTTCCACAAAACAATCAATTCGGGTTTGTCTTATCTAGATAACATTATAGAAACAGCTACGTCTGAAAACAGGAAGATAGTCACCGGCCCAGAAGCCTTTGAACTTTATGCGACATATGGCCTACCTGTCGAAATTACAAAAGATTATTGTGAAAAACATGGGCTTGATGTAAACCAAGCAGATTTTAGTCTAGCAATGAATGCTCACCGGGAAGCTTCAAAAACCATCACTAGTCCTGACAATCTAATCAATCCAAATTCAGAAATATTCGTTGATCTTTTCAATAGCCTCCAAAATGACAAGCAATTAGATTCAGAGGGAGTACAGCACTTGCCCTATGGTACACACACTTTAACTACAAAATTGATAGCACTAGTATCAGAGAATGGTCAAATTTTGGAACAAGTGAAACCAGGGCAAACTGTAGGTGTCATATTGTCTAGCACTCCGTTTTACATGGAATCTGGTGGCCAAGCAAGTGACAAGGGAACAATACATTCACTGGACAACAATTGGGAAATACACATTGAAAACATCTACCGTCCTATTGCTGGTCTGATAGTCCATTTAGGAACTGTGAAGATAGGTGTGCCAATAGCAGGTGTAAAATGCACTGTATCAGTAAATCAACTAGAACGCAAAGCTATTGCAAGAAATCACACAGGCACACATATATTACATCGCGAGCTCAGAAACATCTTGGGAGAACACGCCCGACAGGCCGGTTCATCAGTTACGCTAGACCGTATAAGATTTGATTTCACCCATAACAAAGCGCTTACAAACGACCAATTAACAGCACTGGATCAACATGTCAATAACGTCATAATGCAAAACCATAAGATTTATATAAGGCACGCGCGCTACGATGAAGCAATAGCCCGTGGTGCTACTGCCCTATTCGGCGAAAAATATGGTGAAGTTGTCCGCACCGTTCAAATAGGCGATGATGAAAATGCCTATTCCATTGAACTCTGCGGAGGTACACATGTCCAGCAAACTGGAGACCTAGGTCTATTTCTAGTAACCAGCGAAAGCTCAATATCATCTAATACTCGTCGAATTGAAGCAATTACAGGAGAGACAGCACTAAAATACGTACATACTTCGTTGAATATTCTTGATAATACATCAAAAACCCTCCAGGTTGAAACTGATGAACTACCTAACAAAATAAAACAAATCCAAACAGATCACACCGAAGCTCTATCAAACTCAAAGACTCTTGAAACAAAACTGATCCAACTGCAATTAGACAAAAAACTTGAAACTACAATACTTATAAATAACATACCAGTACTGATAACTGACGTGACAACCACCAATGCGAAACTTCTCCGTGATATAACTGATTGGTATATTGAACGCAACCCGAATGGCATCATTATACTAGCTGCAACTACCAACTCCAGGGTCAACCTCATAGTAAGAGCGAGTAAGAATCTAACTAGCCAAGGGATTCACGCAGGTGACATCGTGTCAACCATTTCAAATATAGTAGATGGTAAAGGTGGTGGCAATCCAACGCTTGGTCAAGGTGGGGGCAATAACACACTGAAACTTAATGAAGCATTATTAGAAGCATCAGAGATTATCAAACGGACACTGTCGGAGCAGATATAAAGTTTTGCGAGAGCAACTCGTTAACCTAGAAATCAACGACGATTATCATTCTGCCCGAGATAAAATGGGTCAAGTCCAGGTGGATAGGGTATTACTGGTTTGGCCCGAACCCAGGCGCAGCCAAAACATCCCTTTAGCGAGAAGACTTGATCTGCTACTCGTGCATCGTCATGCTACTAGATTAGGAGCACATCTAGGAGTGGTAACTGACCACGAACAAATCATTGAACATGCTGGGGCTCTTGGCATACCTGTTTTTGACTCGGTCAATACTGCTCATGTTTCGCTATGGCGTTCAAGAACTTCCCTCCGTCCAGCCATCACTAAGCCACCAGGACATACCAAGTCTCTGAAACTAGCAAAACATCATCTGGATTCCAGAAGAAAGCCTAGAGTAAGTAACCCAAAATTCGATGTGGTAAAAGGAGGAATATATACTGCCATAGGTATGCTATCGATAGGTACTCTTGTACTATTGGCAATACCTTCAGCTGCAGTCACATTAACACCTAAATACAATGAGGTTCAGGCACAAGTAAATGTGGTTGCCGACCCCAATATTAACACTCCAGATTATGATCAAGACATAATCGTAGCAACCTCTGAAAATACCATTGTAAATGGAGTGGTTGAAATTGAAGCAACGGGTACTAGTGATCTATCAATACAATATGCATCAGGTGCGGTAATCTTTACAAATCTTACATTTCAACCAGTGACAATACCAGCAGGCACTGCAGTAAGTACTAGCAGTAGATTAGAACCAGTCACGTACGTCACACAACGTGACGCTGCACTTGATGGGAAACGAGGTCTAATAACCATAGTAGAGGTACGAGCTGCGCTGCCTGGCCCAGTAGCAAATGTAGGTCCATCATTAATCAATCGTGTGGAAGGACCATTATCTAAACAAGTTGCCGTTACAAATAGGCAAGCAATCACAGGTGGTCAGACCGTGACAGTACCAGCCGTAACTCGTCTAGATCGCTCTACAGCATATGATACTCTTGTAAACGACCTTCGGAGATCAGGATTTGCAGACATAGTATCTAACCTACCATCATATCAATTGTCTAGTATAGAGAGCGCGGAAATAAAAGATGTTCTGGAATTAACTTACAGCCATGCAATCGGAGAGCACACTGACATATTAACTGTCACAATGCAAGCAATAGTAAGCATCGCCGTAATTGATGAGCAAGATGCATATAGGGTAGGATATAAAACATTACAAAATCAACTTGGTTCCAACATGAAGCTTTACGAAGACACAGTCTATTATTCACACTCTAATACTACCTCAACTAATCAGCCAGGCGAAGTATCTATCCAAGTTACTGCAAAAGGTATAGCTGCGCCAGACATAACACTCACAAATGTCAGAAACACTATACGATGGAAGCCAGTTGCCCAAGCCAAACGAGATCTATTACAAACTTTCCCCTTAGGGAAAAGTCCCGATATAGTTATTCGTCCTGCGTGGCTAAATCGTATTCCCTGGCTCACATGGCGCACCAGGATCACAATAAATCAACCAGATTTTGCAACAAATTAGCAATGAAATTTATAGCCATAGATCACGGTGCTAAGTATATCGGCATAGCAATTAGCGACCCAACCGGAATTGTAGCTCGCCCATTACATACAATATTGCATAAATCCATTAAGGAAGACGTAGAAGTCATCGCTAATATTGCTGTCAAACAAGGCATCGAGAAGATAATATTAGGCATACCAACTGATGCGAAAGGATCCAATGCACAAGCACTAAAACGTAAACGGCGCTTTATTTACGCTTTAAAGTCTATAACTGACCTACCTTTATTGTTTTGGGACGAATCAGGCTCTACAATAAGAGCCCAGCAAATAACAAAATCTAACAATAAAAAGACGAACAATATACACTCAATAGCAGCAGCAGTAATACTACAAGATTATCTCGATACCCATGCCCAAGAACAGAAACCGACATAAATCGCAAAAGTCATTTTTGTCTAAATTAGCTATTATTATCAGAGCATGTACAGTATTTGCTGTAGTAATCTCATTAGTTTATGTGTGGCACAAAGTTATCAAACCAGCTTCTATACTAGGTCCACCAGCCGAAACTTTGCCAATATGGAAGACAAACTTGCTGCGAGCACAACTAATGCCGAGTATTGCTATTTTGAATGACGCTAAAACAAATAGTAATGTAATAACAGAATTTGTAGTAGTAAGTGGAGAAAATGCTAAGACAATATCAGAACGTCTTGCGACTCAAGGTATAGTACCAGATGCTAACTTACTTACACAATATATGATATACAAAGGTATTGACTCGCGTATTCAGTCTGGTTATTTCCAATTTTCAGGAGATATGAACACAATACAGATAGCTCATTCACTTACTTCATCAATACCTAGTGAAATAAATTTCTATGTATGGCCAGGCTGGCGACGAGAGCAACTCGCTCAGTCGCTTGCTCGCCATCCACATCTCTCCGTCGATAGCGACACTTTTTTGGCATTCATCAATCGCGACTTGCAATTACCTGGTCAATATGATTTTATCAACCAAATTCCCCCTGAAACACCCTTAGAAGGCTACCTATACCCTGGAAATTACATATTTTCACCAAAGGCAAGCGAATCCGAAATACTCAATCAAATTTTAACTACATTTGACAATAATACATCCTATCTCCAAGATCAAGCTATTTTACATAATCTGACGTTACACGAACTTGTCACTTTGGCATCTATTGTACAGCGCGAATTAGTAATTGACGACGAAGCACCCAAAATTGCCAGTGTTTTTTTTAATAGATTGTCATTAGGAATGCCACTAGCTGCCGATGCAACCACCCAATATGCGTTAGCCAATTCGAACAATTGGTGGCCTCAATTATCTATAGACCCACGACTAGTAGAAAGTCCTTACAACACATATGTCATTATAGGTTTACCCCCAGGACCCATTTGTAACCCTAGCGCTAACACTCTTGAGAGCGTCACAAAACCCGAGCATTCAGACTTACTATACTTTAGAGCTGCATGCGACAATAGTGGTAGACACAATTTCTCCTATACTTATGAACAACACCTAGCAGCAAACTGTAACTAACCATAGGAAAATGTACTTGCAAAAACAATGAAGAAAACAACGTTTGCCTTAATTATCACGTTAGCATTAACAACTCCAGTTCTGAGTCAATGTAATGTATATAAACCTACCGCAAAGATAGCTATAGTTGCGCCTTTTAGTGGCGTATACAGAGAAATAGGCTACCAAGTGTTAAATGGTGCCCGTATAGCAGTCAATGAATATAACAATAGCAATACCGCATTAATAGACATAGAGTTAATTGCATTCGACGATGAGGGCAATACCGCAAAAGCACAGGAACAAGCAAACAAAGTAATTACTGACAAGAAAGTATTAGTTGTCATTGGACACTGGTTAGATAAAACCACCTCTGCAGCAGCTCCAATATACATGGATGCCCACTTACCTCTAATATCCACCAGTGCCAAGCCGTCTAGTCTCAATAATATGGGTAAAACTTTTTTTAGATTTCATCCAACTACCAAACAGATAACCACTGAAATTGAAAGACTTGGAAAAATACATACAATTTATTCAACCTGCAATTGCGACATATATGAAGGCGCCCAGTTTCTAGAGACTTTACAGGAGAAAAATCAAAACAATGTAGCTATTGGCGGTCCACTCTGGTCACTGCAAACATTTAACGATATAGCACACAATAACTCTGAAGGTTCATTTTTTGTGGTACCTATACCTGAACCAATGCTAGAAAATATAACCTCACACTTTAGAAATCAATACAATACTGCGTACCCGCAAGGACCAGATCCTAACTGGTTTTCCCTACATGCATATGAATCTATTAATCTAATAGTCAATACAATCCAAGAAACTCAAACATTAAATTCCAAATCTTTTGCACTAACTTTGTCTGAAATCGACTATCATGGACTAATAGGTAGGGTACAATTTGATTCGGACGGACAATGGATTACGCCACAAGTGAAAGTATACAAATGGGATAAATCAACCAAATCATTACCCTGACGAATTTGACCTGATACATATGTTCGAGAACTACATAACAATACTAACAACGATTCAGGAAAATGCACAATAACTTTACAGCAAATATATGCATTGAAGCATCTCCAGCGACACAAAATCAAGCAGGTCTAGGACGTTACACACTAAATCTAATTAAGAACTTGTTGCTTTGCAATAGTGACTACAATTATTCAGTATCTTATAACGACAGTAACAATGCAATCATTCCACCAGAATTAGATCCTATCAAGCATTATGCCTCAGGATTATCCAACCATTGGTGGAGATTACTCAATGTACTAACTTACACAAATAAAAACCTGATCAGTACCCATTACCAAGGAATAGATATATTTCACAGTACTGGCCACCTACTACCTAAACTAGACAATGTGCGTACAGTATTTACACTACATGATTTAATACCACTATTGTATCCCTCGTATCACAAAACCTTAAACAGAATGTTCCTTAGAGTAATGATGCCAATATTTCTGCGAAAGGCAGACGCTATTATTGCCGTCTCAAACAATACGAAAAAGGATGCTATAAAACATACCAATATAGACCAATCCAAGATTGTAGTGATACCCGAGGCAGTCAGCCCCTCCTTTCATAATATTACCGACGAGCTGCATTTAGATTATGTAAGGAACAAGTACAAACTACCTAAAAGGTTCATATTGTGCGTAAGTACCATAGAGCCTCGCAAAAATCACACAACCTTGTTAAGTGCCTTCGAAAGGCTTCAATCTGATCACCCTGATTTAGTATTAGCGCTAGCTGGACGACTAGGCTGGTTATATGAACCAATTCTTAAACAAATAGAAAGTTCCAGTTCTCGCCATAACATACGATTACTAGGCCAGGTATCTGATAGAGATATACCTGCATTACTTTCAGCAGCGACAATTTTTGCATTTCCATCTGTATATGAAGGTTTCGGTTTGCCACCACTAGAAGCGATGGCATGTGCAACACCAGTAGTCTGTTCAAACACCTCAAGCTTACCTGAAGTGGTTGGTAAAGCCGCCTTGATGTGCGACCCTTTTACAATAGAGGCTTGGCACACTCAACTAAACAAATTGCTACTAGACAAATCACTACAAGACAAACACAGCAAAATTGGCCTCTCACACTCTAAGAAATTCAGCTGGAATTCTGTAGCAATAGCAACGTCACAACTGTACGCAAAACTTCTTCAATAACATACGGTCTCAATATACTGCTCTTATAAATAACTTATATAGAATATGTACAATAGATATACCATGTAGTATAGAAAATAAACAATGTCTATCCGTACCATACGCCAAATCATTGAACCTAAAATTGTAATTGAAGGTGCTGGTGTCAGACTTAGAAGGTCAATATCACCACATCGCACCAATATATTTGACCCTTTCCTGCTATTTGACCATTTCATTTTTGACTATCCAATTGAAGGACCAATATCAGGATTTCCGATGCACCCACATCGTGGCATCGAAACCGTCACCTATATGCTTGATGGATTCACCCATCATCGCGATAGCCTTGGAAACTCAGGCACAATTGGTCCAGGCGACATACAATGGATGACTAGTGGTAGAGGTATATTACATGAAGAAATGCCACGACAGGACCATAACGGCCGTGTAAACGGATTTCAATTGTGGGTCAATCTACCTAAAGCACAAAAGATGGCACACCCTCAGTACCAAGAAGTTACTTCACAATCAATACCTCAAATTGATCACCCTGGATCACACGTGAAATTAATAGCCGGTAAAATAGAAAATACGGCAGGACCGATTACAGACATTGCAGCCAATCCACTCTACATTGACTTATCTCTCGATAACCACTCTGTCTTCACTCAAAACACCCCTGGCGAAGATACAGTATTTGCTTATATATTTGAAGGTAGATGTAGTTTTTCTAAGGATGGTGAGATTGTTCGAGCAACCCAACTAGTTCACTTAGACAAAGGCACTCAAGTTAAAATATTTAGCGATACAGGGGTTCGTCTTATACTGGTATCGGGAACACCATTTGGTGAGCCCATAGCACCTTACGGACCTTTTGTAATGAACACGCAAGACGAAATTAAACAAGCACTTAAAGATCTACGGGAAGGTACATTTGTGAAATAATTATATATATCGCTCATGCTGACAGCCAAAGAATATCTCATTTTCAAATGATGACACATAGTTTTTAGACTATACCAACTGCTATATTAACCCTTTCTTTAATAATAGTTCCGCATTTTGCAGTGATCCTCCAGCAGCACCTTTGATAGTATTATGGGATAGAACAACATAACGTACATGCAACATGGTATCTGCAAGCACTCTTCCAATCATCGTAGTCATACCATCACCAGTCTGACGGTCTAGCTTAGGCTGAGGTCGATCCTTCTCTGCGAACAACTTTATAACTTTATCTGGAGTACTAGGCAGTTGACTCACTATCTCGTTAGGACAAAAACTTGCGAAAGATCTACGTATCTGTTCTACCGAAGCCGATTGCCCTAATTCCACAGTTACGCATACCATGTGCCCATCCGATACTGGAACGCGGTTACACTGTGCACTGATTCCAAACTTAGCCTGAACAATTTGTGTGCCATCGAAACAACCTAGCATTTTTAGCGGCTCCGACTGCATTTTTTGTTCTTCACCATCTATAAAAGGTACAACATTGTCAATAGCATCAAGCGAAGACACCCCTGGATATCCAGCACCAGAGAGAGCCTGCATCGACGTTAAGAAGACTTTCTTTATACCATAGTCATCGAGTAACGGCTTCAAAGACAACGTCACACCAGTAGCAGTACAATTGCAGTTTGTGACAATCGTTCCATTCCAACCACGTTTCTTCCGCTGCAATTCAACCAATTCGGCATGATCTGAGTTAACTTCTGGAATCAATAATGGTACATCAGGAACCATGCGATTTACTGATGCATTAGAAAAAACATGGTATCCAGCGGATGCAAGCTTCACTTCCACAGTTCCTGCAACGTTCGTTGGCAGTGCACTAAATATTATCTCAGCATCCAAATCTGATTGGGAAGACTTCACTGGCATATTACCAGCCCACTCTGGCATTTTGCTCGGTAAAAGCCACTTACAACAATCATAGTAATACCGACCTACTGAGCGCACTGAACCAGTTAACTCAATAACATCAAACCATGGATGCCTATCCAATAATTGCACAAATCGCTGTCCAACCAAACCAGTTGCGCCAAGTATTGCAACTTTCCGTTTTTTCATGATTTCTTACTAAGAATCCTTAACTACGCCATGCCCACGATCAATTCATGTATAGCACGAACGCTATTCTCAGTATCAGCTTTAGATACCACTACACTTATACTACCACCTGTTGTACCCTGCGAAATAGACAGAACGTCAACATTCTTCTCGCCAAGCGCAGTAAATAATCTACCAACAAATTCCGAAGTCGCAAATAATCCGGACCCAATCACAGTTACAATTACAACATTATCTTGCACCTTAACTGCTTCAATATCGTTCCATTCAAACTCACGATAAAATTCCCGTTCAAGTTCCAAGACCACTTTAGAAGCAACAATGCTAGGAACTGCAAACAATATACTCTGTTCCGAAGATGTTTGAGCAATCAATGTGACATTAGCACTCACCCGCGCAGCAGCATCAAAAGTTCGTGCTGCAATTCCTTGCACACCTAACATACCCCGACCTTCAAGCATAATCAAGCTTTGAGACCTGACTGCAGTCACTGCTTTAGCTCTACGTTTTTGAGTCGTACTAACATCAATAACTGGCAGCACCTGAGTAGCAGAACCTTCCGGATTAAATGTATTGCGTATCCACAAGTCAATATTGTGATTCATAACAACGCCAATTGCTTTAGGATGAACAACCTGAGCTCCCGCTGAAGCTAGTTCAACGATTTCATTATGTGCTATAGTGCCAAGAGTTTTCGCATTAGAAGCAATACGTGGGTCAGTTGTCATCACTCCATCAACATCGGTACAGATCCACAATTCCGAGGCTTCTAATGCCACAGCCAGAATTCCAGCACTATAATCGCTGCCTCCGCGTCCAAGAGTTGTAATAGCTCCAGATTCTGTCGACCCAATAAATCCAGTAACAATTGGTACTATTTGCTGTTCTAACATTGGCAACAAATGTGTTCGCGACAGTTCTCGGGTCATATCCATGTCAGGATTAGCTGCTTGAAAATATGAGTCTGTTCTAATCAAAGTGCTCGAAAGTACCGATCTGGCATCGCAGTGCGTTTCCCGCAATCTTGCCGCAAGTATATGGACTGAGATGCGTTCTCCGAGAGAACTCACCGCGTCGAGAGCACGTGGGGATGCCTCTCCAAGAACATATATAGCATGACAAAGAGATCTAAACTCTTGAATATGAGTATCTAAACGACTTTCTACAAATTGCTTCTCTTTAGTAGATTGTAATAATTCACATATAATCCTGCGATGTTTTGCATCCAATTCATGTGCTACTTTATAAGCACCCTCCTCATCCCCTAAGGATGCCAATCTAGCACCGGAAAGAAGCAAATCAGTTACTCCACTAACTGCTGATATTACAACCACAAGTTGAGACCACTTCTGCCGAGCAATCTGTATTTGTGAAACAACCTGTTGCATTGCTTCTGCACTTCCAACAGACGTTCCGCCAAATTTAATCACCAGTATCTTATGCATATTGTTCTCATAATAAACAAAAAACGCGGGCCAGTGTCAGCTCCGCGTTGTACAGTCTACCAACGGTCAACCTACACTATGCTATAGATAAAACCCACATAGTTTGGGAACACAAACTAGTATCACTGACTTTATTAGGTATAACTAACATAATAACCATCCCACATCAAACTCTATTTCTTTTATATCGTACTATCGTATCATAATGACAACTTGCAGTCAAAGATACAATCTATAACATTCAAATCATACGCCGCCCACAGACCAAGCCTCTACCTGATGAATGGGAACATAACCTTGCCTTGCAAGCTCAGTCGAGGGAATCGACGCTTCATCTGGCTTATCAGATAGTCCAAATAAAATTGCTCCACGCTCTTTCCAAACCAGCGCCATATCACGCACTTCTTCTGTAACAGCAATTTCATTTAACAATATTTCTTTAGCAGAAGCAGGATTTGTAGATTTGCCCATGAACTCAATTGTAGACAAATACTCATTACGTCGAAAAGATTTAAACGGCGTTGGATCACTCAACTGCACTCTATCATATATATCTGCATGTATACTTACTAAATCTGGCATAAGATCATGTTTTTGGGCTTCAACTATTGCTATGAATTGCAGAAACGATTGCAAATCTCCTGACTTGATATCGTTTTCTAATTGGTTTTTAGACAATAGACCAGAGCAAATCACTAGACAAATATAAGCCAGATAATCTTGGTTATCAGAGGTAAACGAGTGAAATTTCACACTATTGAAATGTTCGTAAATGTCGCTAAATACATTTTTATCAAAAGATTGGCCAAGCATCCGTTTTACAGTATTATGCACAGCCTGAATTCGAACTTGATCAATCACATGAGAGTTACGACCTCGTGCACCCAAAACTGTTTTATCAAGATCAATGACTACTGCTGTACCTGAACCAATTTCCATATTGGATTCAACACAGTAACGATCAAAAGCGCACAGAGATGACCAACGATTGGCTAAATACAATTCCTCCCCAGTATCAGTCATGTCTATCTCAATCTTAAGTGGTTCGTCCATATTTTCCGATCCAATAAATGCCTTGCCTGACCAACCACTCACCTGGCAGATATTACCAAATGCTTTCACATCATTTAACAATGTATCACCCACAAGAATAAGATTATCAATTTCAAAATTGGGCGCATCCAAATTTTGCACATGTTTCAACAATTTCACTATCACACGAGCATAGTCAATGTTGCTTTTACGTGGTATATACCCTTTTGCTAACCCAATCTCCTTACCTATAACATCTAACGCAGGCAATTCGTCATCCAAAGGCGACAAGTTACGAAAAACTATACGGTCCTGTAGAATTTCACTAACAGTAGTACGGCCGAACACTTTCATTTGAAATAATTTAGTTTTCTTTCAATAGCATCACTAACTGCTGTGACATTCGCTGGCAAATTCATTGCACTATTAGCATGCAAGCTTCTCACATGCGCGAGAGTTTCACTATGATAACTCTTTTTGGAACCAGTAAATTTTAGGCCATTAGCAGTACTAATGACAACTACCTTCTGATCGCTTTTTATGTGACCGTTCCTTACCAATTTTGTAAATACAGCTAATGCCACTGCGGTATGAGGACATGTATATAGTCCAGTCAAATCCGCTAATGCACCTGCATTCGCCAATTCGTGCTCACTTGCCTCTTCAACAATTCCATCCGTTTTATTGATAGCTTTTACAGCTTTCTCATAGCTAACAGGGTCACCAATCTGTATTGCTGATGCAATAGTAGACTTGGCAGTCATACTTACCTTTTCAATGAATCCATTCTGATAACTCATGTAAAAAGGGTTAGCATTCGATGCCTGAGCTGCTACTAATCTTGGCATTCGATTTATTATTCCTAGAGCATTTAATAGATGTAAACCCTTGTATAGAGCAGTAATATTACCTAAATTACCTACAGGAACGATTATCCAGTCTGGTGGATCCCATTGTAACTGCCTTATAATCTCAATTGCAACACTTTTTTGACCTTCTACACGCAGGCTATTGATTGAATTTGCTAAGTATATACTGTTGTCCTCTGTAACTTTGCGTACAATTTCCATGCAACCATCAAAATCTGTATCTAAAGCCAGTACATGCGCTCCATTAGAAATGGGTTGTATCAATTGCGCGCTGGTAACTTTGTCTCTAGGTAGAAAAACAATTGCCGGAATTCCGGCAGCAGCAGCATACGCAGCCAACGATGCGCTTGTGTCCCCTGTAGATGCACAAGCTATAGCACGCACAGTATTATTATGTCGCATCATCTGTTTTACTACACTGACTAGTACTGTCATACCCAGATCCTTAAAACTGCCAGTATGACTATTTCCACAAAGCTTGATCCAAAGATTTTTTACGCCGAGTTTCTCACCAAGTCTCTCTGCAAAGAACAAATTGCTATGACCTTCATGCATACTAACTATGTTGTCGTCATACAGATCAGGTGCTATCCATTCGCGCATACACCACACACCACTACTATATGGCCACTTCATGCTCGCAACACGACTATCTATTTCGCTTTTCCAGGATTCCGGACTTTTTTGACTGATGCTCACCAAATCATGACGTACTTCTAGCAAACTGCCACATTTCGGACAAACATAGATGATTTTGTACAACGAATGTTTCTCCGAACATCCATTGATACAAACAAAGTGAGCAGAATATTTCATAAAATTTACATAGTCTGATCTAAAGTTGCGTACACGGACTTTTAATACTATGTGGGATCACAATACACAATCAAATTGTACCACTACAAGTACAAATTCAGTCACAGATTAATTATGTAATGAACACTACAAATACTCAGGTTACACTCATATCGATTGACATACTATATCAAACAATTAAATCACACCTAACTGTAAAAGTTAGATATCATAGTATATATCCGGAGTAATAACTTTTTTTCACATAACAATTTGTAAATATAATATAACAATATGTCAGCGAATCACAAAAAATACATGTCTGTATATAGTCACATTACAACAGTCCTAGATTTTCGACCCATCCATCTTGCAGTTACTGAACATGGTGCAGCAATGCTTCGATATGGCATAACTCAAGATTCATTTGTTGCAATTCTCAAAGATAAATTTAGCGATAGCCAGATAAGCATTAATACAGACACTCATATTGTCAACGAACAAATAGACGAATATCTCCAAGAATCACGCAAACAAATCTTATATGACCTAGATTTAAGAAACTGCTCTAAATTTCAAAGATTGGTACTAAATGAGGTATTACATATACCATATGGTCAGACAAGAACATACAAATCAATTGGTCAATCTATTGACAATCCCCAAGCATCTCGTGCAATAGGTGCAGCGTTAGCCAATAACCCATTGCCAATAATTGTACCCTGTCATCGTGTCATAAACACAAATGGTAATATAGGCGGATATCTAGGATATCCACATAACAACAAAAAGATCTATCTCTTGCAACTAGAGAGAAATCGTTTGAACGCATAACAGTTAATTAGCAATTAGAAAACTTTATATTGAAATGAACTGCGAACAATTGTGCACCAATCATGTTTTGTGCATGAAATGGTTATTCGACTTTGAACTTTCTATTACTCTTCATCAGAAGTAACAATAAAATCGCTATGTGTCTTTTCTACCAGATTATTACCATTGTAAGATGACACTAAAGCATAATACTCAGAGGACGAAGCGCTCACAATATAGTTATCACCTGATTGCGAACCAACTATAAAGCTATGTTCCTGCAATTCACCTTCGTTATTAGTGTATACATTGAGTACCGCCTGAGGATCATTCAACCCATATGAATCATTAAAAATGTTTCCAAGCGGAGATACCATCCGTATGGAACTTACTTGCACTAGAAACGTGTCCATACTACTTTGGTCAAATATTTCACCTTCATTTAGACCATCATATAACCACTTACCATTGTTTCGTTCAAGTACATATACCCCGCTTCTATTTTGTAATTCTATGGACTCAATATTATCCTTATCTAGAGCAAAATATTGGGTATCTATATATCTCGACGGTGTTGTATTAGCATCCCATGCCGTCAAAGCTGAGGTGAGATACACATCATCTGTGCTAGTTAGTCTGAAATGCATAGCTCCAGTTCCAGCACTATTTCCTAGAAGCAAGGTGTCTATAGTATCATCTGCCCATACAATATCAATTTTCCTCTTATACTTCTCCGCACTGACCTCTAGCCTTATATGACTGTTATCAGTGGTAGCAACTATCCTATCGGTTTTGAGGGCCAAAAGTTTTGTGATTAATGGCTCAACTTTTTCAACACTAACTGGAAAATCGTCGGCATCTGACATTGCCCAATCATTGCCTTGCTTAGATAGATTCATGCTTTCACCGTCAATATCAACAAGGCGCAATTCTATAATATCTTCAGTTCCACGATCAGAAAACAAAAGCTTAGCTGTGCCTTGAGATCCTGCAGGCCAAAACACTACTATGACCAATAACAACTGAGCAACCGCCAAACTACACAGCCATTTCAATCTTTTATCTTTGAGACCTATAGAGAAATAGTTTAACAACATGTCACCCACCGTCTCCAACATCAATCAATTTCATTGGAATTTCTTTCTTCTGACGAGTACGCCAGGCCAAGCTTAACCACAGCAGACCTAGAAACGCAATAACATAATTTGTGGTTTCCCAAATGACCTGTTGTCGCTCTGACAATGGAGCTAATGGCCTAGCACTCATGCCTCCTGATCGTATACTAAGTAAATCCTGATCTTCGACTGACCAATCAGCAACATTCTGAGCGAACTGCAAGCTATTAACATATCGTTCTCCAGACATACTTGCAGATAGTTCAAGAACAGTATCATTCAAAAACTCAGCACTCGAAATCACTACAAGCCTAGAATCTGGAGCCGACAATTCTAAAACACCCACTGCATCAGGATTAATAATCTCACCAGTATTGTCATCAATTTTCTCTAAGGGCGATTGTTTGTCTGCATAATAGCTAACAAACTCACCGACTACAGATATACCTGTAATATGCTGTTTGCGATCAGCTCCTACAGGAAACCCAAATTCCGGATGTTGTTCTTTGTCTGGCTGAATATTAGTATCACTTGATACCCATGATTCTGAGCTCGACTCCAAAAGGACTGTAATATCATACGTTTCATCACTTAACTCTTTAATTTCTATCGGGGAAGCCCAATTCAATGTCAATGCCGGCAAACTTGCAAGAATTGGACTCTCGCTATTCATACCATCAGATCTGATATCAACAAAGAAAGGATAATCTATAGCTTGAATTTCACGTATTTGCACGCCAGCTATATCTCTCATAACAGGGACAGGAAATGGTTCATTCTGTGGATCCAAAATTAGTTTGTCTAGTATGTCAATTCCATAACTAGCCAACATATCTTTTAGTCCATTCTGCACTACTTTTAGCCCAAGACCACCAGTATATGGGTCGGGAAGCATAACAAAACTCCCAGCAGATATTACTAACGAACCTCCTCTCATGAGATACTGGTCTATAGCGTACACTTCAACATCGCTCATATCCTGAGGAGCGATGACTACTAGCAAATCGATATCCGCAGGAACAAAACCTTCTGTAAGTTCAAGTTTTCTCACCGTATAGTTTTCACTAAGCATTTGAGAAACCATGTTGTACTCTTTCAAGGAAGGCATCTGCTGCCCAAAACCGGCCTGCTCAGTGACATCCGGCGGAGTCCATATACCAATTACTTTTAGAAAACCAGTACTAGAACGTTTTAAAGATGCCTCTAATGCTGTCCGCACACTAGCTTCGCTAAAGTCGCCGCTAGGATAAAGTAATTCTGCTTCATCACCCACCTGCACTACCATATGCAAATAATACTCATCAGGCGAGAAAAATGATACTGGTATACCCTGCAAACCATATTGGTCATATAATTTCTGTCTATATTGGGGATTTTTATTAGCTTCTACATCTACCAATTCGAAATCAAATTTCCCTGCCGAGATAGATTCAAGATCATCAGCCACAGTACGAACAGCATCTATTGCTCCAGCCAATCCATCAGGCAGTAGATTGGGCGTTACAAAAAGTGTTAACTTAGCTGACTCATCTAAACTCGCTAACAATGACTCTATACTTTGAAATCCATAAATAGCTTTTTTAATAGAGCGGGTCAAATCATACTCCAAGTTCCTAAATCTTACATCGACTTGCCCAGTTCGATTACCTTCAACTTCAATTAAGTCCTGAAAATTTAGTACTGTGTGCTGATCACCATATCTAATCAGTATGTCAAAGTAAGAGTTAACAACCGATGCTCCATATCGGTCAGCTGCCTGCAAAGGTGTAGGTCTTATACCATAGGTCTGATTAGCTTCGGCTTCTTTTTCAGGGTCTTGAATAGGATCTACAATTTCTACATTCACATTACCACTAGAAGAGACTGCATATTCCTGAAGCATATCGCGTAACCGCGGGACTAGAGGTGCGAGCATAGGATGCGTTTTCTCGCTAAAATAGCCGCGAATCAGTAAGGGTTCAGTAGCAGAGGACAATATTTCGCGAGTAGCGCTCGATAAACTGTATTCATTACCTTTTGTAAGATCTACCCGTATTCCTCTCATGGGATACAACCATACATTGAGGATAATCAAGTTTATAACAATCATTGTAACTATCATCGTATGTCTTACTCTTGCAAACAACGTGTTATCTCCTGTACTCCACCCGGCCCGTTCAATCTGAAAAACATTCAAGGAGATAAATATGCCAGTAAGCGAAACATAATATAACAAGTCTCGCAAATCTACTACACCACGTTCAATACTTTCAAATCTAGCACCAGAACCCAAAGCTCTTAATATATCAGCGACATTCCCACCGAAGAAATCTGTAATACCACGAGAACCTATAATGTAAAAACCACTTATTACAATCACCGTCATTATTAATGCAACTAATTGATTGTCTGTCCGAGAAGATACATACAAACCAATAGCTGCATATGCAGAAGTTAGAAGCACAGCTGCTAAGTATCCTCCAAATACTGGTCCCCAATCTAAATCCCCCAGTAACCATACTGTTATTGGTAAGAAAAACGTTAAACCAAGCGCCACGCAAACTAACGCCATGACAGCAACAAACTTACCAACGACCAAATTTGCCGAATTCACAGGCAATGTCAATAGTATTTCCATTGTCCCGGATCTTTGTTCTTCACTCCACTGACGCATTGTCAAAGCCGCAACCAGGAAAATCATTAAGATAGGCATCCAATTGAACAAAGGACGCACATCAGCAATGCCACGAGAAAAAAACGTGTCTACCCAGAAGAATGTAAATAATGTCGAGGTCAGAAATACTCCTACAAATATTAAAGCCATAGGAGAACCAAAATATCCGGCCAACTCCTTACGCGTTATAGTTAAAATTTGTTTCATATTTGTTTTAAGCAATTGAGACAAGCTCGTTAAATACAGTTTCTAGTGTACGCACATCCCTACGCAACTCTCTTAGTGGCCATTGTTGCTTACGAGCAAGATCGTAAATAGCAGGACATAAGTCAACACCAGTATCACCAACAATTTCGCAAGAATAATGTCCATCTCGCATACGCTGGCACTTAACCTTTTTTACTCCATCAAGATGAGTCAGCATACTCTCTATATCAGGAACCACATGCTCTACGATTAACGTAGCGTCTGAAGTTTGAGCGATGTCTCCTAATCGAGAATCGGCCTGCACCTCTCCATTTACAAGTATGATTACTCGATCACACACAGCCTCTACCTCAGACAAGATATGAGATGAAAACAGAATGGTACTATCAACGGACAAATCCTTAATAAGATTACGTATCTCTACAATCTGAGTGGGGTCCAGTCCTATTGTGGGTTCATCCAATATAAGTAATCGTGGTTTATGCAAAATCGCCTGCGCTAAACCTACTCTCTGTCGTAACCCTTTACTAAGTTGACCGATTGGCTGAGTAAGACGATCACCAAGCCCAGTAGCTATGATAGCATCTGAAAGCTTCTCAACAAAGACCTCATCAGGTACATCTCTCAGCTCAGCAATCATTTGCAAATATGCCTGCACTGACATTTCAGGATATAAAGGAGTATTTTCTGGCAAGTATCCTATTCGCTTTTGCGCTTTAATTGGAGAGTCAAGTACATTAATACCATCAACGTGAACAGACCCTTTGTCTGGATGTAAATATCCGGTTAGACATTTTATAGCAGTCGATTTACCTGCGCCATTAGGACCGAGCAATCCAACTATCTCACCCTGCTCTACTTGGAAATCCATTCCACGTAGCGCATGTATTTCACCGTAACTTTTAGTCAACCCTTCAACAAATATCACTGTAATATAAACCTATAAATTAAGACGTCAGGCGAAATTCTACTCTATAACATTTATGTTTTCAAGTACCAATTCATGCGAGTTAATATAAATACACACTCGATTACTTGCTACATATTTACTGCCAGCATATTCATACCACAAGCATAGCATCCCCAAAGCTATAAAATCTGTACCCCTGTTGTATAGCATCAGCATAAATATCTAGTAGAGTTTCTATTCCTTCATCTTGCAAAAATGCTCCAACCATCATTAACAAAGTCGATTTAGGAAGATGAAAATTGGTTAACAACGAGTCCACCACATTAAAAGTATATCCCGGATATATAAACAAATCTGTGTAACCATCAAACGAATTAACATGCCCAGACATCGATATATTTGATGCAGTTTCTAAAACCCGTACAGTAGTAGTCCCAATAGCTATAACACGCCCTTCAGAATTTCGTGCGCCATTAATGGTGTTCGTAACCTCTCCATCTATCCTACACCATTCTGAATGTATAGCATGTTTATCAATCTGCTGTACCCGCACGGGTGCAAAAGTATCCAGTCCAACATGTAATGTGACAGTTACAACCTTAACACCAATATCTAAGATCGCTTCAAGCAATTGTTTAGTAAAATGCAAACCAGCAGTCGGTGCCGCCACAGACCCTTTTTCAACAGAATATACTGTTTGATATCTCTCAGTATCAATTAATGGCTCTTTAATATATGGCGGCAAGGGTATTTTGCCTATTTCATTTATTACTTTGTCTACGACATCAGAAAATTCAACTACACAACTTCCAGATTCATCTCTGCTCTCTACCTCACATTTAAGTTCGAATCTATCAAATTCTATTACAGTACCGTTTTTTATACCTGAGCCTTTAACAAGACAGCGCCATCTATTGTCAGAAATCTCATCTAACAAAAGCAATTCAACTTTACCACCAGTCAGCTTTTTACCAAACAATCTTGAATGGACTACGCGCGTATCATTTAATACTAAGACATCGTTCCTATTCAGATAATCGACTAAGTCATATACATGCCTATGCGCAATCTTTTTAGTAATACGCTCATATACTAGCAATCTGGCGTGATCCCTTGGCTCTATAGGTTGCTGGGCGATATATTTTGGGTCAATTTTGTAGTCAAAATTTCCAATGTGAAGATTATTTCGATATTTCATCAATCAAAGTAATGTATCAAATACGACCGACCATTTTCCATACTCTAAGACAAGAAGTTGTCTGTTATTACATCCTACAACAGATTTTGCTGAATTTCTTCAGGATATGTTAATCCGAGATGGTCATAAGCCGCTCTGGAAGCTATACGACCACGAGAAGTTCTCTCGAGGAAACCTAATTGTAAAAGATATGGCTCATAAACATCCATTATTGTGTCTGATTCCTCACTAATTGAAGCCGCAATGGTGTCAAGTCCCACGGGTCCTCCAGAAAACTTTTTAATAATTGCTGTTAGCATCCGCCTATCGATCTCGTCCAAACCAATTTTGTCAACATCTAAAAGAGTAAGTGCATCGTTAGCCACAGTTCCGGTAATAACTCCATCAGCGCGCACTTGAGCATAATCACGCACCCTTCTTAATAAGCGAAGAGCTATTCTAGGCGTCGCACGCGCACGCTTCGCAATTTCACTTACACCGTCTCCATCAACCTCAACTTTTAACAATTCCGAAGCTCGTAACACAATAGCTTCCATTGACTCAACATCATAATAATCCAACCTGAACAATGCGCCAAACCTAGCACGTAAAGGAGCTGTCATAAGAGCCAGTCTTGTAGTAGCACCAATTACTGTAAAATGAGGTAACTTCAATCTTATGCTTCGAGCACTAGGTCCCTTGCCAATTACAATATCAAGCGCAAAGTCTTCCATGGCTGGGTACAATACTTCCTCCAGTACCCTTCCTAAACGATGTATCTCATCCACAAAAAGCACATCACCTGCTCTCAAATTAGTTAAAATAGCTGCCAAATCACCCTGTCTTTCTATAGCTGGTCCTGCCGTGACTTTTATATTTACATTCATCTCATTTGCCACTACATGTGCAAGAGTTGTTTTACCAAGACCCGGCGGCCCATAAAATAAAATATGGTCTACCGATTCCTCTCGTTTTCTTGCAGCCTCTATCAATATTTGTAGATTGTCCTTAACGCGAGTCTGGCCAATCATCTCTGATAATCTTTCTGGTCTTAGAGATAATTCAGGACTATCCTCCTGCTTTACTTTACCGGCTATTAACCTTTCATCATTTCCGCCCATACGAGGATTATAATCGGGATATATATACTAAGCAAAGTAATATATCTCTCTATATTATTTGCTACCAATCAATATTAAGTTTACAATCAAAAAAAAAAAAGACCATAGGTGGCATTATGACTAAAGTTTTTGCTAGCGACCATCCATTAGTAGCTCACAGCCTCACACGATTGCGCGATCTTGATACAACCCCACAAGAATTCCGCAAACATGTGCACGACATCAGTAAATTACTATCATATGAAGCCACAAACCATCTCGCTACAAACCCTATCGAAATAAATACGCCAATGGGTAAAACTGTTGGTATAGAAGTTACCGAACAAGTATCTTTAGTGCCGGTACTTAGGGCAGGGTTAGGTATGGTTGATGGAATACTTTCCCTTATACCTACAGCCTCCGTATGGCACATAGGACTTAAACGCGATGAAGAAACTCTAGAGCCTGTGCAATACTACTCAAATCCACCGGACGACACCAGCCAAAGAACTTGTCTCTTATTAGACCCAATGCTGGCCACAGGAGGCACAGCGTCTGCAGCATGTAGTCTGATAAAATCATGGGGTGCGGACCACATAATTTATATAGGAATCTTAGCTGCGCCAGAAGGGATTAAACGCTTGCAGTCCGAACATTCAGATGTGCCTATATACGTTGGTGCTATAGACTCACATTTAAACGATATTGGGTTCATTGTTCCAGGGCTTGGAGATGCCGGAGATAGACAGTTCGGAACATAGACCATACTACACCCAAATGCCTATCACCCTATTGGTATTATGTACTTCAACAGCAGTCACTATGCTTGGATGCTTAATTGCATCCCGCATAGGTCCACGATTTAATGCATTAGTAGATAATCCACGAACCCGTCATCACCACAAACAAGGATTACCCCGAGTAGGAGGAATTGCGTTATTTGCTGGTTTTGCTGTAGCAAGCATATTAGCTTACACGCAAGCTACTCCAAACAATCCAGATGATACCCGACGTATCATGGGGGTTCTAATTGGATGCACTGTATTATTACCAATAGGTTTAATCGATGATTTAAGAGAGTTGGGTTGGGTGCCCCAATTGCTAGGGCAATTTCTTGTATCGATCATTGCTGTTTTTACAACCGTATTTATAGAACGCTTCACAAACCCGCTTACAGGAAATATCATAGAACTCAATGTTTTTCCCATTCTAGGGCCAGTCTTGACGATTGCGTTAACAGTATTTTGGATAGTGGGTATGATGAATACAGTAAACTGGCTTGATGGACTAGATGGTCTGGCAGCTGGCGTAGGTGCCATAGCATCTTTGCTTTTCGCAATTCACATGTACACACTTGGACAGAAGCCTGTATCACTATATGCACTAGCAATGGCAGGTGCATGCATAGGAGTGTTACCATTCAACTTTAGTCCTGCCCGACTGTTTTTAGGGAGCACAGGTGCTATGATACTAGGGTATGGTCTAGCCACGCTATCTATATTGGCACCTGCCCGCGTAGCAACAGCACTGCTAGTAATGGCAGTGCCAATAGCTGATACTGGATGGCAAATATATGACCGGTACCGTAGAGGTCAGTCTATATTTAAAGGAGATAGGGGACATTTGCATTTCAGACTAATCGACAAGGGTTATACACAAATCCGTATCGTTATAGGATATTGGCTAGCATGCGGCTTCTTCGGGGTTATATCTTTGTTTGTAACATCTCAATTAGTAAAGCTTGTTGTCTTACTTATTCTCATCAGTCTAACTATATCTTACATAGCTCGAGTATCGCGCCAAAACACTATTTTATAGAACTTTTAGACGGTTGCCAGGAACAAATTGCCATAGAATCCATTCTACTGAATATAAAATTGGAATCACGACAATATCCACACCAATAGTAACAGTAAAAGCAGTAGCGATTACCCTCACAGCATCTAT
>DFQC01000021.1:21663-22583 GCA_002377585.1 Anaerolineales bacterium UBA3499 | reverse complement strand
CCCTCACAGCATCTATAATCACATTAGACAGAGCAGTTTGTATGATTGCAGGCATCCCTACATAGTACAGAACCAATCCCACAATGAGTATTAAAATCCCTAAGACAGGCCATGCACGCCTATCACTTGAACTAGGCATCATTGTATTACTTAACGCAAACAGCACATATCCCCATATAAATAAATCGGCCGACCTAAAAACATGTAAAACATTTATAAATCCATTAAGAAAATCGCCGCGCAACAAAGCTATGCCAACATCATCTAAATCAAGCAACTTGAGACCGATAGCCGCAACCGCTGCACATCCAAATATCAATGGTGCTACCCCAATTAAACTCTCGCGTACAAAATCCACTTTTTTTGTATGCACATAGCCCAGACGCAACGAACCATCACTCTGTTTCTTAGGCCACACAGAAAATCCCATTGTGGGCACTCCTAGCAAACGAGCTACAACCAAATGGCTCATTTCGTGCAATACTACTCCTGGCAAAAACACAATCTGATTAATTAGTATAGCCATACCAGTGTGCCTCGTTAGCAACAAAAACACTGTCTGCGTATGACGTGATATCCAATTTTGCAAAACCAACAAAACTGGCGCAGTGATAATCAGCCACAACCATAATTCCATGTATGTTTTAGTCACTTAGATAATGTCTACCGACTAAACTCAAAATCCCTGAGAAATCTTCTGCAGATAGACTCGCACCACCAATCAACACACCATCAATATCGCTTTGAACTATAAACTCGGAAATATTATTCTTATTTATGCTCCCTCCATACTGGATACGAATTTTCTCAGATACTTCATCTCCATACATATTGTACAAAGTGCCTCTTACGTATTCAGCACATACTTTATTTGCTTCAACAGGATCAGATGCGAGTCCTGTTCCAATTGCCCAGATTGG
>DFQC01000021.1:18530-21504 GCA_002377585.1 Anaerolineales bacterium UBA3499 | reverse complement strand
CATTGCCATTAATTCATCAATATTACCTGGTTTAACTGATCCTCCATATTGAATGATCAAATCATCGGATCCCACCCATTATCGAATCAGTGAACAAATTCTGTTCGCTTCCTCTGATTCGCATGTCTTTCCTGTTCCAATTGCCCAGATTGGCTCATAAGCAACCACAGTCTGTAATGCGTCTTTATGAGTAACCCCTAGGTAAGCCTCCCGAATTTGCCTTTCAATCACATCCTTCGTATTCCCTGCTCTATTTTCATGAACATCTTCACCTACACAAATAATCACCCTCATTCCATAGTACAGTCCTGCCTGAACTTTGCTATTCACTATCGCATCTGTTTCATTGAAATGCTGTCGCCTTTCTGAGTGACCAACGATAACATAATCGCACCATCCCGATAACATCTGAGCTGATACTTCTCCTGTGTAGGGGCCTTCATTAGACTCCCAAAATACATTTTGTGCGCCTAAACATATACCGGAACCTTCAATAGCACGACCCACCTCAGTCATCGAAACAAATGGTGGACAGATCACCACATCTAGTGGCGCAATAATCTCATAGGCGTTAAGTAACCTATATGCAAGTTGTGCACCATCTGCAGGACCCATGAACATTTTCCAGTTCCCGGCAACAATAGGCTTACGTTTAGTCATATCAATTCGATAAATTAGTCTGGCAGATCCGATCTAAAACTTCCACTGCCGGTAGTATATTACCATTAAGCATCTCGAGAGCCGCCCCACCACCAGTGGAAATATGTGAAATATGATTATGATACCCAGATTGACGAACAGCCGATGCTGAATCGCCCCCGCCAACAATACTTACAGCATCACTATCAGCCACGCTGCGTGCTATAGCATTAGTACCACAAGCAAAGTCGGGGATTTCAAATGCACCCATTGGTCCATTCCAGAATATCATTTTCGCGCGAGCAATATGTTTACTGAACAGTTTGATCGTCTCTGAACCTATATCAACAATTCTATATCCATTATCAACACCATTCTCGACGTCCATACAAACCTTGTCAGCGCCAACCTCCATTGCATTAGCCACAACCACATCCTCAGGAAGAATAAATTTGTCGCCCGCACGTGCAAGCAATTGATAAGCCGTATCAATTGCACTCTCTTCAACAAGAGACTCCGCCACTTCAATCCCTGTAGATTTTAGGAACGTATTAGCCATTGCACCTCCCACAAGAACACAATCGGCATGATCTATCAATTTTTCTACAACTCCTACCTTGTCCGATATCTTCGCGCCTCCAAGAATAACTACAAACGGGCGGTCAGGTTTGGTCATGACACGTTCCAGATATGTTAATTCTTTATCTAATAACAAGCCCGCGACAGATGGCAAGAAGCGAGCTACACCTACTGTGGAAGAGTGAGCACGATGCGCAACACCAAACGCATCATTTACAAATATATCTGCCAGATCAGCCAAACCCTTTGCCATACTAAACCCATTATTAGTTTCACCCGACCAAAACCTAGTGTTCTCTAACACAATTATTTGCTTTGGCTTCATACTATTTGTCAAATCAATTGCCTTATCACCATAGCAATCATCGGTAAACATAATATTTCTATTGTTCAGATAATCCATTAACACAGGCAATATTATCTCCAATGACAAAGATTTTACTCGAACGCCATTGGGACGCCCTAAGTGTGAACATAAAATCACCATAGCGGATTTTTTGAGTAGATAGTCTATAGTGGGAATTGAGGATACAATACGTGTGTCATCGACAACTTCACCTAGAGAATTAATGGGAACATTGTAATCTACTCTTAGCAGCACACGTTTGCCGCTTAGTTCTACATCACAGACTGACTTGTATCGCATCAATTAAAGAGATTTTGCCACCATTGCAGTCAAATCAGCGGTCCGGCTTGCATAGCCCCACTCATTATCATACCAGGCTACAACTTTCACAATCCTTTCACCCATCACTATTGTACTTTTGGCATCAATGATTGATGATCTCGCATCACCTATGTAATCTGATGACACTAACGGTTCACTACTATATCCCAGGTAATCTTTCATTGGGCCGTCATCAGCAGCTTCCTTAAGTTTTTGATTTAACGTATCAACAGTCACATTTCTGTCCACCAAAGCCGTAAAGTCAACAATAGATACTGTCGAAGTCGGCACACGTAGGGCGTATCCATCAAATTTACCAGATAATTCTGGAATCACTAGAGACACTGCACGCGCTGCTCCCGTAGTCGTGGGAATAATGTTTTGAGCAGCAGCTCTTGCTCGTCTCAAATCCTTATGAGGAGCATCTATAGTATTTTGATCATTAGTATAAGAATGAATAGTAGTCATCGCTCCATACACTATTCCAAATTCATCATTAACCACCTTTGCCGGTAATGCCAAACAATTGGTTGTACATGATGCATTTGAAATAACATGATGCAGTTTTGGATTATATTGATCACTATTGACTCCAAGAACGACTGTTAAATCTTCATTCTTAGCCGGAGCTGAAATAATTACTTTCTTTGCTCCCCCTTGATTAATATGAACATTGGCTCCTGAGATTCCACCATCAGGATTTCCTATAGCATCCACGAATTTACCCGTAGATTCAATCACGACCTCCACTCCTAGATTTACCCAGGGAATATCAGCAGGATTCCGCTCCTTAAAGACACTTATCTTGTGGCCATCAATTACCAGACTATTATTATCTACTTCTACGCTACCTTTATAAGCACCATAAGTAGAGTCATATTTAAACAAATGAGCACTTGTACTCAAATCTGCCACATCATTAATACCTACCACTTCAATCTCATCGCAATAATTCGCTTTAATAATTCTCAATAAATTCCTGCCGATTCGCCCGAATCCATTTATCCCAATCTTCTTCTTAGACATGCTAACTACCTCCTACACCTTATATCATTTATTGTTAATAAATCTTATAATACCGCAAAATCT
>DFQC01000021.1:0-18223 GCA_002377585.1 Anaerolineales bacterium UBA3499 | reverse complement strand
ACCGCAAAATCTTATAATACCGCATTCGTTGATCTTTCATCCAACAACTCCACTAACGCTCTAGCCAATTTATCCGGATCATGTCTCCAAGGACTTGTTTCATCAACGAGGTCACGAGCCACAATATCCCAGCCGAGACTTATATCGGTGTCGACTTTGACCCATGCCATCTTTGGCAACAATTTCCCTACATATCTGTTATTAGACAATATTAGCCTAAAACTTTCATCCACATATTGATTGATAACCTCAGTATGCATGGACAACGAAAATCTATCGGTTTCTCCCATCTGTGTTGCTAAATTAGAGACATATACCTTCAAACCTCGACTATTCTCTATTGCAGATGCTATATCTACAACCAAAAGGTTCGGTATTACACTAGTGTATAAACTTCCCGGACCCAATACAATTAATTCCGCACTCAATATTGCACTTAAAGCATGCGGATGTGCTGGCACATTCTCAGGTTCGAGATGAACACGTTCAATTACCCCAATTTCTTGTGGTATAGCTGATTCACCCACTACACGATGTACAGTATTTCCCACTTGTTGCCTAATATCAGCAATCAATTTGACATCCTCAAGCGTAGAAGGCAACACTCTGCCACCAATTGCAAGCACTTGCCCAGATACTGCCAAGGCTCGCTCAAACGACCCAGTAACTTCACTCATCGCTGTAATAAAAAGATTCCCAAACGAATGTCCTTTAATACTATCACCATCACCAAATCTATACTTAAACAATTGCGTAAGCAAAGCTTCATCATCTGCGAGTGCCACTATACAATTCCGAAGATCACCAGGAGGCAAAACACCTAAATCCCTCCTTAGTTTACCAGACGAACCACCATCATCAGCCATAGTTACAATAGCAGTTATATTAGATGTGTACTCTTTCAAACCGCGAAGCATGGTTGACATACCAGTACCTCCACCAATCACAACAATCCTTGGGCCCCTGCTCTTTCTTCTACGTTCCGCTACAACCGATGCAACTGACCGTCCAGTAGGTGCAAATGGCTCGATAATCTCCTTACTTACCTTCATAAATGCATAGACTATAACAATTATTCCGCCTAGTAAAAGCAAGACCGCCCTAGTCCAAATGAAATCGCCCCTTAAATATATGTTCGAATCATTTAATACAGGATAATAATAACGTAAGATAACCATCGCTATTGCAATTGCTAGCAACAATACTCCCAAACCAAGCAGTACACACCACCTCTTAATGCCCACACCTGGCCTAAGCCAATACATTACTTTTGTAAACATTTTATCTGACATGATTCTTATTAAGTATAATTATCTAGCAAACGAATCTTTACACACAATAGACCCTAAGATATAATTCAGATACTCGGGGCGTGGCGCAGCCCGGCTAGCGCGCACCGTTCGGGTCGGTGAGGTCGGAGGTTCAAATCCTCTCGCCCCGACAAAGCTTTTCAAAATAAATTCCTGCCATTAGACATCCAATTATGCAGCCCAACGGCAGTCTACACATCTTAATTAATTGAAGACATTACCAAAACTAAAAAAGCAAAAGAGCCGAGAATTCGATCCCGGCCCCTATAAGTTTCTTATCTAAATGCTAACGTTTTGTATATGTAGGCGCTTTGCGGGCTCGTTTTAGACCAGGTTTCTTTCTTTCTTTTACACGTGCATCTCTAGTCAACAAACCGGCAGCACGAAGTTTCGAGCGATTCTCCGGATCCAATTTTAATAGTGCGCGAGCAATAGCATGAGCTGTAGCATCAACTTGGCCAGTAACACCACCACCCCTAACATGTATTGATATATCAACACTATCAGATAGTTTAGTCAACATACCTGGTAATCGCACTTTGTCGGCATCACCTATACGCCGAAAATAATCATCGACATTCTTGTCATTCACTACAAAATTTCCACCACCACCAACAAAAACTCGAGCGCGTGCAGTACTTGCCTTTCTCCTTCCCACAGCTTCATGATATATATTTTCACTCATATAGTTATACCTTTACCTCAATGATCAAATACACGAGGCTGTTGAGCCTGATGTGGATGATCCTCACCACCGTAAACCTTAAGTTTCGTCAACATTTTTCTGCCCAATTTAGTTTTTGGTAACATACCCTTAACTGCATAACGGATAACTCTGTCTGGATGTTTATCCAACATTGTTCTCAGAGGTACCTCAATTAATCCACCAGGATAACCTGTATGCCTCCTGTACATCTTATCATCCAGTCGATTGCCGGTCACTGCTATCTTAGATGCATTAATAACAACAACAAAATCACCCATGTCAATGTTTGTAGCATAGTTGACCTTGTGTTTGCCTCTCAAGAGGCTAGCAATCACTGTGGCCAGCCTTCCAAGGGTTTGACCAGCAGCATCAATAACTAACCATTCTTGATTCACATCAGCCGCTTTAGTAACATATGTATTCACTAAATCACTGCTCCTTAAAACTTAATATTTGTTAAAGTAAGCCCCTGTGGCGGTGCCAAAGGACCACTCATATTTCTATCCTTCGCCTGAAGCACTTGTTCCACGACGCTTGATTCCCATGACCCAACACCTACCATATATAATGTTCCCACAATACTTCTCACCATTCGATAAAGGAATGCATTAGCTTCAATTTCAACAATAATACTCTCCTTATTCGCTCTCCAATCTAGCCTACTCACCGTGCGTGTAGTATGACCCAGTTTATCAGGCGATCTACCAAACGATGCAAAATCATGTTCTCCAATCAAACATTCTCCAGCAGACTCCATGGCACCTAAATCAAGCTTAGCTTGCACATGCCAACTTTTTCGTATGTGCAACGGTGACCTAATTGGCGCATTATATATCCTGTATTGATAACTCCGCCACCTAGCACATCGCCTTGGATTGAAATCAAACGACGTCACATCAAGCGTTCTGACTACAATATCTCGTGGCAAACATGCATTAATCGCACGCAACAACTCTTCTGATGTATGCTTCCACTCCATATCAAAGGCGATTACCTGACCTGAAGCATGTACTCCTGCATCAGTACGACCAGACCCATAAATGATAATTCTGTCTTTATGAGCTACCTTACTAACAGCTTGCTCCAGTTCTCCCTGCACAGTTCTGCGGTCGGGCTGAGACTGAAATCCACTAAAATCTGTACCATCATACTCCAATATTCCACTATAACGCCGAAGCTTTGTGCTAATCTTCGACTAACTCCAAAATAACAACAGATGCCGCATCCCCACGACGAGCTCCCACTTTAAGCATTCGTGTATATCCGCCTGGCCGGTTCTCAAATCTGGGGGCAATTTCTTCTACTACTTTTTTAACAACCTTTTTGTTGTTCAAGCGCCGCATAATTGTCCTACGAGCGTTCACTTTAGCCATCTCATCTCCTACACGCTGACCACGTTTTGCGATCGTTATAACACGCTCGGCATCCCCGCGAATCGCGCGTGCTTTGGCTTCCGTAGTATTTATTCGTTCGTGAATAAACAACTCATTCATCAAGTTTCTACGCAAAGACTTTCGATGCCCTACAGATCTATTTAGTCGACGACCGAATGTACGATGTCTCATGCAGATATCTCCATACCCATCTCAGTTTCTTCTAATACTTCATCTGAAATATCGCCTTCGATATAACCTCTTTCAACCAATTTATCTCGTAACTCATTAAGCGACTTGTCACCAAAATTTCGTATGGACATCATAGCCTCGTCACCTCGAGTCATGTGGTCCAACACCTCGCCCACAGATGTAATGCCTGTACGCTTAAGGGAATTAAACACACGTACTGATAGATCCAATTGCTCTATAGGAACTTCGTAGACTTCATTAGGAACCACTTCTTCCTCGACCTCTTCTATAACCTCCATCAGCATCTCTTCAGTGACTCCCGAAATATCCCTTAAATGATGCATCATGATGGCAGCGCTCCCACTTAATGCTTCTTCGGGTGCGATGGTGCCATCGGTCCATATTTCCATAACTAGTTTGTCAAATCCTGTATCTTGACCAACCCTGGCACTTTCTACATCCCAATTAACACGTCTAACTGGACTGTAAATAGCATCAGTTGGTATATCACCAACTGGTAAAACACCTCGATCTTCAGCTGGGGAGTATCCCCGCCCACGCTGTACAGTTAACTCTATATCCATTTTTGCGGTTTTCTTATCTATAGTAAAAAGATAAAGGTCCGGATTGACAATTTCCACTTCAGCCGGACACTCAATGTCCGCAGCAGTTACAGTACCTTCGCCACTGACCTTCAATGATATTCTTGCCGTCGAACCTTCGTGCATCTTCATCCGCAACTGCTTAACCTGCAGCAAGATTTCTGTCATGTCTTCACGAATTCCTGGTAAGTCAGAAAACTCATGATAAATATCAGACACTCTCATAGAAGTCACTGCAACACCTTCAAGAGAAGAAAGTAAAACCCTACGCAAAGCATTTCCTATGGTTACTCCAAAACCAGTTTCCAAAGGACTAACAAAAAACTTCCCGTAATTTAATGAGACTGCTTCACGCTCAATTCTTGGTGTAACCATATCTGTCATAGAAATCAAAATAAATACCTCCCAGCGATAATAAATGCAATATAATTCGACTTACACATATAAATCACCTAGAATAAAACTCCACTATAAGTTGTTCATTTACTGGCTCAAATATCTCTTGTCTATTTGGCAGCTCAATCATCTTACCGGTAAGTGCAGCAACATCCCTACTTAGCCACGAAGGAATTGTACGTCCCTCGGCCTCATCTAGCAGTGCCCGAAAAACCACGCGTTCCTTAGACGCTGCACGCACTTCAATCTCATCACCAGAGCTTAGCTGAAATGAAGGCACATCCGTTCTTCTGCCATTCACTAAAAAATGACCGTGTGACACTAACTGTCGAGCCTCTGCCCTACTGCGCGCATAACCCAACCTATACACCACATTGTCAAGACGCACTTCCAGTTCCTGTAACAATGCCATACCTGTTAAACCTCTAGTACGAACAGCTTTGCGATAATAGTTTCGAAACTGCCTTTCTAGCACACCATATATGCGTCTAGCACGCTGTTTTGCACGCAATTGGATGGCATAATCAGACTCACGTTTACGCCTCCACTGTGCCTGCGGACCATGCTGACCAGGTGGATAACCTCGTTTCTCAAAAGAACATTTAGGCGTCAAGCACCTAGAGCCTTTAAGATACAGTTTTTCGCCTTCTCGTCGACACAATTTACACACTGAACCTGTATATTTCGCCATAATATCGTAATTTTCCCAAATACCTATTATCTTGTTTCTTACACACGCCTTTTCTTTGGAGGCCGACATCCATTATGAGGTACCGGAGTAGTATCAGTAATTGAATTTACAACAATACCCAAACCCTGTATAGCACGAATAGCAGATTCACGACCAGGACCTGGACCCTTAACAAACATATCCACTTCCTGAAGTCCCATATCAATCGCCTTCCTACCTGCTTGCTCTCCTGCTAATCTAGCAGCATAAGGTGTACTTTTACGCGATCCTTTGAAACCCGCAGTACCACCACTACCCCACGAAATGACTCCTCCACTTCTATCGGTTACAGTAACGATTGTATTGTTGAAAGTGGCATGAATATAAACCCTACCACGCGCCACTGTTCGTTTTTCACGCCTTCGCTTTGATCTCTGTGCCATAATTATATACTCACTTTCTATTTCTTTCTCGCACCACGTCTACGACCGCGTCCAGCTACTGTTTTCTTTATACCCTTAGATGTTCGTGCATTCGTACGGGTACGCTGTCCTCTAACTGGCAAATTCATTCTGTGGCGTCTGCCCCTATAGCATCCAATCTCAGTAAGCCTCTTAATGTTCATCTGAGTTGCACGGCGCAAATCACCCTCAACCACATATTTTCCAGCAATATTATCCCTTACAGCCACTATTTCATCTTCAGACAATTCACTTACCTTTGTAGACGGGTCAATACCAGTATCAGACAGCACAGCCTGCGCCGAAGCTTTTCCTATACCATAAATATAGGTAAGTGCAATCTCTATACGCTTCGTTCTAGGTAGATCTATTCCCTCTATTCTTGCCATATCAATTAATCTCCAATACGATCAAACTAACCCTGACGCTGCTTATGGCGTTTATTTTCACATATAACATATACACGCCCGCGTCTGCGTACAATCTTACATTTCGGACATCGTTTTTTTACAGATGCAGATACTTTCATATCTAAATACCACCGTTAGAATTCAATTGTGTCAAAATCTCTGCTTCGTCATTTGTAATCGCAATAGTATGTTCGAAATGAGCAGTTAGATTACCATCACTTGCAGCAACAGTCCATTGATCGTCCATTACCGTTGTATCATAATGACCTGCTAGCACCATAGGTTCTAATGCAATTGTCATACCTGGCTTCAATGTTGGACCACTTTTTGCTCTACCATGATTTAATATTTGCGGGTCCTCATGCAAGTTGCGACCAATACCATGGCTAGTATGATGCCTAATCACGTTATATCCTCCATCCTCAACAGTGTTCTGCATAGTTTCTGCTACATCCCCTGTGCGATTTCCAGCTCTGGCAGACTTAATTGAAGCATACAGAGCCTTCTGAGTTACGTCTAGTAAATCATGAGCACCATCTGTGATCTCACCAATCGGAAATGTCCAAGCGCTATCAGCCATCCATCCTTTGTACACTGCACCACAATCAATGGTTAGTATATCTCCCTCTAGCAACTCTCTATCACTAGGCACTCCATGAACTATCTCCGAATTAACTGACATACATGTTACTCCGGGGAATGGGACATGTGACCTCGTAGGCCGATATCCTTTAAAAGGGGATTCGGCATTCAATTTTGACAATTGCTTTTCCGCCCATTGATCCAATTCTTGTGTAGTCACACCTGGACGCAACAATTGCTCTAGTTCATGTAAAACTGTAGCTACTACATGACCAGCTTTACGCATAAGATCAATTTCCCGTTCAGATTTTATAATAATCATGCAAAAACACGTCCTCTTATTACCTCTAACAAAGCTGTAGTAACTTGATCAATCGTGTTGTCTCCGTCAATCTCACAGAGCAAATCACGATCATCATAATAAGCAAGCATAGGTACAGTACTTTGATGATAATCCTCTATTCTTCGTAGTACAGTATCTCTCTTATCATCAGATCGTTGCTCAACATTCGCATTGTCCGGCGGAGGATCATAGATAAGATGATATATTTTTCCCGTATCCTTATCAGTACGTCGACCTGTAAGCCTCTCGATAATATTACTATCACTCAGATTGATTAATGGAGCTAAGTCCACTCCTTTATCATGTAACAATAGCATATCATCCAATGCTTTAGCTTGCTCCAGATTACGTGGAAAGCCATCAAAAATGGCTCCGCTACCATTAACCAATTGATCTATCTTGTCTTGGACCAATTCAATAGTTAAATCATCAGGCACCAGAGTGCCATCTTCAAGCAACTCTTTAACACGTAAACCCAGTTCAGTTTTCCGGCTAATATTTTGCCTGAATATTTCCCCTGTAGACACATGACTCAAGCCAAGTGTTTCTGCTAAACGCTTTGCCTGCGTACCTTTCCCAGCACCTGGAGGTCCAATCATTACCAAAAACATAAAATCACTATTAACTGACAAGTAAAGACTCGTCATAACCTCGTAGTTTAAGTTCAGTTTCAAGCCCAAAAAACGTTTCCTTAACAACTCCCACCACAATTAATAGCCCAGAACCTATAGCAAAAAAAGCGTTACTACCAGATGTAAATCCTACCAGCATCAATCCTACTAATAATGGTAAGACTGCTACCGTACCCAACAATGTCGCACCAGGAAGTGTTATCCTTCGCAAAACTTTGTTTAGGTATCTCTGTGTAGGAGCTCCTTGTGTTACACCAGGCACCTGCGCCCCCACACGCTTCAAATTTTCGCCATAGTTCTGCTGCTGAAACAGTACATCAGTATAGAAGAATGCAAACAATACAACCATAAAGAAATATATGGTTATGTAACCCACATTCTGCTGATTGGCAAACAGATCTTGCATGCCCAAAGCAAAATTTCGCACCCATTCTCTCTGACTCTGTGTAAAAAACTGTGCGAGAATAGCAGGGAAACTCAGTATGGCGCTGGCAAATATAATAGGAATCATCCCCGCCATGTTAACAAGCAGTGGTAGAGATCCTCTAACAGGCATAGACTGACGACGACCAATGCGTCTTCCTGGATACATTACCGGTACATTTCGCCGTCCTTGAGTGACTACTACGATTGCAAAAACAGTAATAGCCACTAAAACAATAAACAGTGCTATTCCAGCATAACGAGTCTGTTCATCGGACCATAATTGCCCAACGCTTCGAGGCAAACCACTTACAATACCACTGAAAATTATCAATGACAGTCCTTGGTTTCTAATGCCATATTCAGAAATCAGTTCACCCAACCAAATAGCAAACATTGTCCCGCCTGTCATAGTAATAAGCGTAGTAATAGTCGGGAGCAAATTGTCTCCTGAAAATCCAAAATGAGGTAATATAGGAAGTCCGGAAGATTGGAACAGTCGAATCTGACCGATTGCATTTAATGAAGCCATAGGAATGGCTAAATAATATGTCCAACGTTCCATAAACTGTTTCCCTTCGCGCGGATCATCCTCCATCCTTTGCTTAAGAGCAGGAATAATAGGAACCATTAACTGTAAAATAATCTGTGCTGTAATATAAGGATAAACTCCCATAGCTAGTACAGAAAAATTAGATACAGTACCACCTGATAATAAATCGAAAAGACTTAACAGATTTCCTGCTCCAGTCGACGATTGCAAAATTTGAGCAATTGCATCTCTATCTACTCCAGGCACTGGAACGTGAGCTGCCAGCCGGTATAATACCAACAGTCCTGCAGTAATAAGTAGACGATTGCGCAAATCTTGCGCTGTCCACAATCGTTTTAGTGCTGCACCTTTCATCTTAGCTCAAAATCTCCACAATTATTCACTAGCACCTATATCAATAACATCGACAGTACCACCGGCAGATTCGATTTTAGCAATTGCACTTTTTGAAAAGCGGTGTGCTTTTACCGTAATAGCTTTACCCACCTCACCTCTACCAAGTATAACAATTGGTAAATCATGAGGACTTTTCATAAAACCATTGTCTGCCAAAGTTGTAGGATCGACTACATCCCCATCATTGAACCGTTCATTTATATCATCCAAATTGACTTCTACATACGATATACGATTTATACTGCGAAAGCCACGCTTAAAGGGAAGCTTGCGAACAAAAGGCAAATTACCACCTTCTCTGTACAATTTACCTCCAGAGCCTGATCTAGAGCCAGCCCCCTTAGTGCCTCTTCCAGCAGTCTTGCCTTGCCCCGCCGCAATACCTCTACCAACTCTTTTGCCTAATCGACGTGAAGCACGATTAGGGCTCAAATCATGTAATTTCATAATAATCCAACTCAAATACCTTTGCTTCAAACACCTATCACATCTATCAAATGAGAGACTTTCACTAACATACCGCGCAATTGTGGAGTGTCAATATGTTCTACTGTTTGATTTAAACGACGTAGCCCAAGTGCCCTAATAGTACCCTTATGACGTTTACTATAACCAAGAGGACTTTTAACCAAAGTGATACTTAAAGATTTACTCTTAGCTTTCTTGGCCATTACGACTCCTAGTCCAAAACGGCTGAACATCTTCGATATTCTTTCCTCTCCGCTCAGCTTCTTCTACAGGATCTATCATCTCGGTCAAACCCGCAAAGGTAGCCTGAACTACATTTAACACATTTGCGCTTCCTTGAGACTTGGTCAATATATCCTTAATACCAGCACATTCAATCACTGCTCTGACTCCACCACCCGCTATAACACCTGTACCAGGAGACGCTGGTTTAAGAAGCACTCTAGCGCCACTGACGATTCCAACATGTTCATGTGGAATAGTCGTTCCAACCATAGGGATTTTACGCATGTTCTTCCTAGCTCTATCCGCTGATTTTCTGAGAGCATCAGGTACATTTTGAGCTCTACCAACACCAATGCCAACACTGCCTCGATTATCGCCCACGACCATCACTGTTCGAAATCCAAATCGACGGCCACCCTTAATCACCTTCGCAACTCTATTGATATCAACGACTCTCTCGTCAAATTCATCGCGATCTTCTTCTCTTGCCCTTGTTTTTTCAGTTCGCGCCATTATTATCTCCTAAAACTGCAAGCCAGCATCTCGCGCAGCATCTGCTAAAGCCTTCACTCTACCATGATATTTGTATCCACTTCGATCAAACACTACTCTGTTGATACCTTTTTCCTTGGCCCGATCTGCCACAACAGCACCGACAGTTTTTGCCCGATCAAATTGAGTACCCTGCGCCTCCTGACCCCGGAACTTTGATTCCAGTGTAGATGCTTGAGCTACAGTTAGTCCTTGCTCATCATCTATCAATTGTGCCCAAATATGTTTGGAACTACGAAATACATTTAACCTAGGACGAGTCGAAGTTCCATATACTTTTCTACGCACACGTTTGTGTCTTCGCTTGCGTGCGGTTGTCCGAGACTTATTTCCCATATTTACTCCACCTTACCAGCTTTGCCAGCTTTTCGACGTACATATTCACCCTTGTATCTAATACCTTTGCCCTTATAAGGTTCAGGGGGCCTCAAAGACCTCACATCAGCAGCTATTTGACCAACCAATTGCTTGTCCGCTCCCTTGACAATAACAATTCGAGAACTTCCATCAACCTCAAACTCAATACCTGATGGTGCAGCGACTTTTACTGGATGTGAGTAACCCAAACTTAATACAAGATCTTTACCTTGCAGCTCAGCTCTATATCCCACACCCTCAATTTGCAACACTTTATCCCATCCATCAGTCACTCCAACTATCATGTTGTTGATAAGCATACGTATAGTACCGTGCAACGCCCTTAATTCTGGTGCATCACTTACTCTTTCTACCAAAACAGCACCATCATCTTGTCTAATATCGAGTCCACTTCTTATACTTTGAGTTAACTCTCCTTTAGGACCAGTAATATGCACGCCTACTTGATCAATCTGCACCTCAACTTTAGGCGGTATTGGTATAGGTTCCTTGCCTATGCGTGACATTTTATATACCCCTATTTACCAAATATGACATAACACTTCACCACCTACTCCTAACTTACGAGCACGTCGACCAGTCATCACACCTTTAGGTGTAGACATTATCGCCACACCAATCCCTGATAGCACACGTGGTATTCTACGCTTGCCAGCATATACACGCTGCCCTGGTTTACTAATACGCTTTATTCCACGTATAACAGGACGCCGCTCAAGCCTCTTGCCAACATAACGTATACTCAACTCAATCGAACTGTGCACACTATCTTGATTCACAATGTCAAAGCCCTCAATATATCCTTCATCTTGCAATATACGAGCAATTGATACTTTTATTTTTGAATTGGGTACTGACGTAGACGTATGACCAGCAAGTAGTGCTGTCCGTATACGATTCAACATGTCTCCAATTGGATCACTAATAGTCATAAATTAATTTACCGTATTTCACCAAGACGATTTGACCACGCCTGGAATTTGTCCTTTTAATGCTAGTTCTCTAAAACAAATGCGGCACAATCCAAATCTCCGCATATACGCTCTTGGTCTCCCACATGAACCACAACGATTCCGAACACGTGTTGCATATTTTCTACGCTGCTCGCGAATAACAATAGATTTCTTAGCCATAATTAATACACCTTTTCATTTTCACGAAACGGCATGCCTAACATAGTTAGCAAACTTAACCCCTGTACATCATCAGGAGCTGTGGTAACTATAGTAATTTCCATACCTCGTAACTTATCTATTTTGTCGTAATTGATTTCTGGAAATGCAAGTTGGTCCCGCATACCCAACGTAAAATTTCCACGGCCATCAAAGCCAGTAGGAGGCAACCCTCGAAAGTCACGCACACGTGGCAACGTAATACGCATTAATCTATCCAAAAACGACCACATTCGCTCTCCCCTTAAAGTTACCTTGGCCCCGACTGCACTTCCTTCGCGAAGTTTGAAGTTCGCTATGCTCATCCTTGCACGCGTCACAACCGGTTGTTGACCAGTAATCGTCGCCAAATCGGATACAGCAGAGTCGAGAGATTTACTATTGGTCAGAGCTTCCCCAAGACCTATGTTCAATACTATTTTAGTGATACTAGGAACCTCCATAGGATTGCTTAAACCATGCTCCTTCATTAGAGCCGGCGCCACTTCATTGCGAAAGTATTTCTTCAAATCAGACATAGACAATTTAACCTTTAGTTAATCCCCATTATCATTCAAACGAAGCTCCACACTTCTTACAGATACGTGTTTTCTTTCCTTTCTCTCTTTTCATACTAGTACGCACTGACATATCGCACTTAGGGCATACTAACATAACATTAGACACATGCATTGGAGCCTCAAATTCAATCATTCCAGCAGATAAGGGACGCTGTCCACCAGTCTCCTGCTGCTTCTGATGTTTCTTTCGTATGTTTGCTCCTTCCACTACAACTCCATGCTTGTCAGGAACCAACTGAAGTACTTCTCCCCTTATACCGGCATCATTACCAGAAACAATCTCTACGTTATCTCCTTTTCGAATATTCATACCAAATCACCCACTATCTTTTACAACACCTCTGGAGCCAAAGAAAGAATCTTTGAGTAACCACGCGATCTAAGTTCGCGAGCCACCGGTCCAAAGATGCGTGTACCTCTAGGATTTCTAGTTTCACCATCCAATAAGACAGCCGCATTGTCGTCAAAACGAATCTGTGACCCATCTCTACGCTGAAACTCCTTTGCCGTTCTGACAACTACAGCTCGAACAACTTCACGCTTGCTTGAAGCACTGTTGGGGACTGCTGCCTTAATCGAAGCTACAACCATATCACCTACTCCAGCATATCGCCGCCTAGTCCCTCCAAGCACCCTTATCACTTGTATTTCACGTGCGCCCGAATTGTCAGCTACAGCAAGTCTCGATTCCTGTTGAATCATCTAATTCTCCGTGTTTTCTGGAACAGAATCTTCCGATAAAGTCCCGGATTTTACAACATCTTCCAATGACCAACGCTTGAGCTTGCTAATTGGCCGAGATTCTACAATTATAACTTCATCGCCCACGTTTGCTTTTTCTTGTGCATCATGCGCCAAATAATTATCTGACACTCGCAAAACTTTGCGATACAATGGATGCACTGTTGTTCTAGTAACTTTTACAGACACAGTTTTCGCGGAACTATTCTTTGTCACCACTCCAATAAGACGGCGTCTTTTGTTAGTCATTTTGACCCTCAATCTGAGCATTTTCAACAGACAAAATACCTCTCTCTCTTCTGATAGTCAGCATTCTAGCTAAATCACGTCGTGTCTTACGAAATTGAGAGGTGTCAGTTTCCTGCCCAATTGCTGTACGAAATCTTAGGTTAAACAAAGTTTCCCTAAGCTCATCTATTTGTCTATCTAACTCTTCTTCCGACATATCCCTAACCTCTGATATTTGCATCAATTACCTCCGCCACTTACATCAGAAGTGCGATTGGTCCTTATCTGAACCTTAATTGGAAGCTTATGACTAGCTAATCGTAGTGCCTCTCTAGCTGCTGCGTCATCCTCAGCACTAGCCAATTCGAACAACATCCGTCCAGGTTTTACTACTGCAACCCAATGATCTACACTTCCCTTACCTTTACCCATTCTAGTTTCAGCAGCTCGTTGAGTCACTGGCTTATCCGGAAATATTCTAATCCACACCTTACCCCGACGTTTCAATGCTCTAACCATAGCTCGCCGCGCAGCCTCGATTTGCCTCTGGGTTATCCATCCAGGTTCCATTGCCTGGAGCCCATATTCACCGAAGTGGATTTCAGAACCGCGCTGATCCTTGCCTCGCATGCGGCCTCGCATCTGCTTACGATACTTGACTCGTTTAGGCATTAACATTTCAGTCACAACCTCCACTTTCTCTAGGTACTAACATACACATCCGATGTATCGCTAACTTGATCAGGCAGAACATCACCTCGATAAATCCATACTTTTACACCTATCTTGCCATAAGTAGTATCAGCTTCTGACAAGGCATAGTCAATATCTGCTCGCAACGTCTGGAGTGGCACTCGACCTTCACGCATCCAGGTACGTCTCGACATATCCCATCCCCCTAAACGTCCTGATACACTTATCTTAATCCCTTTCGCGCCTTGACGCATTGCCTGACCTATCGCTCTTTTCATAGCTCGACTATAACTAATGCGCCTTTCTAACTGATTAGCTACGTTTTCAGCTACCAGTTTGGCTTCGAGGTCTGGCTGAGTAATCTCCTCAACCTCCACTTTGCAAGGCATACCACACAAATTCTCAAGATCAGATCTCATTTCCTTTACCTGAGCACCTTTTCTACCAATAACAATTCCAGGTTTTCCAGAAAAAATAGTGACATGAACTTGATTAGGGTATCGCTCTATCTCTACTCTTGCTATAGCAGCTCTCCTTCTACCCTCCAAGATTAACTTGCGAATCGCTATATCTTGACTAAGTTGCTCACGATACATACTACCAGTCGCAAACCAACGACCTTCCCACTCCTTTACTACCTTTAGCCTATAACCAATAGGATGAACTTTACGACCCATTTTTCTGTTTTCTACTCCTTAATTAGTCCTTTACCTGCACTAAAGTCACTTTTATATGTGCAGTTCTTCTTTTTATAGGCTTATAACGACCTCGCGCACCAAATTTGCGCCACATACGACTAGGTCCCTCATCAACTAATATAGATTGCACTAACATATCATCTTCAGACCAACCATATTGAGACTCTGCATTAGCCGAAGCTGATTTTATAGTCTTAGCAATACTTACAGCGGCTGCATGAGGCAAATAACGCAATCTCGATATCGCATCTAACACTAGTTCGCCTCGCACAAGATTGGCGACTAACCTTGCTTTTTGGGCAGATCCTGGAACTCTACGATTTGTTGCAATAGCTATCTGATCATTCACAATAAATTATCCCTGAAAACATTCGTTAACTCACCATAGATCTTGGTAAGTGCCCTCGAAATGTCCTTGTAGGTGCAAATTCACCTAATTTATGACCAACCATATTTTCAGTAATATATATCGGAACATGTCTACGACCATCATGTACACCTATAGTATGGCCTACCATCTGCGGAAATATAGTACTCGACCTGCTCCATGTACGCACTACCGTCTTTTCACCGCTTTCATTCATAGACTCAATTCTCTGCAACAACTTCTGCTGAATATATGGACCCTTTTTCAATGAACGTGACATAATAATTGTCTAACCTCTGCGCTTCTTACCACGACCGCGTAATATAAACTTTCCAGACCTTTTGTTTCGACGTGTTTTGACACCACGTGCAGGTTTGCCCCATGGTGTTTTTGGTCCAGGCATACCGATACCCTGACGACCTTCACCACCACCATGAGGATGATCTCTAGGAGACATAGCTGAGCCTCGAACTGTTGGTCGTATGCCACGATGACGCTTACGACCAGCTTTACCTAATTTCACATTCTGATGATCAGCATTTCCAACTTCACCGACAGTGGCCTTACATTCCAATCTAATAAGCCTTACTTCTCCAGAAGGCATCCTAATCTGAGCATATTCTCCCTCTTTAGCTATCAATCTTGCCCCAGTACCCGCCGCACGTACAATTTGCCCACCTTTACCTTTTTGGAGCTCAATATTGTGTATAAGCGTTCCTAACGGTATACGAGACAATGGCAAACAATTTCCAGGCTTGATATCAGCATTAAGATCAGATTTTAATACATCACCAACTTTTAAACCTAAAGGAGCCAATATATAGCGCTTCTCACCATCCACATAATGCAATAGTGCAATCCTAGCACTACGGTTTGGATCATATTCTATAGACACTACTTTTGCAGGCACTCCAACCTTATCCCGTTTAAAATCAATAGACCTATACCTACGCTTATGCCCACCACCACGATGACGAACTGTCATTTTTCCAGCAGAGTTACGGCCACCTTTGCGACGTAACGGACGAGTCAGAGCGTCTTCTGGATGAGAACGTGTAATCTCGTCAAACGAATGACCAGTCTGATCTCTACGACCCGGCGATGTGGGTTTATATACTTTTACCGGCATTATTTCACACCCTCAAACAACTCTATAGTTTCGCCTTCCTTAAGTCTAACTACGGCCTTCTTATACTGTGAAGTACGAGTAACAATACGGCGCTGCTTCCGTGCGCGTTTAGCTGGCATAACAAGCGTATTAACTCGTATAACATGCACATCAAACAGTGTCTCAACTGCTTCTTTAATTTGAGTTTTACTAGCTTCAGAAGCAACTTCAAACACATATCTACCTAACTTTTCGTTCTGAAAACTAGATTTCTCTGTAATCAATGGACGCCGCAAAACATCAAAAACTGTCAATGACATATCAAACCTCTGCACCAAGATAAGATTTAATGACTTCCAATGCTGCTAACGGCATTACTACTTTATCATGCGTAGCAAGGTCATTAATATTCAAGTAACCTGCATGCAATGTCGCAGCATTCCTCAAGTTTCTAACCGACTTTACTAAATGATCATTCCTGTCTGACATAAGCACCAAACATTTTTTTGCGTCAGGAGCCAAAACTCGTAGAATATCATATATTTTCCTAGTTTTAGGCATATCCAAAACCATTTCATCTACAACTACTATATCGGACTCCAGCGCCTTCTCTGACAATGCACAACGCAAAGCAGCCCTCCGCATTTGCCTTGGCATACGCTTCTTATAATTACGTATATTAGGACCATGTGCCTTTCCACCACCAACCCAGATAGGAGATCTACGTGAAGCATGACGAGCCCGACCGGTTCCTTTTTGTCTCCACGGCTTTGCACCTCCACCGCGCTTTTCGGATCTGGTCTTTGACTTTCGACCCACCTGTCGCGCATTTGCCCTTTGTCTTATGAAGGCTTGATGCATCAGGCCCACGTTTATGGGGACCTCAAAAATCTCAGGAGGAAGTTCGACAGTGTCCACCTTCTCGCCAGAAACATTGTGTACGTCAATTTTCATTCGTAAAACTCCGCATCTCTCATAAAAAACCTATTGCATATGATGACATATGTATCATCTACTGCTTCCGTCTCTCTTTAATCAATACTATTCCTTCAATCGGGCCAGGAACTCCTCCTCTAACGCCTATAAGATTCCTTTCCTCATCAACTAAAGCCACTTCAAGGTTCTGGACTGTCACACGATCGCCGCCCATTCTACCTGGCATCTTTTTGCCTTTTAGCACCCTACCTGGAGTTGTAGTAGCACCTATAGAACCTGGTGATCTCTGGCGATCAGACTGACCATGAGTTTTTGGTCCACCACCAAAGCCATGCCTTTTCATAGCCCCTTGAAATCCCTTACCTTTAGACTTGCCAGTAACATCCACATGGTCACCAGATTCAAACACCCCTACTGTTATCTTCTGACCCTCTTCTATTTCGTCAGTATTACCGACCCGAAATTCCCGTAATACACGAAGCCCCGGCAATCCATTCCTTGCCAGATGACCCTTTATACCTCCAGATATCTTTCTTGGAACCATTTCCTCAAAACCCAACTGTACACTCTGATACCCATCCGTACCTTCGGATTTGATCTGCGTGACGAAACATGGACCACACTCTATTATTGTTACTGGCTGGACAGTGCCATCCTCAGCAAAAACGCTAGCCATTCCTATTTTCCTACCTATAAGTCCTTTCATAATATCCGTATACCAAACTAGATCTTTATTTCTATATCGACCCCTGCTGGCAAGTTCAAACGCATTAGGGTATCGATAGTATTTGAGTCAGGTTCTAGTACATCTATCAGCCTTTTATGTGTCCGTATTTCAAAATGTTCTTGCGAGTCTTTGTCAATAAATGGGCTTCTAGCTACAGTAAATCGTTCAAGCTTTGTAGGCAAAGGCACGGGCCCAACCACCTTTGCTCCGGTCCTCTCAGCTGTCGACACAATACGTCTCGCCGACTGATCCAATACGCGGTGATCATAAGCCCTCAATCTGATTCGGATATTTTGACTAGCCATAATCTATTTAATGATT
>DFQC01000041.1 GCA_002377585.1 Anaerolineales bacterium UBA3499 | reverse complement strand
GGAGTGGAGATCAATCCTGAAGCTATAAAACTAATGAGCAGTGTATTCCCTGATCTATACAGAAATACCAACATTAATGTTGGAAGTCTAGAGGACAAATTGCCATTACTGACTACGGATAGCAGTGACGTAATTTTCACTATGGCAGTGCTAATGCATGTGCATCCCAAAAGCAAAAAGATTTTTCCAGAAATGGTGCGAGTGGCCAGAAGATATATTGTCACCGTGGAGCCAGAGTTTGCTAATGATGGATATGTTTTCGCCCGGAACTATCGTCGAGTTTTTCAGAGATTGGGATGTACACAATTGACCTCAGTAACACTTGGGATAGATGTAACTGATGATGCAATTGCGGAATACCACGGCATTATTTTGCGTTTATTTTCTGTACCAAATGAAAAAAGTAATCTTACTTACAATCCAGAGGGTTAGTACCAAATTGGTTTGAGCGCTATCAACTACAATTCTGACAACATATTTTGTATAGTGCAAGCTAGGATGGGATCAAAAAGACTGCCTGGCAAGATTCTAACTGATATATCCGGTAAGCCAATGCTTTGGCACGTTATTAATCAGGTGAAGGGTGCATCAACAATAAAACAGCTGGTTGTAGCTACATCAGATCATAGTTTAGATGATCCCATTATGAAATATTGTGCCAGTATTGGGGTAGAATGTTTTCGGGGTAATGAACTAGACGTACTGGATCGGTATTATCAAGCAGCTAAGTTTTACGATGCGAATCCGATAGTTCGGATCACAGGAGATTGTCCTCTAATTGATCCATCCGTAATTGACACGGTAGTAAAAAGGTTTTTTGAAAGCGGATGTGATTATGCCACAAATACATTACGATATACCTATCCCGATGGTTTGGACACTGAAGTTTTTTCTTTCGAAGCTTTAGCTCGTGCATGGGAGGAGGCGACCAAACAATCTGACCGTGAACATGTTACTCCTTATATTCGCACTTCTGACAGATTCTCTCTTTGCAACGTAGAAAATGAAGTCGATTTATCTTCGAGGAATCTGCGTTGGACTGTGGATGAAGAAAGCGATTTGGATTTTGTCAGGAGTGTTTGTGATAATTTGACAGATTGTTCACCAATACTTATGAATGATATATTAGGATTGTTGGATCAGAAACCAGATCTTTTGAATAGTAATAGTGGAGCTATTATGAATGAGGGATATTACCAATCATTGTATTCGCAAGCAATAGCAAAAGCGGCACCAAGACTGTGTTTGGATCAATCAGAAAAGTGGTTTGCTAGATCAAATAAAACAATTCCAGGTGGTTCACAAACTTTTAGTAAAGGTTACACACAGTACGTCCAGGGAGTATCACCAGTATTTCTTAAAAGTGGTGCAGGTTGTCTGGTTTGGGATGTTGATGGTAACGAATATATTGACTATGTACAAGGATTGTTGCCCAACATACTTGGTTATGCAAACCATGAAGTAAATTCAGCTGTAACTCAGCAAATTGCTGAAGGGCATAGTTTTTCATTGCCGCATCCATTAGAGATAGAGTTGGCGGAACAGCTTGTGGATTTGGTTCCTTGTGCTGAAATGGTTCGTTTTGGTAAGAATGGTTCTGATGCTACATCTGGTGCAGTACGGGCTGCTCGAGCTTTTACGGGTAGAGATAGAATAGCTTGCTGTGGTTATCATGGCTGGCAAGATTGGTATGTCGGAACTACCACCCGCAATTTAGGAGTTCCGGAAGTGGTTCAATCTCTTACACATAAGTTCGATTACAATGACTTGGACTCATTGTCTACATTATTAGAAAAACATCCTGGGGAGTTTGCGGCAGTCATCATGGAGCCTGTTAACTTTGTAGAGCCAGACCCAGGTTACTTAGAGGGTGTAAAGGAACTAACTCAACTGCACGGTACGTTGCTAATTTTTGATGAGATTTGCAGTGGATTTCATTTCGGTTTGGGCGGCGCACAGAAGTTTTATGGAGTTATTCCTGATTTAGCCTGTTTCGGCAAAGCTATGGGGAATGGGTTTCCCATATCATGTATTCTTGGAAAAACAGAAGTAATGACTATGTTTGAAGAAATATTTTTTAGCTTTACTATGGGCGGAGAAATAGCATCCATTGCTGCCGCACTGAAAGTAATCGATATTCTTAAAACCACTGATGCTTTAGATACCATCAAGTCTAATGGCAAGAAACTACAGGATGGACTCAATGTTATGTCCAGGGAAGCAGGTTTGCAGGACTGTATAGAGTGTGTGGGTCATCCTAGCTGGTCTCTTATTCGTTTTTCAGACATTGCTGATTGTGAGAGTGCAGTTATTAGAACCTTGTTTATTCAAGAATTAAATAAGAGAGGCATTTTGTCGCTTGGAGCGCACAATATGAGTACATCGCATAATCATGCTCATATAGAGCAAACTCTTCACACATATGCAGATGTTCTTAAGACTATTTCAGGTTGGCTTAATGAAACTCAACCGGAATCTTTTCTGGAAGGGCCAATAATTCGACCTGTATTTCAAGCTCGATGATCACCGCAGAAAGTATTACTGATTGTGACTAAATTTGTTGAGGATATTTATTCAACTTGTCGTTAGGGCGATAGTCCTTGTTGATCAGGGATAGACCAAGGTAAGTTATGCAATCTAATAATAATTCGACCAATAGGAATACATATAACCCGATTTATATCGATGATACATCCATTGGCATAGGGTCCGACTGTTTTGTGATAGCAGAAATAGGTTCTAATCATGACGGAGAATTGTGGAGAGCAAAACAGCTAATTGATATAGCAGCGACTGCTAAATGTGATGCTGTCAAAATACAAATCCCACTTGCTGCTGAATGTTATCCTCCCAAGACAAAATATGGAGTATTTTATGGTGATGAAGAAATTTCTGAGGTAATACGCAGAAATGAAATTCCTAATGAATGGGTGCCGCAATTAAAGAGATATGCTCATGATCATGGTTTATTGTTAGGTGCATCTGCTGATGGATTTATTGGTTTACAGGCCATGATTCAAGGTGGTGTAGATTTTGTAAAGATCCCTTCATTTACTATATCTCACATTCCATTATTGAAAGAGGTAGCATTACAAGGGTTGCCTGTATTGATAAGTACCGGTGTGCATACATTGGGTCAGGTAGAAGAAGCTTTAGATGCTTTAGACGAGAGTCAGGTAGGTTTGTTACATTGTGTCTCAGCATATCCTACAGAAATAAACGAGGTACATCTATCAAATATACATCTTTTCAAACGGGCCTTCTCAGTTCCTGTAGGGTTCTCTGATCATTCTATTAATCCTATTGCAGCTCCAGGTCTTGCCGTAGCAATAGGGGCAGATATTGTGGAGAAACATTTTACATATGACAGGAGCGCCAAAGGAACTGATCATTTTTTTGCTATTGAGCCAGACGAGTTAGTAGCTATGGTTGATCAGATTAGAAAAATAGAAAATGATGATGAATATAAACAAAGAATTCTTAATGGTCCAGATACTAATAATTTACTTGGACATATTAGGACAGGTATATATGATGCAGAATTACCTTTCCACAAACCCACAAGGACTGGAATATACTTTTTGAGAGATGTGGAAGTGGGTGAGATTTTGAAAGAGAGTGATGTGAGAGTTTTTCGTTGTGCTGATACTGAACCAGGTTTGCACCCACGTTATCTAGAGGTTGTGGTGGGAGCACGTGTTGTGCGAAAAGCAAAACAATTTGAATCATTATCATGGGCACATTTGATTGATCGCAAGTGACATAATGAAAATAGTTTTTTTTGGAAATCATATATATGGATATTACTCTCTTACAGAGATGATCAGCAACCAAATTATCCCTGATTTGGTAGTTACAAATATACCTCGCAAGCAGGAAATTGTCTGGTATCCATCTGTAGCTGAATTGGCATCTAGTAATAATATTGAACTAATTAGACATAACCGAATTGACTCAAGTGAAGAAGTAATCACAGCTATTGAAGATGTCATGCCAGATTTGCTTGTTGTTTCTTCATACAGAAATATTATTCCAGACAATATATTAAAACTTGCTAGATTAGGTGCTATTAATTTGCATATGGCTCCATTGCCAAAATATCGAGGGGTTCATCCGGAAAATTGGGCACTAATTAATGGAGAAGACTGGATGGGTTATACAGTGCATTATTTGGATTCCGGGATAGATACTGGGGACATAATTGCTCAAGATAGAGTTCCGATTTTACCGGAAGATGATATTTTATCTCTGACCTATAAAATCTCTGAAGCAGCTCCAAAGATACTTATTGAAGTTATAAATGATATTGGTGTCGGTCATATTGTAAGGAAAACACAAGATGAATCTCAAGCAACTTACTATCCTCCTAGAAAACCGTCAGATGGTTTAATTGATTGGTCTATGGAAGATACCGATATTCAAAATCTTATTAGAGCATTGACTAGACCATATCCTGGGGCTTATACGATTATTTCTGGCTATAAATTGACGGTTTGGCGTTCAAGGCTTGTGAATGGAGCAAATACAATATGCGAACCTGGCCAAATTATTGAACTCTCTTCCAGTGGGATTCTCGTTGGTACTGGCAGCAAGCCAATATTGCTCACAGACTTTATCTGGGATGGTGGAGAATTGCCTGACGATCTAATTGGAGAAACAATTGGTAGTGAGTAACGTTATTCCCCACAATTGCCCAAGTATTTTGCCTGAAGATACTATGGCAGTGAGCGAAGCGATTAGTACTAAGTGGTTGACGCAAGGACCTTTAGTATCAAAATTTGAAGATGCATTATGTCAATATCTATCTAACAATAATAGGAAAAATCCTCTCAGAGGAGCAGCAGTGTCGAGTGGCTCAGCGGCATTGTTCTTGGCTCTCAAAGCTCTCGAAATTGGTAATGGAGATGAAGTTCTAGTCCCTACTTACGCTTGTTCTTCGCTGCTTAATGCAGTGTATTTGGTAGGAGCTACACCAATAATTCTAGATATATCAGATATTGACTTTAATCCCACGGTGGATATGGTATCCAATAAAATTACTGATAATACGCGTGCTGTGGTTTTGACCCATACATTTGGTGTGCCAACTGACACAATGGCATTTAAGGAGTTGGGTATCAGAGTAATTGAAGATTGTGCTCAATCTATAGGTGCCAAATATAGAGGTGAAAATGTCGGTCGATTAGGAGATATTGCAACATTTTCGTTTTTTGCTACTAAGATGATTACTACTGGTCATGGAGGTATGGTAGTCTCGGATGATCATACTCTTGTTGAGCGTGTGCGCGACTACTGCAATTACGATGGAAGGAAAGAATATTATCCTCGATTCAATTTTCAAATGACTGATTTTCAAGCAGCCTTAGGTCTATCTCAACTTGATCGTTTGTCTGATTTTATCGCTAAACGCCTTAGTTGTAGTGGAAGGTATGAAAGTGCACTAGGCGAAAAACATAGTTTTGTGCGACAGACACCAGTGGGCCCTGGCTTGCCTAATGGATACCGATTTGCTTTGAAACTGGGATCAAATCTGGCAAACGCTGAGAAACTGATGTTAGACAGAGGCATAACGTGTATTCGGCCGATAATACCCGAGGAACTTCTTCATCGCTATCTAGACTTGTCTCCTTCGGATTTTCCGTGTGCTGAGTTAGTCGCAGCCAACACTTTGTCTGTGCCTATTTTTCCTTCACTATCTGAAGATCAAATAATCAGGATAGTTGATGGTCTAACAGCCTTAAAGGACACAATAGATTCCAAATAATAAACAAGATCAAACGCCGATTACCTGCTATACAGTTATTAGTATTGGAAGATGAGCTTTAGACTTTTACTAAAAGTGCTTCGATCAACATGATTTTGACCGCGCAGCAGCCAGCTTATTTGCCATGGATAGGACTTTTTCATAAGATAAGTCTCGCAGACTCATTCTGTTATATGGATGATGTGCAATATCAGGTAAATGACTTCAACAATAGAAATAAGATCAAAGGACCCAATGGTGCTTTTTGGTTGACTGTTCCAATTTATAGGAAGGATCATCTAAATTTAAAGATTAAGGAAACAAAAATAGTTGACAATCAGCCGTGGCAGAGTAAGCATTGGAAGTCTTTACTATCATGCTATAGCAAAGCTCCTTTCTTTTCACTGTATGCTGATTTTCTTGAGGATGTTTATCAACGTGATTGGACATATCTCAGTGACTTAAATGACCATTGCATGAAGTTTTTTTTGGATATGCTCGGCATCAAGGTTGAGTATCACAAAATGTCTAATCTTAATATCTTGACTAAGAAATCTGATTTGGTGCTAGATATGTGTTTGAAATTAAATGCGTCTACATTTATTTTCGGGAAATTAGGTCGAGATTATGCTGACGCTAGTAAATTCGAAGATAGTAATATAAAAGTAGTTTTCCAAGATTATTGTCATCCTAAATACTCTCAACTGTTTGGAGAATTCGAGTCACATCTTTCAATTATTGATTTGTTGTTTAATTGCGGTCCTAATAGTATGGAAGTACTTATGTCTGGCAACTTAACCAGAGACAAGATTATTGGCTCATAGAACTATGCGCGTTTTACTAACTGGAGCTGGCGGTTTGATTGGAAGATATTGCGCAAAAGTTTTAGCCACTGCTGGTCATGAGGTAATAGCCATAGTTAGAAATAACCCAGTGGACAAGTTTTGGGATTACTCGTCTGTTTCGGAGACTTGGGTTGTTGATTTAGCATCTAAGAATAGTGTAGAGCAATTATGTGATTTAAATAGTGGACTTACATTTGATTCGTTTGTGCATTGTGCTGCTGATATGAGCGCAATAACATCAGACAATCAAGATCAGTATGTATTGTATAGAAATAATATTGACAGTTTGTGGAACATTTTGAGCTTTCGACAAATATGCTCGGCACCTACCTTTCTATACTTTTCCACTTTCTTTGTAAGTTATTTAGAACAGAGTCAGCAAATGCAATTTGTTATGTCTCCATATACTCTGAGCAAGATGCATGGAGAATCTTTGTGTAGTATGTTTGTAGAAAACGATCATTTTAGACTTATGGTAGTAAGGCCTAGCTTTGTATATGGATTCGTTCCACAACATGATGGTCTTATATCAAAATGGTTGCAATTTGCACTTGCAGATGATGAATTGCATATAGCTGGTAATGGTGAGACGATACGTAATTATGTATACGTGGAAGATGTTGCTAGTGCGGTGCTGAAAATGCTAGAAACTAGGACCATTGGAACAACATTGATGATTAATCCAGAAGATATTAGTCTAAATTATGTAATTAAAGCAATTGAGTATGTTATGTCTCCCAAATTAGTGAGGCACGAATATGTTGATATGCATGTTAGTGGATTCCCCACTGATGGTTTGAGAGGTGCTCGTTTTGACCACTGTTTTATGACTATACAGCAGGGAATAACTCATATGAAGCGTATATACGAGACGCACTCAATAGATATACAGCCATGAAAATAGGCTTGTTATCAGATATACATGGAAATCATATTGCAATGGAAGCGGTTATGGAATTTTTGTTGCCTGAAGTTGATACTTTTGCGTTTTTAGGTGATCTATGTGGTTATTATCCCTTTCTATCTGAATGTCTGGATTTATATCCACGAGATAATGTTGTCGGTGTGCTAGGAAATCATGATAGTGTATTAATTGATTGCTATAAGAAACAAATTGTTCCTTCAAATCACTATGAAGATAAGTATGGATCTGCTATTAGCAAATCATTGTTAACTGTAACGGATGACAAATTGGAGCCTTTACTAGAATTGCCATTGACATTTTCAAGTAATTGGTGTGGCGTAGAAATTGCAATGTATCATGGTGCACCATGGGATTTTCTGCAGGGTAGGATTTATCCTGATTACCAAAACTGGGAACGATTTGCTGATGTTCCTGCGGATATAATATTGTTAGGACACACTCATTATCCGCTAGTCAAATTTGTTCATGGCAAACATATCATTAATCCTGGTTCGGTAGGTCAGGCACGAAATTGTTCAGGACTAGCATGCTGTGCTATTCTGGATTTGAGCACTACAAGTGTAAGCCTACACAACATTCCGTATCCTACAAAAAGTATTATAGAGTCCGCTAAAGTAAATGATCCAAACATAAAGTATTTGGTTGAGGTATTGGAAAGGTGAGAAAGAAATACAAGGTATTAGTCACAGCCCTAGGGGGAATCTTGGGGCCATCATTGGTCAAGGCACTTCAATTGAGCGAAACTGATTTTGACATATATGGTTGTGATGTTACACCTCAATGTTATGGTCAAGCATTTGTTCAGGAGTACCATCAGGTACCCTTGGCTTCTGATGCTGAGTATATCAAGGCAATAGCTGATTTATGCAAGACAATGGACGTGGATTGTGTTATTCCTGCAAGTGATCCGGAAATACAGACTTTGGTTAGATCAGACAACAATCTAATTTCCATACCTATAATTTGTCAACAAGAGAATACATTACGTATTTTTAGTGACAAGCTTGCAACTGCGGAACATCTAGATTCCTTAGTTATTTTGTCTCCGTGGGCTGATGGCAATGATAGAGAAGCTATAGAGCAGGTATTGCAACAAACTGGATATCCAGTAATCGTAAAGCCAAGAAGATCTAGTGGTTCACGCTCAGTGAGCAAGGTCGAAGATCAGGCCTCTTTGGATAAGGCACTGAAAAATACGCATGAACCATTCGTGCAAGCTTACCTAGATGATAATGGTGGAGAGTATTCGGTTGGTGTTTTTAGATGTGATGAGTTCGAAGAATCTATAGCATTTAAGCGTGAAATTCATCCCATAAATAGTGGTTGTTCGTGGTTTGCTGAGCTAGATCAAGTTCCAGAAGTTACTCAATATGCTATACAAGTTGCGCGGAGTATTGGTGCTATGGGTAGTATTAATGTGCAACTTAGACTTACCAGAGAGGGACCACGTCTGTTAGAAGTCAACCCGCGTTTTTCAAGTTTGGTCGCAGCTAGAGCTGCATGTGGATTTATGGATGCCGAATGGTCTATCCTTAATGCTCTTGGTATAAACATAAGTTCTCCGCAGCAACCATATAAACCCATTAAGTTCCATCGGTTTTTGCATGAAGTAGTTGATTATGGTGATGGGTACATGGGTTTATCAAGATGGTCTCCACATTTGTACTCAAATGCGAATGATGAATAAAAAAAGAAGTGATCAAGTTTAATTTGGTATATTTTATACTAACAATATTTAGACTAAAATCGATAATGAATAATGTAACGGTGTATTATGTCAAATAATAACAATATACTTGTAGTGGCTGCTCATCCAGATGATGAAGTACTTGGTTGTTGGGGAACCATAGCAAGTTTGGTGCAGGAAGGACGGGAAGTACATATAGCTATATTGGGTGAAGGAGCTACATCTCGTTATCAGGAACGTGATCAAGCTGATCAATCTAAAGTGGAGAGATTGGTGAGCGACAGTCAGAAAGTGTCAGATCTGATTGGTGCCAAGCAAGTTTATAATTTTGGTTTGCCAGATAATCGTTTTGATACATTACCTATGCTAGATGTCGTTAAGATTGTAGAGAAATTAGTTTCAGAGATTGAGCCTTCAGTGATATATACTCATCATCCAGGTGACTTAAATATTGATCATGGTGTTGTTTTTCGTGCTACTTTGACGGCCACAAGACCCTTGTCTGGATGTCCAGTGCGTGATTTATATGCTTTTGAAATTCCATCTTCTACAGAATGGTCTTTCAGCATGTACAAACCTGAATTTAGACCAAATGTCTTTGTGGATATTACTGACACCGTAGATGTTAAGATTAAAGCTATGCAGACATACGAAAGTGAAAGTCGTTCTTTTCCTCATCCAAGGTCACCAGAGGCTTTGCGTGCAATTGCAAGTAATTGGGGTTCGGTTGTAGGAGTGGAATATGCTGAGGCTTTTGAGTTGATTCGTTCTATTCGTTAATATTGTGACTAACATACTTTTTAGAGTTGATGCAGATCCAACTATTGGGTTGGGTCATTTACAGAGATGTATATCATTGGCACAAGCGCTTGAATCTATTGATGTAGAATCTGTTTTTCTTGCATACGATTATTTAGAAGCTATAACTAGAATACAACGTTTTGGGTTCGAAGTGTGTGAATTAACAATATCTGATTTGTGGAAAGAACAAGACAGTGCTTTTACTGTTGATTTAGCTTTTGAAAGTGAATGTGACGCTATAGTGGTGGATTCGTATATGGCAAATTCTGAATATATATCTAGGGTTAGCAACAATGACTTGGTGACTTGTGTTATTGACGACACGGCAGGTTATTCCTATCCGTGCCAGGTGGTGGTCAATGGCAATTTGAATGCTAAGGATTTGTCTTACTTGCCGACCCCCATGGATACTCTGTTTCTGTTAGGACCTCAATATCTGATGTTACGAGAAGAATTCTCGGACAAATCTAATTTTGTTGTGCGTCCAACAGTTCATAATATACTTGTGGTTCTTGGTGGGTCAGATTCATTGGAACTTATGCCAGATATATTGAGCATGTTGGATGACATGCAAGATGATTTTGTTATCAATGCAATAATAGGGCCTTTTGCTAACAATGAAAATAATGTCAGGCAAGTTATCGACAAATCAAGACATGTAATTAATTTGTTTCATTCTCCTGATGCAATACAAGAACTTATGATGCAAGCGGATCTTGCTATTTCGGCGGGCGGTCAGACGTTGTACGAATTGCTCTGTGTTGGTTGTCCAACTGTTCCAATTGAGGTTGCTCGCAATCAAAAAAAACAGTTGGAATCATTGGTTGAGTTAGGCTATCTTCATACTATTTGTGATGGTTCTAACAACAGTGTAATATCGACTATAGCCGATTCAGTTCACTTACTATTATCAGATTACCAGCTTCGTTCTAATATGAGTAGTGTAGGCCAACAATTATTTGATGGACAAGGTGCCTTAAGGGTAGCCAATTTACTAAAATCTGCTATTAGAGAATCTTCAACATGAGAATTCTTGTTACTCCTTCATCATTTGGTGAATGTGGATCTGAACCATTGCAATTACTTCAAGCAAGTGGTTTGGACATACAATTCAATTCCAAGAAGAGGCGTTTAAGTCGCGAAGAAGTTATTTCGCTTGGTAGTGATTGTGTTGGCATAATTGCCGGATTAGAAAAGTTAGATGCAGATACTTTGTCCTGTTTTCCGAATTTACGTGTTGTGAGTCGTCTTGGTAGTGGAGTGGATAACATCGACTTAGAAGCTGCTAAGCAGAAAGGGATCGTGGTAAGAAGTACTCCTTATGGACCGACCCGTGCTGCTGCAGAGCTGACTTTGGCTATGGTTATGGCATTGCTAAGAAACATTCCAATGGCTGACAGAAATATGCGTCAGGGAATCTGGCGCAAAGAGATTGGTCAACTGATTCAAGGGCGGGTATTAGGCATATTGGGTCTCGGTCGTATTGGTAGGGAGGTTGCACAACTTATGATTGCTATGGGTTGTACAGTTTTAGGTCACGATTTGGTGCCAGATGTGGATTGGTCAGACAAGTACAATGTGCGGTTGGTTGATTTCAACGATTTGCTTTTAGAGAGTGAGATATTGTGCATACATGTGTCTAGTTTAGATGATAATACTACTCTAATTGGAGCAAAGGAATTAGCCTCTATGCGTCCGGGTTCGATGTTGGTGAACATGGCTCGGGGTGGTATAGTTGATGAGGATGCACTAGTTACAGCATTGAAGAATGAAACTCTGAAAGGTGCAGCTCTAGATGTTTACAGTCAGGAACCTTATACTGGCCCACTTACTGAGATTGAGAATGTTGTTCTGACACCACATCTTGGCTCATATGCCAAAGATGCAAAGTTGGCAATGGAAATAGAATCTGTAGAGAATCTCTTAGAGTCACTTGATAAACAAAAATAGGAAAAATGCAAGAATGACACCTGTTCGATTTGCAATCATTGGTTGTGGTCGCATCGCTAATTTTCATGCTGACCCTATCACTAAAATGTCAGATGCTGAATTGACCGCCGTATGCGATCTTTTGCCTGAGAGACGCCAGGAATTTCAGGAAAAATATGGTGTTCCAGTGTATTCCAATTATCATACTATGCTTCAACAGGAAAACATTGATGTTGTGTGCATTCTTACTCCAAATGGTATGCACCCTTCTCATGCTATTGATGTTATTAATCGTTACAGCAAACATGTGGTGGTCGAAAAGCCTTTGGCATTAGCCTGGGACGATTTGGAAAGAATGAAGATTGCAGCTGATAATGCTGGTGTAAAGATATTTCCGATATATCAGAATAGATACAATAAGGCTGTTCGTAAAGTGCGTGCTGATTTAATGTCTGGAAAGTTGGGCAAAGTTGCATTGGGAACTGTGCGGCAGAGATGGTGTAGACCCCAGAGATACTATAATCTTTCATCCTGGAGGGGAACTTGGGCAATGGATGGGGGCACATTGGTGACACAAGGCATACATTTTCTTGATTTATTGCAATATTTGCTGGGAGATGTTAAATCTGTGGTAGCAAATATTGCAACTCAACTTGTTGATGTGGAAGTGGAAGATACAGCGGTGGCGATTCTAAAGTTCGAAAGTGGTGCATTAGGAGCTATCGAGGTCACTACTGCTGCTCGTCCAGACATTGTATATGAAGAACAACTTGAAGAGGCATCTATTTCAATCCTTTCCGAACATGGAATGTCAGTTATCACTGGAATTGCTGCCAATGTGCTGAGTATGTACACCTCTGATCCAGAGGCTGCAGAATTACATTCGGAAGATTTTAATCATGCGTATGGCACTGGTCATATACCACTTCTAAAGGATGTGGTTGCTGAAATTAAGGAAGGGATACCTCATCCGATTTCTTTCGAAGATGGGGTCAGTGCAATTAGATTGTTGAATGCTATTTACCGATCGGCTGAGGACAATCGCGAAGTATATTTGCAGGAGGAAGTCACCTCTAGAAAGCTTGGTCAACCAGATCAGGATCTTTCGGATGAATATACAGTGCTTCCAGAATAATTATGAAAATTATAGTGACTGGCGGAGCCGGGTTTATTGGGTCGCACTTGGTTAAACGTTTGTTAAATTTAGGTCATGAAGTTGTATTAATCGATAATTTTTCTAGTGGTAATCGTGACAATGTTCCACCAGGCACAAATTGTATGGAAATTGACCTTTCAGAAACTGATTTCATTACAAAACTACCTAATGGAAATTATGATGCAGTATGTCATCTGGCTGCACAATCTGCCGGAGCATTATCAGCTGCAAACCCTTTATATGATTTACAAACTAATGCTATGTCTACCTTGTTATTATCTCGTTGGTGTATTGATCAGGGAATATCACGCTTCTTGTATGCTAGTTCGATGGTTGCTTATGGTAACTCTGATAAGTCTCCAGTTTCTGAGGATGAATTGTGTGTACCCAGGTCTTACTACGGCGTATCAAAGCTAACATCCGAACATCTTCTGCGTTTGGCTGGCGTAGATGGTTTGAATGTGACTTGTTTTCGTATGTTTAGCGTATATGGACCGGGTCAGGATTTGGGTAATGTTAAACAGGGTATGGTTAGTATCTTCTTATCTTACATGCTCCGCGGAGTTGAAGTGCCGGTAACTGGTTCACTAGAGCGTTTCCGAGATTTTGTTTATGTTGAAGATGTAGTAGATGCATGGGTGAGTGCATTAGATATGCCTCATACACCTAAGCAATCATATAACGTCGGCTCAGGTCATGGAACTAGTGTGAGGGATCTGTTGTCTTCCCTAATAAGTGCACTCAATCTTTCTAGTGATTATCCAATTCGTGAACTGGAAGGTAATTTGTCTGACCAGTTTGGGCTTTATGCTGACATAAGTAATACGGTGCATGATCTTGGGTGGCAGCCACAGACTAGTCTTGATGATGGGTTGAGATTAATGGTTGACTGGGCTCGTACAGAGTACAATGATCAAGGTTGAATATTTAGAGAGTAATAATAATTCAGCAAAGTTGGCAAATTAGATGAGCGCAAATACAAACACAATTTTATGTAGGGTATGTGGTTCAATTGAACATACGTTGATTAGTTCAACTGTGTCTGGCGATTCTGACTCAGCAGTTTACCGATGTCAAAATTGTGAGTTGGTATATTTGTTTCCGATAATGACGGAAGAAGAAGAAAATGCTTTCTACGTATCCGAATTTGAGGATTATATGGAGGGTCGCTCTGGTCCTGGCTGGGAGAGTCCAGAGGCGCATTTTAGGTCATATCAGGCTGAAGGTGAGCGTCGCTTACCGCTTGTACGTCCTTACTTATCAAACGATGATTCTCTACTTGAAATTGGGAGTTCTACCGGTTACTTTTTGGATGATTTGTCCGGTTATGTTAGTTCAGTTGTTGGTGTAGAGCCAAGTATGGCTTACAGAGACTATGCTTTGAAACGAGGCATTCACACTGTAGAGTCTTTAGACGATCTAGATGACAGAAAATTTGATGTTATTGCTATTTACTATGTGCTTGAACATTTGCGTGATCCAGTAGGGTACCTAAGTCAACTGCAAGCAAGACTTCGTAAGGGTGGAAGGATACTTATTGAGGTGCCTAATGTTGATGATGTATTGCTGTCACGATACGATATACCTAATTTTGGACCATTTTATTGGCAAAAAGTCCATTATCATGTATTTTCTCGACAAACATTGACTGATGTAATTGTTCGTTCAGGTTTGGAAGTCGATGTATTTCCTGCACAACGTTATGACCTCTCTAACCATATGGTTTGGATGATGGAAGGTAGGCCAGGAGGTATGGGACGTTATACAGATTTCTTTTCCTCCGAATTAGAAAGTTCTTACTCAGCTGCGCTTAATAGACATTGGTTGTGTGATACTTTGTTTGCAGTGGCGACTGATATAGACTGATTTTTGAAACATAAGGTTGTTATTTATGAAAAATGAATTATCTCTCAAGGGAAAAACAGCTTTAGTTACGGGTGCTGGCGGTGGAATTGGTTATGCTGTTGTGGAGCGGTTGATACAAGCTGGTGCAAGGGTTGCTCTTCATTATCATAACAGTGAAGAAAGAGTGCTTCAATTGCAAAACTTATATGGCGACAATATATGTTACTTGGCACGGGCAGATTTTACAGATACACACAGTGTTCAAGAATTGTTCGATGATGTGTGGTCGTGGAAAAATAAGATTGACATCCTCATAAATAATGCTGCATTAATTGAGCCGGTGGAATCTATACATGATATATCTGAAAAAGATTTAATCAAAGCAATGCAGGTCAATTTTATTGCCCCATTTCTATTGGCGCAGAAGGTTTTGCAGAAGATGAATCATGAAGGTTATGGGCGTATAGCAAGCATAAGTAGTATTGCAGTCAAATATTCAGGTTCACCACAGATGGCACACTATATGGCTTCTAAAGCTGCTCTTGAAGCCGGAATGTTGGCATTGTCTAAGCACGCATCTACTTCGGGCGTTCTAGTAAATGTGATACGTGCAGGAGTAACAAAAACTTCCGCACAACAGCGTATTGGGCGGGATGATCTTTCCGCAAGAGAGTCATTGATTCCTATAGGTAGGGCAGCGGAACCTAGCGAGATTGCAGAAGTTGTAGCATTTCTTGTATCTCCTCTCAACACTTACATGACTGGTGCAATTGTGCCGGTAGCAGGGGGAGAATAGCTATGAAAGAGGCCGATATACGACCTCTTGATCTTTTTAATAAATTTATAGAACTCTCGATTAGCGATATTGAGTCTTTTTTCAGTGACAAGACAGCATTTGTAGAAGTCAGTTGTCCTGCATGTGATAGTAATGATTCAGAAGAAGGACTTATCAAATATGGATTTCGTTATTTGATTTGTACAAACTGCGACTCGCTTTATTGCTCACCGCGACCGAATATTTTGCAGTTAGAAAGTTTTTACCAAACGTCTAAATCCGTTGAATTTTGGGCAAGTCATTTTTATCATAAAACAGTTAAAGCACGCCGTAAATTGATGTTTCAACCCAGGGCTCAATTAGCTCTAAAGATTAGTGAGCAAAATCATGATAATAGTTCCAATCTGGTTTTGGTCGATGTAGGTAGCGGATATGGTATGTTGCTTGATGAAGCGCAAGCCACGGGTAGATTCACTCGAGTTGTTGGAATAGAACCAAATAAAGATTTTGCTTCTATGTGTATTCAGCGGGGGTTTGAAATTATAAACAAATCTGCTGAAGACTTGCAGCCAAATGATGTGAATGCTCATGTAGCAACATGCTTTGAGGTTTTGGAGCATGTATATAATCCTTGTAAATTTTTGGCAAGTATTCGGAATGGACTTGGCATAGGCGGTCGGTTGCTTTTGACTACTCTGACGGTTACAGGCTTCGATATACAGATTTTGTGGGAAAACAGCAAGAGTCTAACACCTCCTCATCATCTTAATATCATGTCAGTTGATGGCATAAGATGTCTTATGCAAAGAGGTGGTTACCGAGTGTTAAAGATCGAAACACCTGGCAAGTTAGATTTAGATATAGTTCTAAATGCTTATCAGCAGAATGAAGGCATAGAAAGATCTCGTTTTGTGAATATATTGATGTCTAAAGACAATGGGCAGACTAACGAAGATTTCCAGAGATTCTTACAGAAACACTTGCTTTCCTCTCATGTTCGTGTTGTAGCTGAACGAGTGGACTGAAACAACATTGATTAATCACAATATATATCTATATGACACATACTTGTCTTTTAGTTTACTAGTTGGTACTACATTAATCGAATAGGGAGTGTTCAATTGTTAGATAGGATATTTAGAGTACTTAAGAGAATTGTTGTCAACGTAGCGAAGCGCGTCATCAGTCTTTCCAAGATATATTCGTGTAATGTTAGAAATCATATTATCTTACTTGATGTTGATTCAAACATTGAACAGTATAGAGCTATAACCTATATCTCTAAAGAGCCTGAGACCCTAGACTGGATTGAACGTTATTTTACCCATGGCGATGTAATATATGATGTAGGAGCTAATATTGGTTTGTACTCTTTATTTGCAGCGAAACATTTAGAGGGAAACTGTAAAATATTTGCGTTTGAGCCGGAAGCGCTTAATTATGCGAAGTTGAATGTAAACATACATCTTAATAAACTGACGGGAAAAATTGTACCTTGTTGTTTAGCATTAACCGATGAGGTTAACTTTGATAAGTTTTATTTGCACCCTAACAATTTTGAAGAAGTTACTGTTGATCATAATCTAACTGCCGGTTCTGCTTTACATAGTTTTGGAGTGGCAGAAGATTATCGTAATGAATCTTTCCAACCATTCCATGTGCAAGGGATGATGGGTGTATCACTAGATCACTTGTGGCAAGAATGGGGTCTCGATTTTCCCGATCATATAAAGATTGATGTGGATGGACTTGAGGAAAAGATTATATCAGGGGGTTCACAAACTTTATCAGATAGACGCCTGAAGTCGGTATTGGTAGAGGTTTCTAGTGATGATATTGCGCGCAGTCCTATTGTGCAAAAATTAGTAGAAGAAGATTTTGTGCAAGTAAAAGATTTCGAATTGCATTCCAGTGCTTCTCTAAAAGGCACTAATTTCGAGAACTCTGTGAACAGTATTTTTGTACGAGGCTTGTAGCTCGTCTTTTCAAATATCTTGGAATCATTGTATTAGAGTGTAGTAGTCAGATACTATCGTCAATTAATATTCTTCTGGAAAGCAATATGGTAAACAAATTAAAGGTCGGGATAGCGGGATATGGAGTGGTTGGGAAGCGTCGGCGGTTATTTATCGACCAGCACCACAGTTTACAGACTATTGCTGTGTGCGACAGGACCTTTCTTGACAATGATGCTCCGAAGGATGGTGTGAGATATTACACTAACTATGAGGATTTGTTGTCCGAAGATATTGACGTTTTGTTTGTTTGCATGACTAATGATATAGCACCTGAAGTGACCATATCAGGTCTAAGTCAGGGAGTTCATGTGTTTTGTGAAAAGCCACCTGGTCGTGACTTAAGCGACATTGCTAAGGTCATTGAATGTGAAAGGAGACATCCTGATCTTACGCTTAAGTACGGTTTCAATCATCGTTACCATGATTCCGTTCGAGATGCTTTTGATATTGTGAGAGAACAGAAGCTAGGACGAATAATTAATATGAGAGGAGTGTATGGAAAATCTAAATTGCTGAGTTTCGATTCCCAATCTTCTCAATGGCGGACGAAACGTACTTTAGCTGGTGGAGGCATTTTATTAGATCAAGGCATCCATATGGTAGATATGATGCGACTATTTGCAGGAGAATTTTCTGACGTCTACAGTGTTGTTTCCAATAGTTATTGGAAACACGATGTTGAGGATAATGCCTATGCTTTGATGCGTACCGATGATGGGATAGTAGCAATGTTACATTCTTCAGCTACCGAATGGCGCCATCGATTTCGTTTGGAAATAACATTAGCTCAGGGAATGATAATATTGTCTGGGATTCTGTCTGGATCAAAAAGCTATGGTGCCGAAACAATGTCAGTAGTTTATTCTGGTGATGATGATAGAGGAGAGCCGCGTGAAGTTGTTACTAACTATAGTCAAGATAATTCTTGGCGGGATGAAATAGCTGAGTTTGCTGATGCAGTTGTACATGGGAAACCAATTAAGTATGGTTCATCCATTGATGCTTTAAATACCATGCATCTTGTTTTTCGAATCTATTGTGCTGATGAAGAGTGGCGTGCAAAGTATGACTTGAGTGAGACAATACCAGAATATGAATAAGGTGAACATATGTCCAGTGATGTAATTGGTGTAATTCCAGCCCGAATGGGATCTAGCCGATTTCCCGGCAAACCCATTGCTTCAATATTAGGATATCCGATGGTATTTCATGTGTGGCAACGTGCCAAGTTAAGTGGAGTGCTCGATCGAATCATAGTAGCAACATGTGATGATGAGATTCGCGAAGTATCAGAGTCTTTTGGTGCAGAGGTTGTAATGACTTCCTCGTCCCACGAGAGATCAAATGATAGAGTTGCAGAAGTAGCAACCAAGGTAGAATGCCAAACTATATTGAATATACAGGGTGATGAGCCATTGGTGCATCCACAACTTATACAGGATGTAGTAAATGAACTTGATAACAACCCTGCTTATCAATGTATTAATCCAATTGCAGAGCTTACATCTGAAGAGGAAATGCAGTCACCTAATACCGTCAAAGTAGTGTCCAATTTGAAAAATCGAGTGGTTTATTTTTCTAGATATCCGATTCCATCGGCTCTGGTAAATGTACGTAGTTATCCCGTTATGAGGCAAGTGCCAATATTAGGTTTTAGGTCGGAATTTTGTATCAGATTGACCGAGCTAAATCCTGGTCCACTTGAATTACAGGAAGGAATTGATTTGCTAAGAGCAATCGACCATGATTTGCCCGTGCATGTTATGGAAACTGAGTTTCAGACGTTTGGTGTGGATACAGAAATGGATAGGCTAGTTGTGGAAGAACGCTTGAAAGCAGACAATATTACTAGACGCTACATGGATTTGTAACATATCTATTTTCACACATAGTTGATGGAAGAATTAAAAGACCAGTTGAATGATTTGTTGGAAATTGCCAAGCATGCCGCAAGCGAGGCTGGCCAATTCTTGGTAAGCTGTCCTCCTGAATCCCGCTTGGTTGAAAAGCATTTGCTTAGAGATAGTAAAATTCTAGCTGATAGGGAATCAGAAAAAATAATTCTAGATGTTTTAAGTTCACAATCGGATTATTCTATATTGACCGAGGAGACAGGTTTGGTGCAAAACTCATCAAAGCCTGCATCTAACGATCCTTTTTGGGTGGTAGATCCATTGGATGGAAGCGTGAATTTTTCGAGATATATGCCTATGTGTTGTATATCAATAGGGCTTTGGAGTGGAAGTGATCCTATTCTTGGTGTTGTGTATGATTTTAATCGCGGAGAGATCTTTTCCGGTGTAGCTAACAGTAGTGCTTCTCTTGATGGCAAACATATTAAGGTCAGTGAGACAAGCAATATCCAAGATGCTATATTGTGTACTGGTTTTCCGGTAAACACAGATTTTTCAAACCGAAGCCTTTCAGATTTTGTGAAGCATATATCTGATTACAAGAAGATCAGGCTTATGGGTTCTGCTGCTCTGTCGTTAGCTTATGTTGCTTGTGGCAGGGTAGATTCATATATTGAAGAAGATATTATGTTGTGGGATGTGGCTGCCGGACTTGCTCTTATTCTCGGTGCTGGCGGGAGCATTGATTTGTCACCAGGTCGTCATAAATGGTCTTATAAGGTGTATGCATCTAACAATAATATTACTAAAGATGATGTCTAGATTAAACTACTATTTACAGAGTTATTTGATCCTGATTGATTTGCGCACATCTGGCAAATAACATTAGATGCACTATATGTAACTACAATTGTGAGTAAATTGATATTAGTCTCTGCTAAATCTAGTCCTTCCATAATAAATCGTTTTATGCAGTCGCAAACTGCTTACAACTGGATATATGCAGGCCATGATATTAGGTCGAGAATTTATTGGGAAAAACAGCTTGGTGCAGCACAGATACGCATTAATATGGCTAATGAATTACAACAAGCAGCAGATGATTTGTCGGAGGACTTTAATGAATGGATAGATGACTTAGGGAAGACTTATAATTCTTTGGGTTGGTGGATTGGGCAAATATCGGAAAAGAATCCATTTGTGTCGCCTCTATATTTTCATATTTGTTATTTGAAAATAATAATAGACAAGGTAAAAAATTCTTCCACGACAAATTGGCTGATTGTAGTGGAGAGTCACGGATTGCGCCGTGCTTTGAGTTTGTGCGCTAAGGGTGCTAATTTAGAATTGATTGAGATTGATAGATGGTCATCAGCTTTAAATTCGGTTAGAAAATCTTGTGCTAGTATGATTTATGGACTGTGGTCGCGTGTATCATTAATTAGAAGTTGGTTGGTCTTGTGCAGAGTAAGTCGCGCATTGTGTGACAGACAGTCTCAAGGAGACTTAGTAGTTGGTGATTATAAAGGCACTGTATTACTTCATTCTTGGCTTAGGGATGATAGTGTCAATGATCATGGGGAGTTTGTCGATAGGTTTTTTGGTGTACTGCCGGATTATTTGCAGGCAAAAGGATATGATGTTAAATATTTTTTCCTTCCTCTTACTATTGTTGCTAGGAAGTCAGCACTCTATGATTTACTGAAGCCCCTGTCAGAGTCGGGACTGTTATTTCCGTCACATCTTTATTTGCAATTCATTGATATTCTGAAAGCAATATTTTTTCCGTTAATTTTTTGTTGGCTTCCTAAACGTGTGCCTCAATTTAGGTCGTATTGTGTTCAACCATTGGTTGCCGAGGAGCGATTGAGTCAGGCGTGGTCATACAGGACAAGCGCTGCTTATTTATACTATGCTTTTGCTGTAAGATTGAGTAAAGATAATAGGCGATTTGACAAGGTTTTAGGGACTTTTGAGAATCATATTTGGGAGAAGGCTCTTTATTTGGGTATGCGCCAATTTGATGTTGCTGATGAACTTATTGGGTATCAACACACGACACTTAACTGGAATTACCATTGTTATTCACCGAAAGCATTTGAATTACAGACCAGTGTGTTACCAGATCAAGTGATATGTACTGGATCTGTATGGGCGGAAGAATTGTTGAGGCGAGGTTACAAGTCCGTATGTATTGGAGGTGCACTGAGATTTAACCCTTTGCCTACAATGGTGGATTCAAGCTATCGAGATAATGATAAACCCATAATTTTAGTTACATCAAATGCGGGTGAAAATCTTACTCTAGAAGTCTTGCGGAATATATACTTGGCGTTTGGCAAAGATACAGACAAAAAGATATGGATCAAAATTCATCCTCATTTGCATATTGATGATACACATTATGACTCTGTGTTTAATGGGCAGATACCCCAACATTTTCGTATTGTGGAAGAGTCCGTTTCAAAACTTCTCCCACAAGTTGATTTGCTAATTTATTCATCTACTTCAGTATGTTTGGAGGCTCTGTCTATGGGAATTCCGGTTTTATCTGTGGTTCCAGAGACTTTTATCGATTTGGATGATTTACGAATGTTTGCACATTTACGTTGTGCTGCTGTTACGCACCGGGATTTAAGTGTTGAAACACAGAAAATACTTATGAGATCTGGTGATGATTATCTCGATTGGTTGTCAAACATAAAGGAATCTATGAAAACTGTGTTTGCACCTGTTACACCTACATCTTTAGAGACATTCATAGTAAGTGAGGAGATCAGTGAAAAATAAGCGAATTCTTGTGACTGGTGCTGATGGAATGGTAGGCAGCTATGTCAACGATGTATTTTCTGACCATGATTTGTATCTGACAGATTTGGTGGATCTGAGTGGGGATTGTGTTTACCTTGATATAAGGGATCCTGCTGCAGTTATGGATGAAGTCCAAAAGATAAAGCCAGATTTGGTACTGCATTTAGCAGCGGCTACAGATGTTGATCGTTGTCAGTTGGAGCCTGATTGGGCACATTCTGTGAACTCAATTGGTACTCAGAATGTTGCTTTGGCTTGTCAGGAAACGAATGCATTGCTAGTGTACATTAGCACTGGAAATGTATTTTCAGGTAAAAAGGAAACAGAGTATAACGAGTTTGACAAGCCTGGTCCTATGAATGTTTATGGTGAATCTAAATTAGCTGGTGAGCGAATTGTCACCTCCTTGTTGAATAGATATTACATAGTACGTGCTGGATGGATGATTGGAGGTGGCGCTAAAGACAAAAAATTTGTTGGCAAGATAGCTAGCATGATTGTTGATGGAGATTCGTCTTTGAAAGCCGTAAACGACAAGTACGGTAGTCCTACTTATGCCCGTGATTTACTGAATGGTATCTCTAAACTAGTTGGTACAGGCTATTATGGTTTATATCATATGGTAAACCCAGGCATAGCTTCTCGTTATCAAATTTCAGAGGTTTTGCGAGATGTTCTAGAATATCCTGATCTAGAAATTGAGTCTGTATCGTCAGAGCATTTTCCATCCCCAGCTCCTCGTATAAGGATGGAAGCACTCCGTAACTACAAACTGGAACTTTTGGGATGTGATTGGATGCGGCCTTGGGAAGAGGCTTTGCAGGACTATGTTATAAGTGAGTTGCTGCCAATTCTGTTGTGACAATAAACTTATTTTACATTATGTAATCAGATTATGACTTTAGTTACCGTATTGATGCCTGTATATAACGGCACAAGGTATTTAAGGGAAGCTATCGACAGTATCCTCAAACAAACGTTTGAGGATTTTGAGTTTCTCATTATAGATGATGCTAGTACTGACGAATCAGCAAATGTGATTTTATCATACTCAGATAAGCGGATTCGTTTTGTTCAAAACGAGTCAAATGTAGGTCAGGTGCGATGTCAGAATATAGGGTTAGATTTGGCTCGGGGGAAATATATTGCTAGACTTGATCAAGATGACAGCAGTCTTGCAACGCGATTGCATAGACAGGTTAATTTGATGGAGTCAGAACATAGACTTGCAGTGGTGGGTACCTGGATGTCTAAAGTCGATGATAATGGTCATGAGATCGACTTATGGCGAGGCAAAGTGGATGATCCTGCAGACTATTTGTTTACTAGCTTGACTAATTCTTTGCCACTCTATCATCCTTCAGTAATGTTTAGGCGCGATGCAGTAATGAGTGTGAATGGTTATGACGAATCACTTCCTTATTGCGAAGATCAGGATTTATGGCGTAGACTGGCATTAGCAGGTTATGAAGCTCGGGTGATACCCGAACCATTAACGCGTTACCGTATTCATGTGGGTCAACAATCAGTAAGCAAAGCTAATATTCAAAGTGATAATCTGATATTTGCATTGGAGCGTTTTATGAAGGCCTTTGTTGATGAAGATGCTGTAAGACCATTACGTTTGTTAATGACCTGCGAATCGATATTGGGAGCCGAATTTTGGGATATGTGCTCTTCTCCAAAGGTGACTAAGGAGTATTGTCAGCATCTGATTGAAATGTTAGGTGAAATAGGGTGTAAATTGAAATTGACACATACGCAATATAGTAAGCTAGAGCATTTAATTAGGTGTCATACTGCATATGCGAGTTTAAGAGCTTGGAGAAGTGGTATATCGAGACAATGGAGTGCTAGTCTACCGATGTATATTTTTGCCCTTCAGGGAGGGTCTTCAACAATTTTCAAATATCATATATGGATTTATCCAGTTATATATATTATGGCACCAGTATTGTTGTTTTTACGTACTGTAAAAAGACTAGCTTTACGATCATTTTATATACAACGTTGTTACAGTTCAATTAAGCGGATAGCTAAAAGATCAGATGCTATACGGTATTGGTATAGAAAAATTAGGTACTTCAACACTACATAAATATATCTGTAAGGGAGTTTAGATAATTAGTATTGATCAAATGCGTTCAAACAATGTTATCGGCTATATTACCGAGGGTTTTCCCGGAGTAATGACTTTTCTTGAACGTGAAATTTCAGGTTTGATCCAGCATGGTTGGGAGGTCTCGGTGTTTGCCTTACATAAGGAGTCTGCTGTGCATTATGCAGCAGAATTAGATCAGAGTCTTGTTAATACACATTATTGTCTTAACCGTAATATATTGTCTTTTAAGATGCTACAATCACATATTCGGATACTTTTCAATCGCCCAAAAGTCTACTTTCAATCGATACTATTTTTGTTGCGCACCTATGGGACATCTTGGTATTCTCTTTCACGTGCTATTTATGCTTTTATGAAAGCAGGTTATTTCTATGCTAATGCAAAATCACGAGGTGTTCAGCATTTGCATGCACATTTTTCTGGTCGTACTGTAGATGTTGCAATCTTTTTGTCACAGTTTCTTAATGTTGGATTTAGTTTCACCGGTCATTCGAATGATGTTACTGGAAATTATCCACTTCTGCAGAACAAGATAAATCTAGCTAGCTTTGTGGTAGCAGAAAATGAGAGAGCTTTGGAGGCAATTAAATCCTATATTCTTTCTGATACGAGTACGGTGAGTGCTCATATTGTGCACCCAGGAGTGAATACTGAGTATTTTAAACCGAATATGGAATCTCAATCTAATGTACCGACATTGATTGCGGTTACTAGACTAGTTGAATCTAAAGGTCTTGATGATTTAGTAAGGGCTTGTTCTGTACTTCGTGATAAAGAATTGCAGTTTCATTGTAATATTATTGGTGATGGGCCAGTCTATGATCAACTAGAAAATCAGATCCTCAATGGCCGACTTGAAGAATATATAACCTTGCATGGTGCATTGACGTCTGTAGATATAGTGCAACTATTGGCTGAGGCTTGGATTTTTGTATTACCCTGCGTGCGTATTCTTGGTGGTCAAGGAGATCATCCAGGTAAATTCGTATCAGTGGTTGAAGATGGAATACCTTCATCGATAGTGGAAGCTATGTCTGTTGGTTTGCCGGTGGTGACCACAGATGTTGGTTCATTGCCAGAGATAGTAGAACATTCAGTAAATGGGATTGTCATAAGTGAACGAGATCCTGATGGTCTATCTGAAGTGTTGTTGCAGTTAATCGACGATTCTTCACTCCGACACAGATTGGGAAGCAAAGCAAGGGAAACGATTATTGCTGATTTCGATACCGTAGTTTGTTCTAGTGTACTGGGTTCACTGATGAGTACTGCAATTAATAACCGTAGGGTGGTATAGGTATGAACGTAATAGGTATACATGATGGTCATAATGCTAGTGTTGCAGTTGTACAAAATGGTAGGGTGATAGCTGCGTTTCAGGAAGAACGTTTATCGCGCTTGAAAAATCAAGGTGGCACTCCTGTACAAGCACTTGAGGAGACATTGCGATTGAGTGGCATTGATTCATTTGATCAGGTGGACAGAGTAGTAGTTGCTGGCACGATATCTCAACCACCATACATTACGCGGACAGATGTATTACAAGATTATGCAAACATGAGTAGATTTGGCAAATCTTGGTTGGGAGGCCTTCGGTCTATATCCGCCGACAATAATTTGTTTAGAAAAGTCCGCGCGTTTTCCCAAAGCAAACTGCAAATCAATCAAACTCAATCATTGCGAGCTGCCTCGTTAGCAAAAGCAGGTGTACCATTTGAAAAAATTACTTTTGTTGATCACCATACTGCACATGCTTCTAGTGCTTATTATGGTTTGGCTGATTATGATAATCAGATATTAGTCCTTACTAATGATGGAGCAGGAGATGGAATATGTGCCACAGTCAGTGTGGGACACCAAGGTAGGCTACAAAGAATAAGTTTTATTAGTGAAGACAATTCTTTAGCGACAATTTATGCTATGGTCACATATATCATGGGTATGACTCCACTTGAACATGAGTACAAAATTATGGGGTTGGCGCCGTACTATAAAGGGGATATAGATAAGAACCCGGTGTATCAAGGATTGTTAGAGGTATTTGAATGGAATTCTGATGATTCAATGCAATGGTGTAGGCGACCTGGCATTCCTCGTGTAGGATATTTGTGGAAATATTTAGACGAATTACTGACAACACAACGTTTTGACACAATTGCTGCGGGTGTGCAAGCATTTGTGGAACACTTCTTGGTTGAATGGGTGAAGCGTTGTGTACGTGAAACAGGTTTATCACGTTTGGCGGTTAGTGGTGGTACTTTTATGAATGTTAAGGCCAATCAGGCTATTTTGTCACTTCCAGAG
>DFQC01000060.1 GCA_002377585.1 Anaerolineales bacterium UBA3499 | reverse complement strand
CAGGTAGCACAACATCAATCTCTATTGGTCTCGTATCTGAGGGTGATGATCATGTATTCTTGTGGAAAAGACCAACTGGACCAAGTGTTTCCTATCAATCCAACTGGTTTGACATAATCAGCAATGCAGATGTACTTTTCACTGCTGGTCATGCCTTAGATCCTGGAGCTTTGTTTGGACCTGAAACTGTTCTAAACTGTCTAGAAATTGGTAGACAGAAGAAAATACCTATATTTTTCGATTTGGGTCCATCGGCATTTATATCAGACAGATCATATATTGAACAAACCATTACTTATGTAGATGTGATATTGGCTACTAAAGAAGAAGCTACCAGCTGGCTGGAAATAAGCGATCCTATTGCAGCTGCACACAAGTTTCTCGATATGGGATTAACTGAGGTAATAATTAAACTAGGTCCAGATGGATGCTTACTTGTCAATCAAAACGAAGAAGTACAAATACCAGCATATGCAGTGACAATGAGAAATGCAGCTGCTGCGGGTGATGCTTTTGCAGCTGGATGTGTGTTCGGATTCTTATCTGGCTATAACCTTAAACAAATCGGTCAACTTGCAAATGCCATTGGTGCGGCGTCAGTCTCTAAATTAGGTACCGGCACAAGACTGCCACAGCGGCACGAAATAATTGAAATGCTTGCATCAGACAAGCATCCAATCACTTGCAAATCGAATACAAGCAATTAATCTTTAGGCTACAGCATCTAGATTAAAGCTGATCCCGGCGTTAGTTAATACTTTCATAATTTCTTCTGGGTTTGGGGCATGCACTCCAGCACCTAACTTTTGCACGCAAGCAGCTCCAGTGCCATTAGCTAGTGTAACCATGTCCTCAAAAGAATATCCATGCAAATATGTGAATACTACAGAGGCCAACAAACTATCCCCAGCACCTGTAGTATCACGTACTGTCACATTAAAACCAGATTGTCTAACTAACTCTGAATCAGACCGACCAACAATCCCTGCTGAGCCCATTTTAAGTATAACTATATCAGCACCCATATCACGAATAATCCTGGTCATTACATCAGGACTAGCTTTGATTTGAGTAAGATGCTCAGCTTCTTCATATGTTAGCAAAGCAACTTTACTTCTAGATAATATCGCTTCTGTCCAACTTCTGGGTATACTTATAATCTCAGGACCAGGATCAAAAAAAACAGGTGCGTCTGCATCATTGGCTATCTCAATAGCTGTCTCATTAACCTCAGGACCCATAGAGTTGTAGCTCCAGCCATCTAGCATCAATGCACCAGCATTCGCTATGGTTTCTGACCAATTCGCGGGCATGTTAGCTGGACCACTATTCTTGCTCTTAGAAGCACCAAGAAATACATGTTCACCAGTTGGGGCCGCAGGAACAATAGTCACTGATGTACGATGGTCAGCGCTGACGATCATCTGACTAACATCAATACCCTCTACGGCAAGACTACTCGTCCACAACGATCCCATAGGATCATCACCTAAATTACCAAGAGCTATCATTTGCATACCTAGGCGAGCTCCACAGAACAAAGTCGTAGCATTGCCACCTGGTGTAATAACTACTTGATCACCAGTACTATGATGTTTACCTGAATCAATGGGGAATGATGCTATAGGTACTGATATATCTATGACTGAATTAGAAACAAAAACTACATTCTTCTTCATAAAGAAGACAAACTTGGATTGATCTTTAAAGCTACATCATGATATGCTTTTGATACTGATGCCAAATCCAATTTGTTGACTCGGTCAATAGTTTGGAGCATTGCACTTGGCATGGAATCAACTCCTCGATAAGCTCCGCAAATAGCTCCAGCAATCGCAGCCAGGGTGTCACAATCACCCCCACCCCACGTACTAATTCTAATTGCCTGCATTGGATCACCATTGGCCATGACCACATATGCAATTGCTGCTGGAACAGTTTCATGTGTCAACATACTAGTACCTACATAATCATAAATATCTTTCAGCTTGTCCTCATCTGATTTATCATTACTAACCAGATCAACGGCCCATTCAATACGCCTAGATATAGAAGGTGTTTGATAATATCTGACTCCGGCCTTCTCCCCTATATCAGCCCCTTCCATAGCGGCTCGAACAATATCGTCTAGTCCAGAGTCTGGATTGGAAGCACTAGCTGTTGCACAAGCTATAGATGCTGCACCTGAAGTAGCAGTACTAGTACCGTGAGTAGGCATGGCTGAAATAATCGCGTATTCAGCCACTTTATCCATATCCGGATAACCCAAGAAAGCGACTGGAGCTACACGCATTGAAGACCCATTGGTTGTGCCAAAGCCACCGGTTACCTGAGGGTCTCCTCCATCCATCAATGCCCTGATGGCACGCTGAGTGCTTGGTCCAACCCAAGGTAAATTAAATCCGTCTGTTTCCTCTATCCATTTCACAAGCCCATCTGCTACACTGTGAACATTGATATCGCCAGACTTAACCACAGATGATACTATTGCAAGCATAGCCATAGTATCATCTGTGATCTCACCACGCTCCATTCCAGCATGGACTGTAGGATCTTCAGGAGCATCTTTAGGTTTGGTAAGATCCTGTGGCATGTTACCCCACATAGCTTTGTTGGCATCCATGCTAAATTGACCGATTATTCCATATGCATCACCCAGAGCCAGTGCTGCTATACAGCCATGTATACGAGAAATCAAAGAAATATTACCCATGATAATCATCCATTTTACTATTCATCCAATCCAAAATTTAATCTAAAATAAGCCAATACTTTAGTGCTAACAATTATCTATCAATTCTAATACTGTAACAAGTGGATATTGCACACATTAGCTTAGTATAAATCCTAAGCCACTCACCACAATACAAGGAGCGCTCTTATGTCCTCAAAACCTACATATGATACCAAGACTATCTGGCGTCAAGATAGAGACCACTGCATCCACCCTTGGACAGATTTTTCTACCTTCAAAAAAGAAGGGTCCATGATAATGTCCAACTCTGATGGCGCATATGTGTTTGACTCTGAAGGTAACAAATACATTGATGGTATAGGCGGTTTGTGGTGCGTAAATATTGGTTATGGTAATAAGGAGATGGCAGAAGCTATAGCTAAGCAGGTGGAAGAAATACCTTATTATCTTAATTTTGGTGCTCATACTACCCCACCAGCGGCAGAATTAGCAGCAAAACTAGCTACTCTAACACCAGGTACATTGGACAAAGTTTTCTTTGGTACTGGTGGGTCGCTTGCTAATGATACTGCAGTAAGAATTATACATTTCTATTTCAACAGACTTGGTCAACACAACAAGAAAAAAATCATCGCTCGTACAGATGCATATCATGGTAGCACCTATCTAGCGATGTCAATGACTGGTGTAACGTTTAATCACCAAGGTTTTGATTTAGCTCCTGATCTAGTACATCATATTCCAGCTCCACATACTTACAGACGTCCAGACGGCATGACCGAGTCAGAATTCTGCAATGCTAAGGTAAAAGACTTAGAGGACAAGATAATAGAATTAGGCCCAGAGAACGTAGCTTGTTTTATCGCTGAACCTATTATGGGTGCTGGAGGCGTTATAGTTCCACCCAAGGGATATCACAAGCGGACCAAAGAAGTTTGCAACAAATACGAAGTACTATACGTATCGGACGAAGTAATAACTGGCTTTGGTCGTCTCGGGCATTTCTTTGCATCTGAACCAGTGTTTGACTTTGTGCCAGATATAATTACATGCGCCAAAGGTATTTCTTCCGGGTATCTACCACTTTCAGCTACTATTCTATCTGAAGATATTTACGATGTCATAAGCGTACCCCAGAATGAAGGAGCACTCTTTACACACGGCTTCACATATACTGGACATCCTGTTAGCTGTATAGCCGGACTAAAAAATATAGAGATAATGGAAAAGAATAGAATATGTGAACACGTGCGTGAAGTTGGGCCATACTTTGAAGCACAACTCAAAACATTGTATAAACATCCAATCGTAGGCGATGTTCGCGGCAGCCATTTTATGTTGTGTATTGAAATCGTAGCAGACAAAGAAACCAAAACTCTGCTACCAGAACACCTTGATATAGCTAAGCTCATTGCACAACAGTGTCAATCTCGTGGACTTTTCGTACGCCCCATACGCAATCAAGTTGTCTTATCACCGCCACTGATACTAACCAAACAACAGATAGATACTGTTGTATCTATCCTTCATGAAAGCTTTACAGAAATAACACCAGTGTTAAGTCGAGAAGGTATTGCTATCAACTAGCTGTACAATAGCTAGTCTATATTACTCCTATTTTATCTAACAGAGTTGTGGGTGTCATCGGCAACTGATCTATGCGCTTACCTAGAGCCTGCTGAACTGCATTAGCAATAGCTGGTGCCGGTGAGATAATCGGAGTTTCACCAACACCTCTAGCACCATATGGATTGCTAGGAAAGGGTTTCTCAATAATCACTGCCTCGATACTAGGAACATCCAATGATGTTGGCAACTTGTAATCCAGCAAATTGGCATTGAGAACCCGTCCCAGTTCATCGTATTGATAGCCTTCATATAGTGCCCAACCAATACCTTGCACTACACCACCCTGCATCTGCCCCTCCACGTGACCCGGATGAATAGCCTTGCCAGCATTCTGTATTGCAGTACACCGTAATACCTTGACCTGTCCAGTTTCAGGATCAACTTCCACGTCAACAATAGTGCCTCCTCCGGCACCAGCCCAATTTTCAACATTGACATTACCATGACCGTTAATTTGCCCCGACAGCTTCGCAGCTAAATCGGCGAATGTTATGTTTTCTGATTTTCTTTCATTAGTACCAAAAACACCTTTACTATAGACAACACTATCTAGCGAAACAGACCACATATCTGCCACTTCAGCTTTTAACTTTGCAAGCACATCACGTGCAGCTTCCACTGCAGCTAAACCAGTAGCCATTGTAGTACGACTACCAGCTGAAGTATCCGTATAACTAATAGAGTCAGTGTCAACCATAGATGATTTAACGTTCTCAAATGGTATCTCTAACACATCTGCAGCCTGCATTGCAACCGTAGTACGACTTCCAGTCAAGTCAACTGAGCCGGATATAAGATTGACTGTACCGTCACTGTTCACATTGATTTCAACACTTGATCGGGCACCCCAATTGTCCCAAAATCCGATTGCAACGCCACGTCCTTGATTAGGACCGTCTAATGGTTCGTTATAATGCGGATGATCCTCTATAACACCCAATATCTCCTGGATAGCTATACTTTTATGCAGACTACCATCTAGGCGTTCAGTGCCTTCACTAGCAGCATTCGCCATCCTAAACTCGACTCCATCCATCCCTATCTTTTGGGCAAGTTCATCAATTATTTGTTCACCAGCGAAAGCTGATTGTGGTGCTCCTGGGGCACGATAAGCAGCGACTCTTGGTTTATTCACTAGCACATCGTAGCCATCTATTTGACCATTTGGTATATCATAAGCTGCGAACATAGCCATTGCTCCTGGATGTACTGGAGATCCTGGATACGCTCCAGCTTCATAACATAACTCAGCTTGAGCAGCAGTAATCTTACCCAATTTAGTAGCTCCAACCTTGACTTTTATTGCAGTGCCTGACCCAGGCCCAGTACCCAAAATAACCTCTTCCCGAGACATGACAACTCTTACTGGACGACCAGTCTTTCGCGCCAATAATGCTGCAGGCGCCTCGACATAGGTAGGATTTTTGCCGCCAAAGGCTCCTCCAACCTCAGTAGGAATTACTTTTATTTTTGCCATAGGATACTGTAGCAATTCTGACACCTGCCTGCGAGCCAGAAAAGCACCTTGCGTAGATGAATAAATGGTCAAAGTACCATCCATACCCCAAACCGCTGTAGCCGCATGCGACTCAAGATAACTTTGATGCACTGGTACAGTAGTAAATTCGCGCTCAACAATAACATCCGCATCTGAAAATCCTTTATCAAGATCTCCCTTCACATGACGTATATGCTGAGCTATGTTACTTGGAGTATCGCCACTACCATTGGGTCCGTCTGTTCTTATCTGCTCATGTAGCACTTCCGTTTTATCAGACATAGCATGTCGCACGTCAAGTACAGGCTCTAGTATTTCATATTCAACTTCAATTAATTCAAGTGCGTTTTGCGCTACATCTGGCGATTTAGCAGCTAAGGCAGCAACAGCATGACCTACATACAACACTTTGTCACTGGCCAAATTATTATCGCGCAAAAACTTGTAATTAATAGTGCTCTCCCCTGCTTTTTCAGTTCTATCGTCAGCTTCTGGAAGATCGCTGGCTATTACAACTGCAAATACACCTGGCAAATCCTCAGCTTTACTAGTATCAATAGACACTATACGAGCATGTGCATGCGGACTCCTAAGCACCCTACCGTGCAGCAAACCTGGTAAGTTAATATCAGTACCATATAAGGCATGACCCGTAACTTTCTCTTTAGCATCCATGCGTTCAGGACGTGTGCCTACAGAAATATGTTTTTCTTTTTCAATCATCTTCTTACTCATTGAGGACCCTCTTTTGCATCATTCATCAATTGTGATGCTAATCGAACGGATCGTACTATCTTGTCATACCCTGTACAACGACAAAGGTTACCAGCCAACCAAAATCTGATCTCATCTTCAGTAGGATTTGCATTCCTATCAAGCAGAGCCTTCGTAGCAACAATAAAACCTGGAGTACAATAACCACATTGGAGCCCATCTTCCAACACAAATGCCTCCTGGACTGGATGTAACTCATGTACATTAGCCAAGCCTTCAACAGTGACCACATCCTTACCATCAATCTCAATCCCCAGCATTAAACAGGCATTGACAAGACGATTGTTTATTAGGACGCTGCAAGCACCACAATTTCCGTCATTACACCCCTCTTTACTACCTGTTAAACCTAGCGTGTCACGCAAACATTCTAGCAAGCTCTGCTGTGGTTCGGTCAAAAACTCGACTTGCTGACCATTAATAGTAGAACTAACCACCCGTTTATTAGACATATTTAAATTTACCTCTTCAAGATACTTGTACAGCTCTATTGACTGCAATATCAAGGCACCGTCTTGTCAGCACACCTATCAAATGTTTGCGCTGTGATGCAGATCCGCGCACATCTGTAATAGGTCTTATAGTTTGCTTGGCTATATTGGCAGCTTTTTCAAAAATCGGCCCGCTAGGCTCCTGCCCGATCAAGCTTTCAGCTGCTTCAGTGGCCAACAGAGGCGTTGGAGCAACAGCAACTAAAGCAATGCGAGCAGACAATATCTGATCCAAATTACTATCTAATTCTATAGATGCACCTACTCCAGCCACAGCTATATCCATTTCAGCTCTAGGTGTAAAACGTATGTAATGCGACCCTGAGTTTGGTCTTGGAGATGGTATCTGAATGGAAATTAGCATTTCCCCTGTTTCAAGCGCGTTTTTCCCAGGAGCTATACAAAACTCCTCTATTGGTATATTACGTGCTCCTTCTGATCCCACTACATTACATATAGCACCCAAAGACATCATGGCACCAATTGCATCTCCACTAGGAGAAGCATTGCATAAATTGCCACCAAAACTTGCCCTATTCTGGATCGCCTTTCCTCCAATGATAGTTGCTGCATCTATGATAGCCGGAAATTTTTCAAGTACAGGTTGTGATTCATAGATTTGTGAGCAAGGTACCGCTGCACCAATGATCAAACCTGATAATTCATCATAACTGATCTGATTAAGTTCAGGTATACCTTTCACATCTATCACAAGATCAACATCTTTGTTGCCAGACCGTAACTGCACTAACAAATCGGTACCCCCGGCTAATAGAAGTATCTGTCCATGAGTTTTAGACATCATGGTAATTGTCTGATCAATGGTCACCGGTGCTTCGTAATCAAAAGTTTTCATTGTTATAAATGTTTTTCAAAACACAACAGATTTAAAATCAAATGTACTATCGTCAAAGTCCAAAAAACTGAATGGACACTCCACACAATAATATTGTGATGCCTGCCATAGCATGACTGTATCTAGACAACCGCGAAAACTTTGCTAAGCTCAATCCATAACATGACACTAGAACAACAGTCAACATAGTAATAATTGTGACGACAGCAAATACAGCTGTAACTGCCACTAATCGACCTACACTTTCCTTGGCAGCAGGATACATTAGTAAAGGTATCAATGGTTCACATGGACCAAACAGAAATATAGTAAATAATATCCACGGGGATTTATATTTTTCAGCAGATTCAGTATGCGGATGCAGATGGGTCTTATGGTGTTTGTGTAGATGATCATGCTCAAATCCATGATTATGAGAATGCGGATGCTGATGAGGCCTATTCCTTATTGCAGTCCTTATGCCCCATATTGAATATACCAATCCAAACGCAATTAAAGCCCATGCTGCAAGATTTCCTCTTATTGACTGAAGAAATGTGATATTGCTTAGTGCCACGCCAAATCCCACACCAACAACACCCAACAATACTGAACTTAGCACATGGCCACTGCCACAAAGAATGGTGACAATAGATGTTTTTCTTAGTGACCATTGGCCTGATTTGGACATAGCTACAAACGGTAGATAATGATCAGGACCAAGTATAGTATGCAAAAAAGCAATACTACCTGCAGAAAACAATATTACTGGTAAATCAGTGACCATAAAAATAGCAACTCAATTGTATTTGTAATTCCGACTATAGGCTATTCTAACATATGTGTATAGGTGTATTATTATGCTACAAACCTATTCTTATTGTTCAACAACATTGACCAAATTTAATTCACTATCATATACAAATTTTGCTTGATAAAACGGCATATTGATATTTGTCACCTTTTCAAAAAACACACTGTCCGCTTCAGGTATCGGCAATTGCATCACTTCCGACAATGAGCACCAGCTAAGTCGTCCTTCACGTTTATCTTCAACAATAGTCCCCGAAAATTCTGTTGCAACATATAGAAACATCAACCACTGCCAATCTGGACGCGGCGAAATCTCTGTGATCAATCCTCGAAAATATAAATCGTTGACCTCTAAGCCCGTTTCCTCATATAATTCGCGCTTCGCACAATCATAAGGAGACTCACCTGGCTCCAATTTGCCGCCAGGACCCACCCACAACCCAAGATTAGGCTCTTTGTTTCTTAGCATCAAGAGGACATCACCATCCTTGATACAGTAAACCATTGTCGCGAGTATCGGTTTCATAACTAACTAACACTATCAAACATTGATACAAACTTGTTCCAAGCTGTCCCTATTGTTACCGGAGAAATGATACCTTGCTCAGTGATTAGACCTCCAACATAACTTGCCGGTGTAAGATCAAAGAACTGATGTACTACTTTTACAAGATCCGAACCTTCAAACTCACTTTTTTTATCTAAAATTTCATTTGCTGGCCTATTTTCCAGCACAATAGGATGTCCCTCTATAGTGTTGGTTTGAAGTTTCATGATTTCTGTAGCAATATACAATGGCTTTGAGTGTTTGTGAGCTAGCAAAGCAAGTTGATAAGTGCCAATCTTATTTGCTACAGCTCCAGTAATGCCAATACTGTCTGCTCCGGTGAGGCACCAATCAGCTTCCGGCATGATCATTGCCATAGCAGAATCTAGAACAAAAGTCGTCTCAATACCCCAAGTAGTGAGATCTTGGATAGCCCATCGCGACTCTTTTGTAGGTTGTGAATCTGTACAGATAACAGCAAACGATTTGCCTGATTTGTGTGCATGGGCAAAACATGACATAAGCGACCTACTGTAACTATGAATCATAATTGTCTCACCATCCTGAATAAGATTACCTCCGAACTCTCCTATCTTATCTAAAGCGATGGCTGACCTATGTATAAATATGTCAGCCTTCTTAATAATGCATGTCCTAATTTGCTCTAGCTCCGCATCACCAACCAAGGCGCGAGTACTATCTACAATAAGACTCTTTGCATTGTGAATAGTAGCCATAGTAGGTTTCTCAGATAATAATTCCTTAGACACCTGTTCAAGTTCAGCAAAAAGTGAATCCAGTGACAGTAGCGACTTATTTTCAGCGATTAATTTGTATGCCGTAGCAGCACAATAGCCAAAAGCACTACCGCCTCTAGGACGCATGGCTCTAACATCTTCTAATATATCTTCTACTGAACCATAGTTAGGCAAAATCATCTCTTACCTCGATGTCAATTGATCATTAGGTTTCTCACTGCTGCGTGCTATATTGGAAATAGTACCCTGCAACAATAGGGAATGTATAGGATAAAGTACGTACCAATATATAAAGCCAAACAATCCCTTGGGAGCAAAAAAGACAGTTTGTGTCAGACGACTTGTTGTATCACTAATTTTCTCTGTCTCAAATTGAAGCCAACCATTACCTGGCAGTTTCATTTCAGCCCTCAATCTTAACAACTTCCCAGGCACTACGGATTCAACTCGCCAGAAATCAATAGTATCGCCCACACGCAAATTTTGTGGATGTCTACGACCTCCTCTATAACCTACGCCACCCACTATACGGTCAATGTAACCTCTAACTCGCCAAAGCCAATTCATATATGGCCACCCATTAGCTCCACCCAGCCGAGTATATATATCATGAGTTTTTGTAGGAGTTGAGGTTACTACCCGTTCCCAACGCTCTATTATCATACCATCTTGGTGTTTCAATACCGATTTTGACCGACCACCAATAGTAGTGGATACTGAATCTGACCATGAAGTTTCTATATTACCCAACTCTATATTATCTAGAGCAGCTGATACTGATTCCAGATAATTTATTGGAGTAATTGTAGGAAATATTTCTTGCGCATGATTATTAGCAACTACAACCGTATTACGCAGCCCTTCAATCAAAGGACGAGCTATTGTGGAAGGCACCGGAGTAACAATATGGACCCAGTAAGAAGACAGAGTAGGTGTAAGCACTGGAACTGGACACAATATTCTAATCAATCCGCGGAGCTTCGCATATTGCGTCATCATCTCTCCATAAGTTAGCACATCACTACCGCCAATATCGATAATTTTGCCAACACTATTCGAATGTGTCAGAGCTGAGGTAAGATAGGAGATTACATCAATAATAGAAATAGGTTGTACTAAGGTATAAACCCAACTAGGACAGATCATCACAGGAACACGCTCTGTTAGGTAACGAATGGTTTCGAAAGAGATACTTCCAGCACCAACAATTACAGCAGCACGAAACTCTGTAACTGGCACTCCTGCCTCCCTAAGAGCATCGCCAGTCTCTTGCCGAGACATCAAGTGATTAGAAAGATTTGCATTGCGGTCACCCAAACCACCTAAATATATAATTCTGGAAATACCTGCTCTCTTAGCTGCCAATCCAAAATTACGAGCAGCCATTAAATCCCGCTCCGCAAAATCGATGTTGCCATTCATACTATGAATTAAGTAATAAGCCACATCTATATCCGACATCACACCCGACAATGTCTCAGGCTTTAGTACATCTGCTTGTACTATGTCAACTTTATTATGCCAATTTCTACCAACAACATCACTACGGTCTCGAACTAAAACTCTCAGGTCATAGCCTGATTGAAGCAGATCTGGGACTAGACGTCCTCCAACATAACCAGTAGCACCAGTTACTAAAATTGATTTTGGTTTAGATGTCATTGAATTAATACCTATTGATATACACTATATTTCTCGTGAATCATACGCCCAATGCAGTAAAGCTTGGCGCTGTCTAGGCCTGCAATCAAGATCCCCAAATGCACAATTTTTCCTTATTTGTCCCACATGCCTTGACATTTGCCGCCAGCGCATAATTTGACGATCATCGTCTACACACCTACGACCAAAATAATAGCGACAGTACCATTGAAACCATCCGCGTGGATCCTCATAATGTATCCATCCCTTATCTTGCCAGACACTCAATGACTGTGAAGCATTTACACCAAAGTAGTTCAATTTTGGATCACGTTTATGGGGAGACAAACGTGCATTTTCAAACCAGTCTGAGGGAAATTCTTTAATGCAGTCGGTCATATATTTGCCTCCAAATATGCCCATTTGCAACATTAACTTTGGTGACAATGCAGGCAGAAATTCAGAATGAAAATTTGTACCAGATGGTTCTGTCAGATAGTATTGATAGTCCTTTTGCATTAAATCATTTACCACTATGAGTCGTTTTACCATACCTTGTTACCATTACAAATGTGTCGCATAATATTTGCCTAGTTTGTTTCAAACACTAACTAATTATAGGAACATCCATCATACTTTCGCTAACTTTCCACAATCGCGCAGCATCATCCATACGCTTAGCTCTCATCGACGGCTCTCTTGATTTACAATTGACAAAATACTGACCAGTTAGACCTTCTGCCTCCTCGGATAAAGATGCCCACACTAGAGTCTCGGCACCCTTAACATCGGACCGCTGCATGGGCGTGCTTAGAAACCAGCCAAGACGAGTGAGAAAATCACTGTTTTTGCTAAAGCCAGTACGCACCCAACCAGGATGTACTGCGTTAACTGTCACCCCTTCTTTACTACTCAAACGAGCTAAATGACGAGTAAATAAAACATTGGCTAGCTTAGACTGAGCATATGATCGCCACCCCCAGAGATATCGGTGTTTACGTAACTGCAAGTCATCCCAATATATTCGACCCAATCTGTGACTAACCGAAGCGGTATTGACTATCCTAGCAGGCGCACTTTTCAATAACAAATCATATAAAAGTGTAGTTAGAGCAAAATATGCATTATGGTTAAGTGCCCACGTACGCTCATATCCTTCACAAGTAATCTTACGCTGCTTGAACATTGCTCCAGCATTATTTACAAGCACATCAAGCCTACCGTATCTATTTCTATACCGATCAGCCAAATCACGAACATCAGACTGCAACATCAAATCGCATATTTCCCCACACACCATACCTGCTCCATTCATCTTTAATAATCTCGACACGATACTTGTAGTACGCTCTTCACTTCTACCTACCACCACGAGGTTTGCTCCTGTACTGACAATATGCTCTGCAAACCTCCTGCCAATACCTCGAGTCGCACCTGTTACAAGAACATACTTTCCAGACATATTACGCTGAGTAAACATTTCTATATAGACAACCTTAATTTACACATCAGTTTGCCCAACCCCAACTCCTTTACCCTTTATAACCAAAACACAATCCAACAAAGCATGTTTGCTATCAATGAAAGTGAATAGTTCAACTAACTTCAACTATTTAACTTCTAGCAAATGTGACCACTACATGTTATAATTATATTACTTTGTGTAATTATTCACAAATCAAACATTCGATTTACTGAAGTTGTGTCTAAGGAGACTCACACATGACATATGTAGAAAAAATATTGGTAGCTACTACATTTCTATTTCTCGCAGCTTGCAATAGCACGCCAGAACCATTAAATATGACGCTTGCAGCAACTGACATAGCGTATGATGCCGACAACATAAATGCTGCAGTAGGCCAAACAGTGAATATAGAGTTTGTCAACAATGGTGCATTAGAGCACAACTTTATAATTGATGAATTTGGCATAGACAATCTACTTCAGGCTGGCGAGTCGAGTACAATTTCATTCACTCCGGACCAAGCAGGCACATATGAGTATTACTGTAATGTGGCTGGACATTTAGAAGCAGGAATGAAAGGTACAGTAATAGTTTCTGAATAAGATATACTGCAGCACTTTGTATACAGTCATCTCAGATCGCACCACTCTTTCACGTCAAAATGACATTTATAAACCAACGTTCGTTTATTATTAGCGGAATATCAGTTCCGCTAATAATAGCTATAACACTATTTAGAGATGGTATAAGTTTATTAGACACAATTTTAGTATTAGGTTCAGTAGCTGTATTCATTTCCATAAGACTACTACTAAAACCAACTAGTAGTTTGCTAACAACTGCAGATGCTGTCAAGACTGCACTGGATTCCGGCAAACCCACTCTGATTGAATATCAATCGGAATATTGACTAGCCTGTATGGCACTCGAGCCTGTCGTGAACAGGCTAGAAAGCTCTATGTCTGACACAGTAAACTTCATCAAGCTAAATGTCAAAGACCATATAGTAGATGAACTATCAAAACAACTAGACCTCGAAGTAACGCCAACTTTTATATTTTTTGGTCGTGATGGTATAGAGCAATGGCGAAGCGTAGGCCATTTGGACCCCAGACGTATCAAGAAAAGTATGCTAGCCTAACAAGATACAATCCAGATAGGTCTCATTTCTCGTCTATTATTTCACTAGCATCAGACGTCATTTCAGAAATTTGCTCTTCTGAGAACCCAACCAAACGCTTAGCAGACGCATTCACAAGTCTAGTACTTTCAGTCTCTTCAGGTCCAAGTCTAATTAAAGGTATATTCACTATTGAAGACATATTAGATGATTCGTCGGAACTTGATAAATCATCAGCATATTTTGCTTTAAACTCCTCTAAAGATTGCTTGGCTGCTGTATAAGCATCATCAAAATCTTCGCCAGTTTGATCAGCTAGCCAATGAGCCCATTTAATACCAAAACGACCATGTACGATTTCATCTGCCATCTCATAATCTTTCAAAAGTGCAGACAAATCATCGCCTAATTGTTTGAAGGCCTCACGATGCTGTGTTTGGGTGTCAGTGCTATATTCACCCTCAGCTATTACATTGACCATCATAATTTTTTCTAAAACAGTTGTGCACCTTACCATTTCTTCATATCCTGGAGCATTTGCAGGCCATTGACCAACTTCTCCATCATATCTTTCGAGGACGTTCAACAGCAACTCGACATGCCGTGCCTCGTCCCAGCACAAACGGGCTGACTCAACATAAAATGCCCATGGAAAACCACTAAATTCATACACGTACCGTCCAAATATATCAAGTGCCTCAAGTTCGCTGAACACCAACTCATGAACACAGCGCTGCATTTCCTCTTTATGTCCAACAGGCCAATCAGGCATTGGTTTATCAGTTGAAAGATATTCAACAGCAGCAGGCCAAACTGGCACGGGAAGAGATATAGGTTCTTTCCCCACAAATGATTCTGACAAAAAACTACCTTCGGGATCATTAAGATCCCACAGACCAGATCTTAGTTCAAATTCAAGATCAAATGTATCACTCCATGCTATGTTACGTTCCGCTAATAAAGATAGACCGGTAGCTATGTGCTTGTCTTCTTCTTGCAATATTCGTTGAAGCATACGTATTGTCGGTGTATCTACATAAGGCGGACACGCATCAAGATGTGAGCGCAAGTCTGCTTGTAATGCTGGTTTTACTACTCTAAACAATCCCGACAAAAACTTGTAAGGATCGTCTAACTGCTCAAGCTGTAAAAATACTGGAGTGGTTCTAGACCGCAAATGCACTAAATCTTCTTCATTGGTCCTCAACTCTAAGAGCCTGTCTTCGAGCATTTGAGCATGTAGTGCTTCTTCATAAACCATCTCCGCTAAACTAAGCTTCTCAGGAAATTCTGGAAACCTAGCAATCCACTGCCCAATTAAACGTGATAGTTCTACCTCTATGGTATAGAGACCACCCAAACCTAATGCATTAGATCTAACATCATGTATATTATCAGGGTCTACTCTGCGATAATTCTTCGTAGTGTGTGTCATTTGTTTCCTCCGCAAGTGTCTTTCTGTTATGTCCGAAACCAAAACATGTAAACATTCGTCACACCGAACATGCAACACTGAAGCAAACTAATTTGTCTAACAAGAATATATCAGTTATACCATAGATGGTATCAATAATGCTGATGCCTGGAAGATATATTAGAAATACACAACTGTCAAAACGTAATTATTTGATGTTTTCTATGAGTACAAATACACACTCAATCCGAAGACATTTTGGACATTGATTGCCAAAATCCAGATAGTCGTAAGGCAATTATTGCTAGCAGCACAACAGCAATGGTAGCAGTTAGGCCAAGAGCAAGTCTAGCACCCAATAATGATGTGATAGCGGTCAGATGCAGTCTACCAAAAGGCTGCAGACCAATTGCCACCACAAGCCAGCCAAAAACGTTATTCCGCATCCTCTTGTCACTGTTAGTAAGAAGTATTTCACTCTGCAAAGTACCAAAATATGCTGACCCTATACCAGCCAAAAATAAGACAATCACGGAAAGGAGTAAATTGGAGGATAATGCAAATGATGCGAAAGATACCCCTTGAAGCAATGAGCCGATGATGAACAAATTGGTGTTCTCATAATATGTTAAGCCCCAATAAGCTAGGAAAATTCCTATAAAGCCGCCAAGCGAGTAAGAAACTGCAAGATATCCAAGATACAATGCATCACCACCTAGCACGCTACTAGCAAAGACTGGAAATAAACTGCGATTAGGAACCACAAAAAAGTTTATACACATTGTGACTAGCAACACGCCAAGTATAGTATTGTTACGACTGACATAATTCCACACTTCTTTGAACCTGATTTTTGTATGGCTAGATACTGTCACAGTTGTCTTTTCAGATTGATAGTTTGCTAAACCGCTAATCAGAATTACTGCGAGGAAAGATAGTCCTACAAAACTCATGAAAGACCAGGCCTCCCCTAGAGCTTGCGTAACAATACCAGCCGCGGCTGAACCAAGTACGCGACCAAGTGTCTGTACAGAATAATCAACTATATAACCATCTGTGACTCGTGTTTCTCCAACCACATGCGTTAGGATTGACCTACGCGCCGGCCAATCAATAGCCCAACATAATCCTGTTACTACTGCTGCAACAGCAAGATGCCAAAATTCAAGTCTATCTAAGAAAATAAGTAGAGCTGTACCCAAATAAATAAACGTATATATAACCTGTGAAACAATCATTATCTTACGGTTACCTATCCTATCAATCAATGTGCCAGAGAATAGTCCTACTATTGGCAGTGCTGAAAACTGAAAAAACGTTAGGAGAATAACTTTGGCTGGTGAGTTTGTTAGTAAGAATACAACCCATCCTGACACAAGAACATAAGCAAAATGAGTGAAAGACCAAAGCAAATTAGCCATAACAAGTCGCTGAAAAATACTATCGCGCACAATAGAAGAAAACCGGTTCTCCCACACATTTTCAACTGACTGTTTGAGCGATTTGTACGTCATTTTTGCGGATCTTCTACTCATATTTCATGCCTGCCCAAATGTATTAGATATGCAAAATTATTGTTGACCATTCCCAACTCGTGAGAAGAACTTCATTGTGTATAACAATTAAACTATACATTAGTATCACACAATTGTATGAAAGCTATAGAAACTGTGAGTATTGGTGTGGAAGTAAAAAAAACCTCACTACACAGCCTGGGCTTCAGACAATACCCAGGCATGTAAACATATGTGCGGTCCCGACGGGATTCGAACCCGCGATCTCTGCCTTGACAGGGCAGCATGTTAAACCGCTACACCACGGGACCAATTAATGCGAAGCAGTATACCATCGCCTTGAACTGCAAGTCAAGAACAACCAGTTTAATTCCCGTTAGATTGATACAATTTTTTTCAGAACATGCACTGACATTTCTACCATTTCACGATTTATATCATGATGCGTTACAGCCCTGAAATTGCTTGGACCAACTAGATCAAGCAAGACGCCTTCTTGCCTAAGAGAATCACTGACTTCATGTCCCGAATTAGGTGCACCTGCATCTAAATTGAAATAAACCATGTTGGTTAATGCCGAATTTCTTTCCAATGAAATTCCAGGCACTTCAGCCAAAAGTCGTGCTAGTAATTTAGCATTCTGATGATCATCGATCAATCGTCCCGGCATTTCAGTCAAAGCTATAATGCCCGCAGCAGCTAACACGCCTGCTTGACGCATTCCGCCACCCAGAACCTTACGAGCCCTACGAGCCCGATGTATGAAATGAGTGTCACCACACAGTACCGATCCAACTGGAGCACATAAACCTTTAGAAAGACATATAGACACAGAATCAGATGGCCCGACAATCTCCTTAGGTGAAACTCCTAGTGCTGCAGCAGCGTTAAACATCCGAGCACCATCCAGATGCAATATAAGACCATGCTTTACAGCAAGTTCGCCCAACTTCTCAGTATATGTGGGACTAATAGGTACACCGCCACACATATTGTGTGTGTTTTCTATAGCAACTACACGAGTAATAGGATGATGATCATCACTAGTCTGTATTGCCGATTCAATTTTCTGAATATTCAACGTGCCATCATGTTCTTCTTCTAACGGTCGAGCCTGAACACCAGCCAAGGCAGCCATTGCGCCTTGTTCATTGCGATATATATGAGATTTAAGACCACATATTATTTCATCACCTCTCCGAGTATGAGCAAGAGTAGCTGCGACATTACCCATGGTTCCAGATGCAACATATAATGCAGCTTCCTTTCCAGTAAGTTCACTAGCAATTTCCTGAAGCTGATTCACTGTAGGATCTTCACCATATACGTCATCACCAACATCAGACTGAGCCATTGCCTCCCGCATAGCGGGAGTGGGCTTAGTAACGGTATCGGACCGTAGATCAATCATATCCATATATCATACCCCTCGATTTACACCACTCTTGACTGGGTCAACACATTTTCCAGATCTTTGGGTAACGGGCTATTAAATACCCTAACATCACCGCTTGGAATAGCGATCTTTAAAGAAGACGCATGCAGAAATTGTCGCCGCAATCCAAATGAATCGCTAACCTTTTTACGGTTTCCATAAAGCAAATCCCCAACAATTGGACAACCCAAATAAGACATGTGTACACGAATTTGGTGGGTCCGCCCAGTTATAGGCTTAATTTCTAACAAGGTACATTCATTAAACTTCTCGACGGTACTGTACCTAGTTACGGCGAATCGAGTCTTGCTAGTTTTTACATGGTATATAGCCATACGTTTTCTGAATTTTTTATCCCTACCTATCGCAGTTTCTACACGACCATTGAAAGACGGAGGCATACCATTCACTAGTGCTAAATAACTTTTTTCGACAGTTCGCTCTTTGAATTGAGCCTGCAAGAATCTATGAGCATGATCGTTTTTCGCAACAACTATGACTCCAGAAGTATCTTTGTCAAGACGATGCACAATCCCTGGCCTCTTCTCTCCCCCGATTCCAGCCATTTGTGGGTCATGCGATAACACAGCATTGACCAGAGTGCCAGTTCTGTGTCCAGATGCAGGATGCACTACCATACCAGAAGGCTTGTCAACCACCAATAAATCGCTGTCCTCATACACAATTTCTAAAGGAATATCTTCTGCAGACACCGATGTAGTCACTGGTGGAGGAATGACAATCATAACTTTTTCACTGCCACGAATGACAGTAGACGATTTCGTGGATACGATGCCGTCAACAATTATATTGCCCTGTCTCAACAAACGTTGGATTTGTGACCGCGACAAACCTTTTGCACCCTCAACCAAGGCCACATCCAATCTTTTCCCTCGATCTGATTCGTGGAACTTAACTACCTGAGTATTTGATGTACTAACATCTTTGAAATCAATCATTAGAACCAGTTTGCCGAGCTAGTTTCTCCTGACGCATTTCCTTGAGCATTAATATGACCATGATTGTCACTCCAACCGTAATACATGAATCCGCAACATTGAAGATCGGCCAATAATGAATATGTAAGAAATCAACAACCGATCCTAGAAAAACTCGATCAATAAGATTATTTCCTATTGCACCACCCATCTGCATGCCCAAGGCTAGCCGTAACCACGTATCTCTTTCAGACAACTGATTGTTGTAATAAATTATGATAGCCACTACCAGTACAGCAAGCACACTTACAACAGGACCAATCTTTTGGAACATTCCAAAAGCAACTCCTGTGTTGGTGGTATAAGTTAGGTCAAACATGTTGCGAAGCGCAGGATGCACAACTATAGTTTGCCCAAGAGACATATTTTGTCTGACTAATAGCTTAGTATATTGATCCAGAACAACTGCTATTAATGCAACTACATAGAGCATAAATTTTTTGCCCATCACAGATATCATTAGCTTATTTATCCTTGTCTAACTTTAGAGTCAAAGTCTCATCACCTATTTTTTCGACTACCCCCTTCACATCCTTATGGCAAACCAATGACAATGCTAATGCTTCTCCCATAATGTAATCGCGGTGCTGTTCTATGGCGTCAACCAATTTGCTAGTTCCAGTATAAGTAATACTAATTCGATCAGAAATGTCAAAACCACTGGACTTTCGCAAATCCTGCACTCGACGTACCACTTCCCGAGCTAATCCTTCTAAAACCAGTTCGGGTGTCAAATCTGTGACCAAACCTACTACAAGCCCACCATCTTCAGCAGTAGCAAAACCCTCTTTAGATTCAACGCGCACCTCAATCTCTTCGGGCAAAATTTCTATTTTGTCCGATTCAACATCAATTACAATACTTTCACCATCAAGCAATCTATTTGCTGCTATCGCAGTGTCCACTTCATGAATTGCTTCCTTGATTTTGGGAAAAAGACTCGCATATTTTTGTCCTAACTGCTTAGGTAATGGATGTAACGTGTAAACTACAGCCTCATCAGCAGAATCCAGCCATCGTACATGTTTGACATTCAATTCATCTAAGATCAATCTTGAATATCTTTCAAGAAGTTCTCCTTTCATATGACTTCCAGCCCAAAACACCACCTCTGCAAGTGGCTGACGTACTTTTAACTGTGCACTCTGACGCGCACTATGGCCTAGAGAAACAAGCTTCTGCACCAATCGCATTTCTCGATTGAGGTCTTCATTAATTAAACCCGGATCATATTCTGGCCAATCGGCAAGATGTACAGATTCTGGTGCAAGAACCTCATATTCGGTCAAATTCCGATAAATTGCATCAGATATAAATGGCATAGAAGGAGCTAATATCTTACTTACAGTAAGCAGGCACTGATACAACGTTGCATAAGCAGCGTGCTTGTCACTATCATCCTCAGTCTTCCAAAATCTACGACGTGATAGCCGCACGTACCAGTTAGATAATAAATCCACGAAACGCTCAATAGGCCTAGTAGCACCAGTAGCATCGTAATTCTCTAGCGCATCAGTTACGTCCTTAACAAGGTGATGTAACTCCGACAAAATCCACTTATCCAATTCAGATATAGCGTTATTTGACTCTTCATCGGATA
>DFQC01000028.1 GCA_002377585.1 Anaerolineales bacterium UBA3499 | reverse complement strand
TTCATCAATTTTGCAATCCAGACGGTACAAGTTTTCACTGTTTTGACGCAAACATATTCGATTCTATATGATTCCTATTAATCATGACGATCAGATAAAACGCCAAGTATCCCCGCAAAAAGATGGGATCGCGTTACCAGTGATGAAACCAATAAATGCTCATTTTTTGTATGATGACCATCACCCTCGACACCCAACCCATCCAAAGTCGGAATTCCCAACGCACCAGTAAAATTGCCGTCACTACCACCCCCAAATTGACCGTGACCCAACTTTAGGCCCAAATCAACAGCTATCTTTCTTGCAATTTCAAACAACTCCATATTGCCCTCCGACTTCTGAAACAAAGGACGTATCGGACCAGTCTCAACCTCAACACGCACATCGGGATCAGGACTTTTGATTTCACCCATACAATTCTGAATTTCTCTCACAGCCTCTTTATTAGGCGCAACACATAAAACCTCGGCATGACATTCAGTGGGGATCACATTGACAAAATTGCCTCCATTTATATTCCCAACTCTATATGTAATTTCTTTCGTTACGTCTGAATAACCTTCAACCTGTTCAATTACCTTTGCCATCACGCTGATAGCACTTCGGCCAATTCCCATAGCCACACCCGCATGAGAGGGCTTACCATAAACATGTAGTATGTAACGGAGAAAAGAATGACGGCCCGTAATTAGCTTGCCAGGCCTAGCTGGTTCTGGCACTAAGACATACTTATGTGATTGCGCCACTTCTTCAATCAAATGCCGTGTGCTTGGACTTCCAATCTCCTCATCTGGTATGAACAGAAATGATACTGGCAAACTCAAATCATTCTTGACCTTTAATATTTGTTTAACTACATTACAGGCCATATACATCCCGCCCTTCATATCAAACACACCAGGTCCAAATAATTTATCACCTTCTCGCCTGATTGGCAGCTCTTTAGAAGTAGTGCCTTCCAAATGAACCGTATCAAGATGCCCTAGAATAAGTACTCCAGCCGATTCAGGTCCGTGTTCAAATCTGAAACTAGCCTGCAGAGCATCACCATAACCACCTGAACCTGGTATCCTAACGATATCTGCTCCTATATCGCTCATAAAACTTTCTGCCACATCCATCATTTTATTGACAGAAGTCGCATTATAAGTAGGGCTCTCAATAGCTGCCCACTCGGAAATACCAGATATTATCTCTTCTGATTCAAAGTTATACATTTCCAAGTCCATCAGAACATTCTCCTTGACCAGTTCGAATGTATCACAAGAGCATAAAATGCAGGTCGTGGGTGTAAATCCTCCGAATCAAACATAATTGCCTCACGCACCTTGTCAGCATATTCATCTTGTAACACCTTCGTACGCCCTGCATCTATACTAGACCTTTGCTGGAACCTTCGTAATGCAACGTGTGCAATGTTACACTTTTTACCACCGAGAGGATACAAACGTGCGTAGGAACAATCATTAAATATTTTAGTCAGCATAGAAATTGTGCGTGGAGTATACTGACGTACACCATGCCACCTGTATAGACTTAGTCCTACGCTTGATGGAAGCAAGTGCACTTGTATAACAGGCTTGGATCTCTGCCTGACAAATGTATATATGTCATGAAACAACTTTATATCATCTGTAAAATGCTCAATAGAGCTTTGGGAAAAAATAAAGTTAGTTTCAACCTTAAAACAGTTTGCTATATCAGCTACGTCGGTTTCCAAAAAGGATGAAACAGAGAATTTATCGACAACTTTGTCCCAGTTATTGTGCCGTTTCAAATCCATGCCAACATAAGTAGAAATCATACCCCCTGACCATCGAAGTAAACGTGCCGCATTGTTGCCAGAGCCGCACCCTATATCAAGTACATGAATATTTCCCAGCTCTGAGTATATCTCCTGCCAAGGTAACTTCAGCATGAATATTTGAGCTAATGTACGGGATGGCGAGGTCATAGTCTCATAAGTTTCATCCCAACTATCTTGAGTTATCACAGGATTAAAATGTCCTACAGATAAATTACTATCGGTCCAGGAAGGAAACCAATGGTTGTTAATCCAATTCACAATCATCCATAATATTTTCTCAAAGTGATTTAGACCAGTATCACTATTCCATTTGTGCATCGAGCTGCTATCCATCATTCAGATCCTTATTCCAATAATTACTGGCAGACCATGGATTATAACCACGTATGACCCTATACAGAATTCACAAACAATAACCAATCTACATTTTATGTTTAACAATGGTCTAACACAAGCTACCTTGCCCTTCTGGTAAAATCATAGCCATGACTAATATTAATGAAAGAAACAATACAAATAGTCACATCCATTCTAACAATAATTATGTGGTCCAGCTACATAATGTCAACAAATCATTTAATGTAGGGGATGCGGTAATACCTGTATTAAAAAACCTTAGTCTAGAAGTACAATCAGGTGAATTTGTTAGCATCGTTGGGCACTCTGGTTGCGGAAAATCTACATTACTAAACATGATTACCGGAATAGATTTCCCCACGTCTGGCGCAGTGCTAGTTACCAACCAAGATGTCAACTCGATGACTGAGAACGAACTAGCTGCATGGAGAGGCATAAACGTAGGGATTATATTCCAATTCTTTCAAATGCTGCCTGCACTTAGTCTCTTACAGAACGTAATCTTACCAATGGATTTTGCTGGCATACTTCCACGCAACGAACGCAAGAACCGTGCTTCCGAACTGCTTCAATTAGTCGGTCTAGGAGATCAATTACATAAATTGCCTAATATGGTTTCAGGAGGACAACAACAGCGAGCTGCTGTTGCTCGTGCTCTGGCTAACGATCCACCATTACTAGTAGCTGATGAACCTACTGGAAATCTAGATACAAGTACTGCGGATGATGTGTTCGACATTTTCCTTAGGTTATCATCTGAGGGAAAAACCATCATTATGGTAACCCATAATCAGATGTTAGCTAGCAGAGTTCCTAGAGCAATAGAAATGGACGACGGTCGCATTGCGCGTGACGAATCCTCTACAATCAAGGTGCCAATCACATGAATGTGCTGTGGCGCAAACTATGGCATGATCTCTGGGAACGCAAATCGCGCACTCTACTAGTAATAATGAGTGTAGCTGCTGGAGTATTCTGCGTCGGTGCGATTTTTGGCATGAACGATCAATTGTATACACAGATGGATATTTCACATGCATCGACCTACCCATCACATATTAATATGTTTACATTCCAACACCTAGATCAAGACATGGCTGATCAACTTTCAAAAATCGACGGCGTTTTATCAGTAGATATTACAAACCAAATTGGATTACGTTACAAACTGACATCAGAAGATAAATGGCAACCAGGAATGGTGGCCACTCGACCTGACTATAATGAACAAACTTATGACCAAATCTCTCTGATAGAAGGCGAGTGGCCGACGAAAAACACTTTAGGAATTGAACGTACAGCTAGTGAATACTATGGCATTAACATCGGAGACGAAGTACAAATAGAGCTCGCCGACGGCACTGCCCGATGGCTACCCATAAATGGCATGATAAGACATCCTTTTGTTGAACCACCATCTTTTGGTGGGGACGCATTGTTTTTTATGAATCCCCAAGGTCTTGAACGACTAGGAATACCCGAAGGTGCGTACTTCAATCTAAAAGTACGAGTTTCACCATTCAGTAGAATGAACTCTGAAGAAATGGCGTTTGAGATCAAAGATCAACTGAGTAAAGAACAAATTTCGGTCGGGGCTACTTTTTACCAAAAACCTGATGAGCATTGGGGGAAGATGTTTTTGGATGGAGTAGTACTTGTCATGGAAATATTGGCAGTGGCATCACTCTTTATGAGCGTAGTATTGGTGACTAATACTATGACTGCAATAGTAACTGAACAAACTAATCAAATAGGAATAATCAAAGCGATAGGTGGCCAACGTCGCACAATCATCCAGTTATATCTTGGTGGCGTTTTAGTTTATGGAATCCTAGCATTAGCAATATCATTGCCTTTAGGTGCTGCAATAGCTTTTGGAGGAAGCCAATGGTTTCTGAATATTTTCAATATAGATCACGAAATATTCCGCATATCCCAATCAGCGGCAGTGTATCAACTACTAGCAGCCCTAGCTGTACCAGTCCTAGCAGCCCTATGGCCTGTAATACATGGAGCTGCCATAACTGTCAGAGAGGCCATTGCTAGTTACGGACTGGGAAGTGGACAATATGGAGGAGATTGGGTTGACAAATGGATAGAAAGAGTCGGTCAACAGTACTTAACTCCGCCACAAACTCTTGCTATAGGCAACATGTTTCGTCGTAAAGGCAGACTAATCTTGACCCAATTGGTGCTAGTAGCTGCCGGTACAATGTTCATCATGGTGATGAGTTTGTCGAAATCACTAATTACTACTGTATCAAAAGATATGGATAGACGCGGATATAATCTCCGATTGATCTTTGTGTGGGACCAAAGATCTTCTCGAGTTATTGACCTAGCCAACTCTGTCCCAGGAGTAGCACGAGCATCTATGTGGTACAGTCATGCAGCTTCAGTGTTAAGATCGGGACAGGTTGCACGTGACGTAGGGTCAGCTTCTAACTTAGTGGGCATACCTGTAGCAGAGGAAATGTATCGTCCTACTATGTTGTCAGGACGCTGGCTACAACCAAAAGATGGTAACGTTGTTGTGATAAGTAAAGAATTAGCTACTGACAATAATATAGATGTTGGAGATATCATTACTCTAGATTTAGATGTTCTCGGCAGCGATGAGTGGCAAGTTGTAGGTATTTTCCAAGTGGTATTCCGTAAAGTAGGAGAACCTGACCCACTTTATGCACCACTATCTGCAGTATATCGCTCGACCAAAAAGTTCCAGTATGGAACGGATTTACTTATACGCACAACGTCTACTGACCCCCAATCAGCAATAGATGTCAAGGAAGAGCTGCAAGATCTATATGAAGACAGACGAATGCGAGTAAGTGTTTTTGGGACAAGTACTACAGAGGAAGAAAAAGAGTATGCTCTTTTTCAGTTCAGTACTGTGACCCAAATGCTCTTAATGCTAGCTACACTAGTAGCTATAGTTGGTGGACTAGGACTGATGGGATCTCTGTCCATTAGTGTAGTTGAACGTACTAGAGAAATAGGAGTAATGCGTGCCATCGGTGCACGCTCTAACACAATCATAAACATGTTTCTTTTGGAAGGACTAGCACAAGGTATAGTCAGCTGGATACTGTCAGTACCTATTGCATTTGTGATAGCTCAACCTATTTCACGACAACTCGGACAGGTAATGCTCAAAATGGACCTTGATTTTTATTATAATTGGATAGCCGCATTGATATGGTTAGGAGCAGTAATTGTGCTTGCTATACTTGCTTCTCTCTGGCCTGCACGCACAGCTACAAAAATAAGTGTGCGACAGAGTCTGTCCTATGCATAACAAATGACAATTATTATAGATAAAGTGTACTGCTATGAACAACATTCCTAAAACTTACGACTTCAAATCCACGGAAGAAAGACTCTACAATTGGTGGGAAGAACAAGGCTATTTTAAGCCTCACAACCAACCCCAAAATGAAGACTTCAACCCCAATACACCTACTTATGTTATTGCAATTCCCCCACCCAATGTGACCGGCGAATTACACTTAGGGCATGCTATGTTCGTAGCAATGGAAGACCTCATGATTCGTTACCATCGAATGTGTGGAATGTCCACATTGTGGATACCAGGATCAGATCATGCAGGCATTGCTACACAATTGCAAGTTGAAAAATCCCTAGCCGATGAAGGGACCAACCGCGAAGAAATTGGACGCACCAACTTCCTTGAACGCGCCTGGAAATGGAAACATGAATATGGAGGCAAAATAACCAATCAACTCCGCCGCTTAGGAGCATCCTGCGATTGGGACCGAGAGCGATTCACATTAGATGAAGGCCTATCACTCGCTGTACGGCAGGCTTTTGTACTTCTCTATAAGAAAGGATTGATTTATCGAGGACCTCGATTAATAAACTGGTCGCCTGGACTCAAAACAGCTGTAAGCGATCTAGAAGTCGAATATAGCCAAGAGCCAGCAAAACTATACTATTTCAAATACCCGCTTAAGGACAGTGACGAATATATTCCAGTTGCAACCACAAGACCAGAAACCATACTAGGTGATACAGCAGTAGCGGTACATCCTGAGGACGAGCGTTATCTACAATTTGTAGGACGGACCGCATTAGTCCCAATAATTGGACGAGAAATACCTGTTATAGCTGATGAGTACGTTGATCAAAAATTTGGTACAGGAGCACTAAAAATAACGCCTGGGCATGACCCTAACGACTATGAAATTGGACAACGGCATAATCTTCCCGTCATATCAGTGCTTGATCGTAATGCCAAGGTAACAGAAGTTGGTGGGCCATATGTTGGCCTTGATCGGTTTGAAGCCCGCAAACAATTATGGTCTGACATGAGGGATGCTAACCTCACAGACCGAGAAGAGCCGCACATGCTGAATGTACCCAGAACTCAACGCGGAGGAGAAATTGTAGAACCAATGATTAGCACACAATGGTTCGTTAGCATACAACCATTAGCTGAAGCCGCTCTGAAGGCAGTTAAAGATAGGCGTATTGTCATCACACCAGCCCGTTTTGAAAAGACCTACTCTAACTGGCTAGAAAACATTCGAGACTGGTGTATATCGAGACAGCTCTGGTGGGGACATCGTATACCTGTATGGTACGCACCAGACGGAAGTATATTTTGTGCACACAACGAAGAAGAAGCATACCGAGAAGCATACGAAAAACTAGGTGAAGACATCACTCTAACACAAGACGAGGATGTCCTTGACACATGGTTCTCATCTGGTCTATGGCCATTCTCTACCCTCGGATGGCCTGAAGAAACTGATGATCTAAAATACTTTTATCCAACTACAATGCTTGAAACGGGCTATGACATCTTATTCTTCTGGGTAGCACGCATGATTATGATGGGTATCGAATTCACTGGCCAAGTACCATTTAAACAGGTCTATCTGCATGGATTAGTACGCGACGAACAAGGTCGTAAAATGAGTAAAACTCTTGGAAATGTTATTGATCCACTAAAAGTCATGGATGAATACGGCACGGATGCATTACGCTTCACTTTACTCACCGGGTCTACTCCAGGCAACGATATGAATCTAAGTATTGACCGTGTAAAAGCAAACAGGAACTTTGCCAACAAAATCTGGAATGCCTCACGCTATGTTATCGGCAAAATAAATGCAATACCATATAATGAGTCCCATAATGAACTTTCATTAGCAGACCGCTGGATTCTAGCTCGTTTAGACCAAACTTGCGAAACTTGCACTAGATTGATTGAGCAACATCAATATGGACAGGCAGGAACTACAGCATATGAATTTATCTGGGGAGAATATGCAGATTGGTACATAGAAATCTCAAAACTTCAGCTTGTTAATTCGCGCACTACAGAAACAACCTTGCGAATATTAGTAGATGTCCTTGACAAAACCTTACGCTTGTTGCACCCATTTGTTCCATTTATAACTGAAGAAATATGGCAGCAGCTCAAATCTACATGTCAGGAACGTTTTGTTCCAGAAAATGGGTGGCCGGAAGCACTCATTATCGCTCCATGGCCATCTGGGCAGGTATCAGACGCACCTAATGACGTTGCCAATTTCAATCACTTAGCAGAAATAATCCGTACAATCAGAAATGCTAGGTCTGAACATAACATATCAAACACACAAAGAATAGGGGCTACTATAATAACATCAGACCATTATGAAATGATTTCCGAGCAGCAACATATACTAGTATCCCTTGCAAAAATTGAGTCTGACCGTATAGAGATCAAATCAGTCGATGACAGCTCAACGTCAACGGATATATCATTAGTTGTAAGCACCACTCAAATCTACTTAGATACAAATGAAAATATCGACACAGAAGCAGAAACAGCTCGCATAGAAAATGAAATCGACACCCTAGAAAACCAGATAGAAAGATTGGAGAAACTATTAGACAGCCCTTTTGCAGACAAAGCACCTAAGAATGTAGTCGAAAAAGAACGACAAAGATTAACGGAGCATAGAGCATCTCGCGACACTCTTGCCAAACGCCTTCAAGAATTACAACAATGATCATTCCGACTTTTCAAGATATATTGCAGGCTCAAAGAACAATTGCTCCTTACCTTAAGCCCACACCAATTTATCAGTATCCTACCTTAAGCAAAGAATTGGGTACAGAAATATGGGTCAAGCATGAAAATCATCTACCCATACGTGCATTCAAAGTGCGCGGAGGCGTGAATTTCATGGCCAATTTCCACGCCAATAACAACAATACTGGTGTAATAACTGCTTCTACTGGAAACCATGGTCAAAGTGTCGCGTATGCAGCCCACCTATTCAACGTGCCTGCTATTGTAGCAATGCCTAATGGTGCCAATGAGGCTAAAGTAAAAGCAACACAAAATTTAGGTGCAGAGGTCCGGTTTGTCGGAAATGACTTTGACGATTGTCGCGAACATATCGAGAAAGTCGCTGAAAAAGAAGGTCTTCATTACCTGTCATCAGGTGATGACCCACTAATTATAGCTGGTGTCGGTACCTATACTCTAGAAATACTGGAGGACCGTCCAGACATAGACGTAATCATAGTGCCAATTGGAGGCGGCAGTGGTGCTGCTGGAGCTTGTATAGCTGCAAAAGCTATAAACCCACTAGTTAAAATTATAGGGGTACAGGCAGCAGCAGCACCTGCCGCCTATCTATCATGGAAAGAACAAAAACCTGTAGAAGCCAAAATGGAGACATTTGCAGAGGGTTTGGCCACACGCACCGCATTTGATGTACCTCAAAAAATACTACAGGATGATCTAGATGACTTTGTTTTAGTGACCGAGCAAGAACTAGTTGATGCAGTTATTCTAGGAATTGAAAAAACCCATAACCTGGTCGAAGCTTCAGGAGCTGCATCATTAGCTGCTGCAGCTAAATTAAGAGAAAGATTGCAAGGAAAACGCGTAGCAATTATTATGAGTGGGGGAAATATAACCTTAGAACAATTAAGGCAGCTAGTTTAGCTCATCTATTTAGATTTAATTGTCTACGTTTTTCACATGTTTATCTAAAAACTGCTCTACTGCAGTAAAATACTTAGTAATAGTGTCTTCCTTCCGCCAGCCATGACCTTCACCATCAAATACATGAAATTCATGTGGTACGTCACGCTCTCTTAGACTTTTTACTACACCAATAGATTGCTCTATAGGCACAACCTTATCGTCACTACCATGAAATATAATTATGGGTTCAGTAATCTGATCTGCATATAAAATAGCGGAACGCTGACGATAAATATCCTTATCGACTGGATAGGCACCAATCAAATTGTGACAATAGTGACGCTCAAATCTATGAGTATCTTGTGTGAGACCTATCATGTCAGTCACGGGATAACTACAAACTCCAGCAGCAAACAAGTCATTACTATGAACTAATGCTAACAATACGGTTGCCCCTCCTGCACTACCACCCATAGCTACTATACGATTTGGATCTACCAACTGTTCCTCGACCAAAAAATGCGCTGCGCTAATCAGGTCATCACGATCAATCCTGCCCCATTCCCCGCGCATTTCTAGCATATAATCACGTCCATATCCAGTACTACCCCGATAATTTACTTCTAACACTGCATAGCCCCTACTGGTAAAAAATTGAACCTTTGGATCAAAAGATGCTGTTGATTGTCCTGTGGGACCACCATGCACCATAATAATACCAGGGGGCAAACCGCTTGCCTCAATCATGGGAGGATAATATAGTCCATAGACAATAGCTTCATCATTACCCTTCCATTGCACAGATTTAGGTGAAGACAACTTACTATCAGAAATAGAAAAATCTTGCCCACGCGCAATCACTTCCACATCATTACTACTATTTAATTCTAAAGTTACTATACTTGCAGGAATCTTTGACCCAGACGCCAGAAATGCTACTGTGTCCTCGTTTGGACATATATCTATAGCAGTAATATCAGTATAGTTGCTGTCCCAGATAACTTCAGAGCCAGTACCATCTATACCATATTTCCATAGCCTAATCACCGCATTCTCATTACGCAGAGCATATATTGCCTCGCTATTAACACTCCAAGCAATGGTCCGCATACCTTGACCCCATGCAGGTCTTGCATGCTCAGATGCACTACTAGTCAACTGTCTGTTCTCGGAGTTATATATATCATACAAATATAACTCTCCCCATCCCGTCACATCACTTACATAAGCAACCCATCGACCATCAGGCGAAAATATGGGTTGAAAAACAGCAATGTCTTTACTTCCAGCCAGAACTACTTTATTAGATTGCCGTAAACCATTTTTGTCGGAATCAATACATATAAGTTGCAACTCTGACCCATCCCAAGGCATTTCTGGGGAATTCCAACCTACGCAGGCCATATACTCCCCAGATTTATGCCAACTCGGCTGCATATAAAACTCATAATCATTAGAAACAACTACCGATGCACCACTACCAATTAATTGACTCACAACTATTTCGTCAGTATCCCTTCCACTTACTACATATGCCACATACCTCCCATCAGAACTAACAGTTGGCGATGCAATCATTCCGTCCGATTCAGCAACGAGTACTCTTTCACCATCTAACAATCCTGTACTCCACAACTCATTGTCACAGACTGTCAACACCTGCCTATGCGCAATAGTGAAGTCACCTCCACCATAATTTACGCCTGCCCCTCCACATGGTATCTGGCTATAGAGATATTTATTTGTATCAAACTCTCTAACCACAATTACAGCATCAGCTCCTTTCTTCTGGAGCCATGCCAATGTTTTGCCATGACTATCCCACTGAATGTCACCAAACCGTTGTCCACGAGCTAAATCAGCTGCACTAATTATCACGTTATGATTAGGCTTATCAAACATAATAAATGATTATAACTGTGATTACTAAAAGCAACCTATACTACACAAGCAATTTGTAGTAGACTACTGCGCTGTGAGACCGAAAATCATTGTTCATGGAGGTGCCGGAGAAATTGTTGATGAGCATATCAGTGCTCATATCTCTGGCTGCCAAGAAGCAATTGAAGCGGGATGGAAAATACTTGATCAAGGTGGAACCTCGTTGATGGCTATAGAACATTCTATAAGACTACTCGAGGACAATCCTGTATTCGATGCAGGACGTGGATCATACCTAAATCAAGATGGCTTTGTTGAAATGGATGCAATTGTCATGAATGGAGATGATCTAAACATCGGTGCTGTAGCTGGGGTCACTCAAATACGCAATCCTATAAGTCTAGCAATTCAAATATTGCATAATAGTGAGCATAATATTTTGGGCGGACAAGGTGCTCTACAATTTGGCCAAAACCTAAATCTAGAAGAGTGCGAACTTGATTGGTTCATCACTGATTACACGCGCGATATATGGAACAAACAAATAAGCAACTCTCACAAATTTGGTACAGTTGGATGCGTAGCGCTTGATAATTATGGCAATCTAGCGGCTGGCACATCAACTGGAGGAACAAAAAATAAAGCAACTGGTCGTATTGGTGACACACCACTAGTTGGATCGGGTGCATATGCTGATAATGCTACAGCAAGTGTATCTGCAACTGGGCATGGGGAAGCAATAATGAAAGTGGTGCTCAGTAAACTTGCCTGCGACCTAACAGCAACTCAAGATTCTATTGAAAGTGCTGCTAGCGAAGCTATTCGTGTTTTACACAAGCGTACTACTTCGAATGCAGGATTAATAATGATTGACCACAAAGGCAATTTAGGGTGTGCATTCAATACACCTCGAATGTCGAGGGCTTGGGTTGACAATTCCGGTACCATTCAAGCCAGAATTTATCCAGGCAATTGATTAACCTCAAATCATCTGGTAACATGAATGCTACATAAGCTTTTCTAACCCAGAAAATGTAAGCGTATCACCATAAATTCACTTCCATTTGGGACATCAATCTAGTTATGGAGACTATAAATGAAGCTAAACAAATATAGTGCTCGCGTTACCCAACCTAAGTCACAGGGTGGTTCACAAGCCATGCTATATGGTACCGGCCTTACTGAGGCTGATATGGATAAACCTCAAGTTGGAATAGCCAGTATGTGGTATGAAGGCAATACATGCAACATGCATCTCAACGATCTAGCATCTGAGGCCAAAAAAGGAGTGGATGCAGCTGGTATGGTTGGCATGCGCTTCAACACTATTGGTGTTAGTGATGGTATTTCCATGGGTACCGAAGGAATGAGTTACTCTCTTCAATCACGTGAAATCATAGCAGACTCAATCGAAACTGTAATGAGTGCCCAGTGGTACGATGCTAATATCTCTATACCGGGTTGTGACAAGAATATGCCTGGCTGTATGATTGCAATAGCAAGAATAAATCGTCCATCGATAATGGTTTATGGAGGCACGATAAAGGCAGGATGTCATGCTGATACACCTCTAGATATTGTTTCGGCATTTCAAAGTTATGGTGAACACTTGACCGGCAGCATTGATGAAATGACCCGCAAGGCCATAGTCAAGGCCTCATGTCCCGGTCCCGGTGCCTGTGGTGGAATGTACACTGCAAACACTATGTCATCAGCCATTGAAGCATTAGGCATGTCTCTTCCATTTAGCTCTTGCACACCAGCAGAAGACCCTGAAAAATCTCAGGAATGTTACCGGTCTGGAAATGCAATTCTCGCCCTACTCCAGCAAGATATCAAGCCACTAGATATAATGACTCGGGCTGCTTTCGAAAATGCCATCGTCACTATTACAGTCCTTGGTGGATCAACTAACGCAGTCCTACATCTATTGGCAATAGCACGCGCTGCCAATGTACCATTATCTATTGATGACTTCCAAAAGATAAGTGATAAAACACCTTACCTAGCAGACCTAAAACCGAGTGGCAAATATGTAATGGAAGATTTACATAAAGTCGGTGGGATACCTGGAATAATGAAATATCTGCTCGAGCACGGACTCTTGCACGGAGAATGTATGACAGTTACTGGGCGCACATTAGCAGAGAACCTAGCCGAAGTACCCCCACTTTCTAAACATCAAAAAATCTTTAGAGCTTTGGACAATCCAATCAAGCAAACTGGCCACATCCAAATACTGCATGGGAACCTAGCTCCTGAAGGTGCAGTTGCTAAAATTTCTGGGAAAGAAGGCGACACCTTTAAGGGGCCTGCAAACGTATTTGAATCAGAGGAAGATATGCTAACCGCTCTCGAAAATAGTCAAATTCACAAAGGTGATGTAGTAGTGATTCGGTATGAAGGCCCAAAAGGTGGTCCAGGCATGCCTGAAATGTTAACTCCCACTTCCGCTATAGTTGGAGCAGGACTTGGTCAGCATGTTGCATTACTAACTGACGGCAGATTCTCGGGTGGTTCGCACGGCTTTATAGTCGGACACATCACTCCAGAAGCACAGAATGGTGGACCACTGGCACTTATAGAAAATGGCGATCAAATAGTAATAAGCGGATCAGACAACTCGATAGACGTATTGGTAAACAATGACGAACTCGAGCAGCGACGGGCCAAATGGGTCGAGCCAGCCTATAAAGCTTCATGCGGGACATTATACAAATATATAAAAACAGTTAGCTCAGCTTCAACAGGTTGCGTGACCGATCAGTAGTACTCATCAATACACTTTGTCTCCATTTAACAATATGACTACTGAAATTACAATTCGTCGTTTTCTATAGAAATGAAATACGATGTCATCGTGATAGGAGGCGGCCATAACGGCCTAGTCACAGCCGCATACCTAGCTCGTGCTGGCAGAAGTGTTTTAGTACTAGAACAACAAGATTATCCAGGTGGTGCAGCAATAACCACACAAGAATTTCAAGATTTCAAATATTCGGTTTTCTCTTATGCAGTAAGCTTACTAAGCACCAAAATCATCAACGACCTCGACTTACATAAACATGGTTTGGAAATATTGCCACTTGATACTACCTTTACTCCACTCCCCGACAATAATTACCTTATCCGATCCACTGACCCAGATAGAACATACAAAGAAATTTCGCGCCACTCGCAAAAGGACGCTGATGCTTATCCGAGATTTATGGCGATGATGGCTAGAATGGCCGAAGTGGTGAAACCACTCCTCACTGTTACACCACCAAATCCATGGTCAGCAAACTGGCGTGAGAAATTAGACCTTCTTCGTATTGGTAAACATCTATATTCACTCGGTCCGAAAGATTTCCATACCTTCGTCAAACTAATGACAATGAGTGCCACAGATTTTCTCGATGAATGGTTTGAAAGTGAGCCTCTCAAAGCTACACTTTCCTCCAGTGGAATCATTGGAACCTTTCTAGGTCCAGGGTCTCCGGGTACAGCGTATGTGATGTTACATCACTACATGGGTGAAATAGACGGCAAATACCGTGCTTGGGGCATACCCAAAGGTGGTATGGGTTCAGTCAGTAATGCCATCGCAAAAGCTGCGACAGAATATGGTGCCGAAATCCGATGTTCAAGTCCAGTACAACAGATTGTATGCCACAACAGTAGTGTCTCAGCTGTGACACTTGCTGATGGCACCTTTATCAAAAGCAAATGTGTTGCTTCGAGCCTCGACCCCCAACGTACTTTTCTAAACTTGATGGATAGTAGTGATTTGTCTGACGAATTTATTGCAGCCATAACTTCATATAAATCCCGAGGATCTTCAGGCAAGGTAAATTTGGCACTGAGTTCATTACCTGTATTTAAGTGCTTGCCCAATCCTGGAGATCACCTACAAGGTGCAATATCAATCAGCCCATCCATAAGCTACCTAGAAAAAGCCTACGATGAAGCCAAATACGGAAATTACTCTAGCGAACCATATTTAGACATACTTATACCATCAATTTTAGATCACGACTTAGCTCCTCCAGGCAAACATGTTATGTCAATCTTTGTGCAATACGCACCTTATGACCTTAAAGAAGGCTGGGATGCAACCACACGTGAGAACTTTGGAGAAACAGTAATATCAACCCTTGAACATTATATTCCTAACATAAGAAATATAATTATGCACAAGCAAATCTTGACACCCGTTGACATTGAACGCAAATTGGGTATAACGCAAGGGAACATATTCCATGGGGAACTATCGCCTCACCAACTGTTCTCAATGCGGCCAACTATAGGCTACGGTAATTACAAAACTCCCATCCATGGCTTGTTCATGTGCGGATCGGGATCGCACCCCGGAGGTGGAGTTTCTGGATATCCTGGACACAATGCTGCACGACAAATACTAGCATATAGAGCATATAGATAAAACATGCTAGAATCTAAGAAATAAGTCGCTAATAACATAACAAATGTAATTATGGCCTTAAGAGAATATCACCGCCCAACAAATATCGAGGAAGCGTCCGAACTTCTGGCACGCAAAAACATTCGCAGTCAACCGGTCTTGTTGGGCACATACCCAATCCCACTGCATGAACGCAAATGGGAAGCTGCAATTGATCTGAGTCAAATAGGCCTGTCTTACATCAATACAGACGAAAACAATTTTATACAGGTAGGTTCTCTTACTAGCCTGCAAGAACTCGTCAATGCAGAACCTATACAGAAATATGCTAATGGAATCCTGTCATACGCCGCGCAAATAGCCACACATCGCGGATTACGTAATTTGGCCAGCGTAAGCGGAACTTTGTTGTCGGTCAAAAGCTCACCAGAATTATGCTTAGCTCTAATGATTCTAGAAGCGCATGCCATTTGTTATCCAGACAATGTTTGTGAGTTTCCTATACAACTCATCGATCTTAATCCCGATAGCATAATTACCGAAATAAGAATCCCAATACAATCAGTAAACACTTGCTTGGAAAGAGTATCTCGAACCCCACTTGATAAATCCATTGTTTGTTCTGCAGTTGCCTTAGTAATTCAAGAAGACAACATCAGTGACATACGCATAGCAATATCTGGTATAAGTGAACAACCAATTGCATTACAAACTATAGACTCATCTATTGTCAATCTAAGCAGTACCAAAATAAAAGGTGTGATCTATGAAGCAATCAAAGACTCTGCAGACCACAAATATAGCGACTATCTTGGAAGTGCAGAATATAGAATTGAAATAGCCACTACCTTAACAATCCGCGCTATCAAAAGAAGCTTATCAAACCAATAATGGATATAAATTTCAATCTTAACGGTGCCGACACCACACTAACTTGTACTCCTAATGAATCACTATTAGCTGTGCTACGCCGCAACAGATTGTGGAGTGTAAAACACGGGTGTGAAACCGGCGAATGTGGAGCATGTTCAGTACTAATTGATGGCAAACTATCTCCAACTTGTGTCCTGCTCTCAGGTCAAGTGCAAGGCAAAACAATTGAAACTCTTGAAGGTATTACTCATCGTCACAAACTAAATCCAATCCAAGAGGCATTTGTCGATACTGGTGCTATCCAATGTGGATATTGTACCCCTGCAATGATACTAGCAACAAAAGAATTGCTTGACAAAAATGATAATCCAACTGAAATCGAAGCACGTGACGCACTAAGTGGAGTATTATGTCGGTGCACAGGCTACATCAAACCTGTGCAAGCCATCTTACGAGCAGCCAAGCTAATACGCGGAGAAAAACCTCCACCCATAGAAAGAGCTGGTATATCGGCAAAAGACATCTACCTCACTGATGATCCAAAGATACCAGACGTCCCAGATTCATTACAATCTTCAGGAAATGTGTTGACTGAACCACGTGTTGATATCTCAACAATTACAACTACTGAAACAACAGATGTTGTTGGACATCCAGAACCTAAAGTTGATGCAGTCAGACTAGCAAAAGGACGTCCAGTATTTACAGATGACATTGAATTGCCCAATATGCTGCATGCAGCACTCCTGACTAGCCCACATGCACATGCCAGAATAATCAACATAGACACCTCCAAAGCTTTAGAAATTCCTGGGGTACATGCAGTACTCACATATGCTGACATACCAAGAGTGATTTATGCGAGCGGTGGTCAATCATATCCTAACCCACCTCCATGGGATCAGGTGAGTTTAGATTCTAAAGTCAGATATGTTGGGGACCGGGTCGCTGTGTTAGCAGCTGAAACATCTGATATTGCGCTGGAAGCGTTGAAGTATATAGACGTGGATTACGAAATATTACCAGCTGTATTTGAGGCTGAAGAAGCTCTCAAATCTGATGCTCCTCAAATACATGATGAGCCTGATGCTGTGTCAATTGCATCGCCTGAACGCAATCTGGCCGCTGAAATAAAGGCAAATATTGGCGATTTAGAACAGGGAATGACAGATTCAGATCATGTTTATGAGCGCACATATAAAGTACACCAAGTGCAGCAAGGTCATATTGAGCCTCATGTCGTAGTCACTTATTGGGATGAAGAAGACAGATTAGTTATCCGAAGCAGCACACAAGTCCCATTCCATGTACGACGGATGATTGCTCCGCTCCTAAAATTGCCTGTTAAACGTATCAGAGTAATCAAACCGAGATTGGGTGGAGGTTTCGGAGGTAAGCAAGAAATGCTCATTGAAGATCTATGTGCTCACCTAACACTTGCTACAGGTAGACCAGTGCGCTTTGAATACTCTAGAGAACTAGAATTTACCAGTTCACGCTCTCGGCATCCACAAACACTAACTTATCGAGCCGGAGTTATGAATGACGGCACTTTAAATGCGCTTGACTTACATATAGTTGAAAATACTGGCGCCTATGGTACTCATGGGCTTACAGTCTGCAGCGTATCAGGCATGCGTGGATTAGCAACCTATCGCTGTCCAAATATGAGATTTTTGGGTGAAGTAGTCTATACAAATATTCCCATTCCAGGTGCCTACCGCGGCTATGGAGCTCCTCAGGCTGAATTTGCACTGGAGTGTCTTATGGACGAAATAGCCTTAGATATGAAAATAGATCCAATTGATTTTAGGAAACACAATGCAGTACAAGAAGGGGATCCAATACCTATCACAGGAGCTATAGGAGAAGGTGAAACAATTGACGATAGTGATATTGAGCCACAGATAGTAACCTCATGTGCATTAACTGACTGTATCAATATAGGACAAGAAGAAATTGAGTGGTCTCGAAAGAAAGATATTACCTGGAAAATTGATGAGGACAGACCGTACATACGTCGAGGACTAGGTATGGCAGTCTGTATGCATGGCACAGCTATACCGGGACTGGACATGGGCGCAGCAAGTATAAAGATAAACGATGATGGAAGTTTTAACGTGCTCGTTGGCGCTACAGACCTAGGTACTGGATCTGATACTGTGTTAGCCCAAATAGCAGCTGAGACGCTTGGTGTACCACTCGAGGACATACTTGTTTATTCATCGGACACTGATTTCACCCCATTTGACACTGGAGCATATGCATCTAGCACAACTTTCATATCTGGTGGTGCCGTTCATAAAGCTGCAATAGAAGTACGCGAACAAATCTTTAATCGAGCATCACTAATGCTTGACACAAAAGTAACTGATATGAAAATTCACGATCGACATGTATACGCAATAAACGGAAGCAGTGTGAGCCTGTCTGAAATAGCTCTTCATAGCCTACATACAGAAAACCAGCAACAAATAATGGCAACAGCATCTCATATGTCACTATATTCACCGCCTCCATTTGCGGTGCAATACGCTGAAATAGAGGTTGACACTGAAACAGGACAAGTCACCGTCATCAAGCTCGTAATGACAGTAGATTGTGGCACAGCTATTAATCCCATCACATCAGAGGGTCAAATAGATGGTGGAATGGTTCAAGCTTTAGGGTATGCGATATCTGAAGAAATGCCATATGATGCGAATGGCAATTCACTGGTTACTCGATTTGGCGACTATCGTATCTATCAAGCAGACGAAATGCCTGAATTAGTATCAATTTTAGTACCGAGCTATGAACCCAATGGACCATATGGTGCCAAAGCAGTAGCTGAAATACCTATGAATGGCGTAGCTCCAGCAGTGGCAAATGCAATCTATGATGCTGTAGGTGTCCGAGTGCGAGAACTCCCCTTCACTCCAGAACGTATATGGAAGGCACTCCACAATCACAACAAATCATGAATATCGAAGGTAAAGTAGCTCTCATTACAGGTGGAGCACATAGAGTTGGTAAGGCAATTACTATGGAATTAGCTCAAAGAGGGGCTGATGTAATTGTCAATTACAATCAATCCAAAGATAGGGCACAAACTACAGTGGATGAAGCTGAAACATTAGGAGTACGTGCCATCGCCCAAAAAGCCGATGTAGCTAACCAGACCGAAGTATCGCGCATGATATCTCAATCAGAAAAACTACTTGGACCGATTCAAATTCTAATAAACTCAGCATCACTGTTTGCAAAAACCAAACTGCCTACTAATTCAAAAGAAGATTGGGACAAAGTAACCAACACGTTAATACAAGGTTCTTTCAACTGCTGTAATAGAATTGCACCAATAATGCAGACTGCTGGCTCTGGCGTTATCATCAACATTGTTGATCTCATGGCCTGGTTACCTCGCCGAGGATATGCTGCTCACTCAGTCGGCAAGGCAGCATTAATGGCTCTCACCAGACAACTAGCAGTTGACTTCGCTCCTAACATCAGAGTCAACGCTGTAGCACCCGGTCCAGTACTATCACCAGACGATTATTCTCAAAAAACAAGAGATAGAATAGCTTCTGGAACACTCTTGAAACGCTGGGGCAAACCTGATGATGTATCACGTGCAGTTATTTTTCTTGTAGAATCAGATTACATAACTGCTGAATATATAACGGTAGATGGAGGAGAACGATATGGCGGAAATCAATAATGTTAAAATATGACCGCATAAAAATTACTGACCTTCATTTGAGGGCTATTATAGGAATCAACCCTGACGAACGCAAGAATCTTCAGGATGTACTAATCAATGTAGTCTTATATGTTGACAGTCGTCCAGCTGCTGCATCTGACGACATCTCAGACTCAGCGAACTACCGCACTATTACAAAAGAAATTATCAAATTAGTAGAAAGTTCAAAATTCTATTTGATAGAAAAATTGGCATCAGAAATAGCTACTATCTGTCTAAAGTCTCAACAGGTGGAAACTGTATCTGTCAACGTACAAAAGCCAACTGCCCTACGATTCGCAAAATCAGTTGGTATAACTATAGAACGCAGCAAAACACAATCTTAGCAGCAATGAACCAAGCTTATCTTTCTCTCGGATCCAATATCTCTCCAGATCACAATCTTCCTACTGCAGTAGTCATGTTAGAGAACTATGGATCGATAATGATTGCCTCCAGTGTATGGGAAACCATAGCATTAGGTGATATTGAACAACCCAATTACTTAAACGCAGCAGTGATATTAGAAACTTCGCTAACTGCAAAAAGTCTGTATGATAATGGAATAAAACATATTGAAAAGAGTCTAGGCAGAGATAAAACCAGCAATCCATTTGCGCCTCGAACCATTGACATTGATATAATGTTATTCAATGATGAAATCATTACCTTAGGTCATAGACGTATACCTGACAATGAGATACTGGAACGCGCTTTTGTGGCCTTATGTTTAGCTGAGATATCCCCCGACTATATTCATCCCGATACTAATCAAACACTTGAAGAA
>DFQC01000043.1 GCA_002377585.1 Anaerolineales bacterium UBA3499 | reverse complement strand
TACATAATTCAGTATTGGTTGCCAGATGTCCTATTCGCGCATAATTAAGCAGCCCAATCCGAATACGAATTAAAGGATATAGAATCCTCACAACGAAAAAAAGTGTAAAGCCTATCGATAAACGGAGAATATATGTGAGTCTCCTTTGAAACGAACTTGTCGCTATACTCATATGGTCATTACAAAGCAAAAAACTTCAAGATGTAGTCAAGAAGAATATCAGTACATTGATCCACAGATTGATTCACTGTGTCTAGTATCAATTCAGGTTGATCGGATACCTGATACGGTTCTGTAACGCCAATGAAATTCTCATACTCTCCTGCTAAAGCCTTCTGATAGTGCCCCTTAATGTCTCTATCAGCACAAACTTCTACCGGACAATCCAGGTAAACTTCGACAAAATCCGGACCAAGATGCTCTCTTATCTGAGCACGTGTTTGTTTGACATGCGAAATTGCACATACAATAGCTATATTGCCTCTTTTGTTACAATCACTAGCCAACTTACTCACTAGCAAACCCACTGTTTTGCGATCCTCATTAGAATAACCATAAGTCTGAGGTAATCGCTTCCTCGTTTCATCACCATCGAGCAATTCCACATTTAGAATACCCCGCAATTCCAGTGCCTGTAGCAGGCTGGCACCTAAACTTGTTTTGCCCGATCCGGACAGTCCAGTAATCCAAATAGTACCTGGCTTTATAATGATTCAATCCTCACGATATACATCCCACATTATTACTCCTCATTTGCAAATGAACTATTAGTCACTTTATCGTAATCATCCTGCGTATCTATTTCAAACCAAGGCTCGCTCATAGATTCTATAAAGCCTATTTTGTGTCCCTTTGGAGACAACTTGCTAAGTGCAATAGTATAGTAATCATTAATATACATATTATCATCCACTAAATCTCGCAGTTGATTTACAAGTAAATCAACTGCGTATTTTGAAAATTTGCCCACACCTATAAAATTTCCATCAGCGTCTTCAACATTAATATGACTTCCGATATCACTTATAAATCCATCATGTGTTTGAATACGCATAGTCTTGTCCGTAATAGTGGAAGAATCAATAATCAAACATATATCCTGACTACTATTAATACAACGCTGTAAAAGATTCACAGATAATAAAACATCGGAGAAAAGTATAATTGTGTCTCCATCCATCTCATCTCTTACACTATACAATGTATGCAAATTGTTAGTATTTTCATAGTCACTATAATAAGAGTATTGAACTGCTGACCCCAATTCAGCTTCAATCAAATGATTTAAATATCCAGTGACAACTAATATGTCTTCTATTCCACATCTACGTAACCAATCAACTTGATGCTCTATTAGTTTCTTTTTGCCTATTTGTAAAAGACATTTTGGTAACTCAAGCGTAATAGGATATAACCTTGAGGAACGTCCTGCAGCTAGAATAATTGCTTTCAATGCACTAATTATCTACGATGCTCATAAAATGTTCGCAAACGCCTCATAGCCCTGGTCATCATAATCACTCCCTCCTTCTCGCCATTACCAGAATCACCAAACCCTCCGAATGGTGCTTCTTCAGTTCTGTAACCCGGGGGGCCATTCCAACTAAATTGACCCACCTGTATAGAATTGTGCAACCTTTCAGCAATATCACGATTAGAGGTAGCAATTGAACCAGCGAGTCTGAATGGAGAGGATTTAATCAAAGATATAGCATCTTCAATACTGTGAATTCTCATGATTGAAGCCACTGGACCAAATGTTTCTTCTACTACTAGTTCACTATTATGAGACACATTGTCCACAACGGTCGGAGACAATAAAGCCCCATCCCTTTCATTGCCGAGCAAAACATGTGCGCCATCTTGTACAGCATTTTCAATTCTAGTTTGAATGACTTTGGCTTGTTCAGCAGATATCACAGTACCCATATCGACATTTGGATCCATGGGATCACCATACTTTATTTGACTAGCCAACTCAACAAACCTTTGCAGAAAATCATCTGCTATTGAATCATGAAGCAATATTTTTCTTATAGCGGTACATCTTTGGCCAGAATTGGCATATGCTCCGAGAGCAACATTTGCTGCCAGGTCAACATCACAGTCGTCCATCACCACAAAAGCGGCATTTCCTCCCAATTCTGGCATATATTTTTTGAGACCGTTACCATTATTAGCCATCTTGGCAGCTATATATTTGCCCACTTGTACACTACCCGTAAAGCTAACAAGATCTAATCCTGGATATGATACCAACTGATCCACTATAGTTTTTGCTGGTACACCAATAACAATATTGAGCATATTTTCCGGTAAACCACATGCAATTAATATCTCTCCAAACTTAATAGCAGTCAAAGGTGTTTTTTCGGACGGCTTTATCACTATAGGTGTGCCTGCAGCTATAGCAGGTGCAACTTTATGAACAACCATATTTAGCGGATGGTTAAAGGGTGTTATACCAATCGCCAAATCCCATGGTTCAGAAATTACACTTAACTCCGGTTCCAATTGAGAGTAATTGGAGACAAAATCTGATGTTAAGTCTACATTGTCAATTAGTTCGGCTTGCTTGACGCTGTAGTTCAGACAATTTACAGCCCTAGATATCTCGTACAAAGAATGTTTAATGCACAAACCGGATTCTGAACTAATAAGTTGAGCAAATTGGCTTTTTTGATTTTCAATTGATTCAGCTGCTTTGGATAGGATTTGAGCCCGATCTAAACCGGTAAGATTACATTGAAACCGATAGGATGAATTCAGAGCATCATCAATTTGTTGTGCAGACGCTATTGGTACAGTATCTACAATTTCACGTGAGTAAGGATTTATAACTTCAAATAGATTGTCAGAATGTTTCATCTGGTTACTTGTTGTCATGTTATTTGTCTACTTAACCAATACTGAAGCTCATCATTGTATAAATGCACCACTATCCCTAAACCACAATTCTATATTCGTCAACATCCATATCTTTTTTCCAAAGAAATCATAAGGTAGTTCTTGGTTCGAGTTCATGTACTTCTCCAATTCTTTTCTGTCAAACAAACCACGTCTTATTGCCATATCATCAAGAAGTATCTCTTTGGCATAATCGAGCATTCCATTTTTTAGCCATAAATCCAAAGGTGTTGGAAACCCAAGTTTCTTGCGGGAAGCAATCGTGTCAGGCAAAATTAACGATCCCACCCTACGCAAAAGATATTTGTTTGTATCCAACCACTCACTCGCCTTAAAGCTAGAATAAAACAATGATTTCATTGCATGTAAACGAGACTTCCATTTCAACTTGTAATGATATGGAATATTAATTACATGTTCTACCAATTCATGATCGTCCACAAATGGAACTCTTGCCTCGACTGAGGCAGCCATACTCATCATATCAAGCCTATCCAGCAGACAAGTTAGATGTATTTTTTGAAAAATGTGAAGTACACGGTCGTATGGATTTATATGTGCAGTATTTGCAAAAATATCTTCAAACACACCTATTGTTTTGCTATCATTATTAAGTTGTTCTAGAACACCATCGGTCAAAAGTGACCACTTTTCTTCAAACGGCATCCAATTGTAAGTATGGAAAAAATGTTCCATATGATTTTTGATGCCAACTAAATTAAATATAGACCCCTTAGGACTCTTTGCGCCTATAGCGTCTGCTAATAAAGAACCAATAATTCTTCTTATCCATTGTATTTTTTTCCAATCCATAGGTGATCTCTGAACACGTCCATAACCACCGAAAAGTTCATCTGCACCCTCCCCCGATAGTACAACAGTAACTCTTTTCTTTAATTCAACAGACATCTGATACAGTGCTATTTCATGCGGTATAGATAGAGGCCCATCACGATGATGCACCAAATCAGGCCAGATATCTAAATAGTTGGTATTGGATAGAATAATTTGATGATGGTCTGTATTACAATGCTGGCTGACCAATCTTGCAAAATATTCCTCATTGTAATCGTCTTCCTCGTAACCAATCGAGAAAGTTCTAGTCCGATCCCGCTTTTCTGATGCCATCATAGCTACCAAAATACTTGAGTCTAGACCACCACTTAGATAAGCTCCAAGAGGTACATCTGCTATCATACGATTATCGACCGATTGCTTCAGAAGATCATATGTAGTATCTAAATAATAATCCTCCCCAAGATCTTCGAAATTATTATTTACTGGCAAATCGTAATATTTTTGAATGTGCACCTTACCATCTTGATACTCAAGATAACACCCTGGCATCAATTTGTGGATTCCGCTATAGAATGTCATATCGCCCACTGCATGACGAAATGTAAGATAGCTAGACAGTGCATTTATGTCGGCTTTTCTTTCTACATTTGGATATTCCAATATAGCTTTCACTTCAGAAGCAAATATGAGTTTGCCAGACACTAATGTCCAATAAATAGGTTTAACACCCATCCTGTCTCTAACCAGTAAAAGCTTTTTCTGATTCCGATCCCAAATGCTAAATGCAAACATACCGACAAGATGGTCAACTGCATGGACTCCCCATTCTTCATAAGCATGAAGAATTACTTCAGTATCGCATCTGGTACGAAAATTGTGACCTAAAGATCGTAACTTCTTGCCCAAATCTTGATAGTTATATATTTCTCCGTTAAAACATAACCAGATATCTCGATTTTCATTGGTCATTGGCTGATTACCATTATCTAAATCAATAATGGATAATCTGCGAAACCCCAAACCAACACCACCCTCAAAATGATACCCATGATCATCAGGACCTCGATGCACAATAGTATCAGTCATACTAGTCATAACCGCAGGATCTATATGTTCTTCGCTATTTAAAGACACTACACCTACGAAACCACACATATTATTGTTGGTGTGATACCTCAAATAATGACTGTTTTATGATATATCTATACATTAATGCTCTCTGCAAATCTGTTAGCAATTTCTGGAGGACTCAATGTGGGTCGAGGCGGCATTTTATCAGCAATTCGCTTTACTTTTACATGCAAAAGTGAAGGGCCTACTTCATTATTTCTCAATTGATCCCAATAATATGACAGCGCATCAGCTCCATACACTGTAATGGCTTTTCTATAACCTGAAGCGATAGCCATATGTGACAAAGATACTGCTGGAGCTGCTGACGATTGTCCGCCAGTTGACGCATACATCTCATTATCTAATACAACATGAACATAATTGGCTGGTTTGTGATATCCAACCGTAGCCAACGACCCCAAACGCATAAGTATAGAACCATCCCCATCTAAAACCACTACCTTTCGATTCGGTTTGTTAAGTGCCACACCTAGACCTAGAGCAGCAGCAGTGCCCATTGAACCTTGCATATAAAAATTTTGCGGACGATCACGGACTTGAAACAATTCTCGCGATATTATCCCAGTAGTTGAAACACATATATCTTGATTTAATGACAATAATTCAATTGAATCTCTAATGCTCAATGAAACAATAGGAGACTCATCATTACTGAGCAAAATACCTGACTCATAAACATAATCATTGTGTTGCTCATGATATTCATAGGACTGCAACATATCCCTCTTTAACACAAAGGCAGCTGGAAGTGATTCTTTGTTCATAAAATTAAACGTACTAGACACTGCTGTATCAATTTCTGAATAGTTTGACGGGAAATCTTGTCGATAAATGCCGATAAGGTCAATCAATGAATTGGTGATCTTACCCATGATTGCATGTTGCGCAGCATCAGGTTTCTTACCTGGATCACCTCTATGAGAAACTATTAATAGAAAAGGTATTTGGTAAACATTAGTCAATGAAGTAACAGGGTTTACTATATTGCCCAATCCTGAATTCTGAATCAGTACTATTCCTATCCTACCTGATAGGCTACTACCAGCTGCTATGCCTATCGCCTCCCCTTCACTTACAGCATTGATGTAATCAAAATTATCTATACTTACTATATGATTAGTTAACGGACTAAGTAAAGACCCTGGAACACCAGTAGCCAAACCAATGTTTTCTTTTTGGATTCTTTCTAAAAAGTCATGTGCATCGATCATAATTTATGATCCAACTAAATCTGAGCGCAACTCTTTACTGGCAACTTCAATATCCATTTGATTATGAACTTCCATCCAACCTTTGTACACCTCTAACCCATGTACTGAAAATCCTCGATTGATAATCTCTTGCACAAAATCAGAAATAGTGGCTTTAGCAAAGGAGTCAGATTCATGAAACGATTCATGTACATTCTCCAGACAATCACGATACACCTGACGAACTGTTCGGGCACCCTCTTCCGAGAAATATGCTAGGCCTGTAAACTCATAATCAGCTTCATCCATACTAACATTCTTGCCCATTCGGGTAATTTCAACCTTCTTTTTAATTGGGTGCAAACTGCGATGATGTCCTGTACGTCCTTCACGAGTAATCACTAAATCCAGGTTTTTATCAATCTCATGTCGATGATAACGATATGAATTATCAACAGCTAACACAATGTCATTTTCGGTATCAATCAACCAACGCAAGATATCATCGCTAAACAAAACATCAGAAAAGGCTAGTACAAAGCCGTTACCTAAATACTGGTCAGCACAAAACAAAGAATGAATACTATGTGTATGTAGATACTGTGGATTATCACAGAAACTCAAGCCACTTTCGTCCGAGAATTTATCAAACTGCTCACCTTGGTATCCTCTAACAACTACAATCTCATTAATCCCCACCTTACGAATAGTCTCAATCTGATGTCTTAATATTGGTTTGGAGTTGATTTCTATGAGAGATTTAGGTCCGTCAGCAAATATTGGATCCTGTCCTGCAGCCGGTATTATCACTGACAATCGTTGTGTTTTAGATGCTTCACGATCCTTAGTTTTAACCTGATCAAATCCTACCTGCGCAAACACTTTGGGTAAAGCAATACACCAAGGTTCGGCCTCAAACCCCCTATCATTTGACAAAATCACCTCAGATGTAGCTAACATTGCTTTATGGGAGGCACGCAAAAGATGATTAGCATGAATAATGACATTAAATCCATACTTAGCTAATTCAGCATCAGTAATCAAATTATAGGTTGTTGGCACACAAACCAATACAGGGCGACGGCCAAATGGTTTGCACAATTCGTCATACAAATTTGCAAACTCGATTACTTCATCTGGACTATCCTGTTTTGAATGGATCATAATTCCATCCACTCCAGAATCAATATATTTCTTAGCTCGCATCACTGCATCTTCAATGCCTAATCCTGCTATAAGACTTTCCAAACGAGCAATTACCATAAATACATCTGTCACTCGTGCCTCGCGGCCACGTACTATTTTTCTAGCAAATGCATCTGGATCTTCCAAAGTCTGATTAGCAGAGGCATCAAGGCTATTGCGCTTGGGAAATATTTTGTCTTCTATAATGACAGCGGATACTCCTAAACGCTCTAAATCACGCACAAAATATTCAAATTGCACATCTGATCCACCTGTGTCTCCATCAACAATCATCGGCTTAGATGTAACGCTAAGTATTTCATCAATCGTATGTAATCTCGATGGATTCCCAACAATCTCAGCATCTGGTAGACCTTTTGATGCGGAATCTGTCAAACTACTTTCCCAAAATCCATCATATCTTATGGACTGGCCATCTCTTTCAAAACTAGCAGTTTGTCCTACTAACGCACTGAGACCATTATGGGCCTCAATTATCCTGACAAACCCTTGAGCATCAATACTATTGATCAGCTTAGATCTTCGTTGGCTGGGGGTAACATTAAAGCTTAATGACATATTATTTTATAGTCTCCATTTGAACTCTTTTTTTATGCAACAAATCTTCATTTTGGCGAAGGAATTCAGAACCTGCATATCCGGGAAACTCCTTCATAGGATGATTAGCAGGAAAAATATTACGGAACAAAGCTTGTAATGCGGGATCAGCAGGATTATCGATCCAGGAATTATTCAAACGACCCAGCATTTCCTGAACAAGCAAAAGTATTTCGTCTGCAGTATTATCAACTATTACAATCCCCTCATCAGCAATTGCTTTTTGTTTGTCATGCCACAATCGGTTCCAATCAGCACCTCTCAGAACCATTTCATGAAACGACATAAATCGTTCTTCACAAGTATTCCAATACTTTTTCAATATAAATAGGTCATGACTTGATCTGCCACTTTCAGCCAATGGAACCATATTAACAAATGCCATTGGCACATCAAATATGTGAGATAGATAGTAAATTCCAGCTGTACAACCAAGGAAAAACTTACAATGAGCTTGCAGATAAACATCGGCAAACTCGGGGTTTTCTATCAGTTGACGATGCTCAAACGCATAGTCGATTATTCTAGGGTTATTTGAATTTATTGCTCCTTTAGCTTGATGACCTACTCTAATAACCCACAATCCCTGCTCTACCAACCACTCAGCTGCAGGCACATAGGTGTCAATATTACAATCACGAAAATCATACATGGAGAATTGATCATTTGGATTACGTTCATAATCTGGCGAATCTGTGTAATCCATATCACGTGCGTGCATACATACATATTCCTGACCTTCAGGTACACCTAGATTCATCAATATTTTCTTACCAACCACATGCTCTGCACTAGAAAAACTAAGTTGTGGACCGGCTTGTTGCCATATATCCCATTCCACTAGAAAACCAGAGTGACTAAGATCAATCCACGAGCTAACATCCAATCTGTCTGAAAATCTCTTAGGGTCCATAAATAATGTCGATTGAATTTTGGTTAACAAACGCCATACAAAATCACTTTTAATAACCCTAAAGTTACGATCAATCATTTTTAGAATCTGATGATTTACAGGACGAGTTCCAGAACATAAAATATCAAAAGTTTTCTCGGAGGACGCACCTAATGCTTTTTCCCTAAGATAATATTCTAGATTTCCGGCAATCCTACCTATGGATCTGTAAGGTATTAATCCAATACGTATTTTTATAAATTTACTCAAGAAAAGCAGTAAATTATTTGTGATCCAACTAATTATTTGCAGCATAAACAGACTAAATATTTCGATGTCGAAGAAACTTCAATCAATTGTGATATGTATTGTGATTACCTAGCAACCCACCAAACTCTACAGGCTTTCGGGCAAATGTTCATATTTAACAATCATTCTAATAAATGCCTGTACAAACAGCATACTACGTTTCACTACCATAACTGGATAGGTGACAATTGACCACAAATAGCGAAATATGTTAACAATCACATAACACCACTGAACTGAAACTAAAAACATCAAGGAAGAATTTGAGTTTTTTTGATTGTGGTGAAGATTATGAGCATATTTAAGTGCACGCCTATACCAACGCAATTTCCAGAGATTTAAACCAGTATTGGACCATTTGTGTCGATAATAAGCATTCATGCCATAATCTTTTAAGCTAGTAGTGTCTCTGGCTTCATCCCATGCATCTCTATAGAACGCCAATATGTTAGAAAATTTGATGTAGTTCCAGAATACCCGCTGTTCATAATGAGATGGGAGCAACATAGCAATAAACACGATTACCCTGTTGAATACATTATCTTTATTGTATTTGTACAAAGGATAATCATATTTACGACAATAATTGTAGAATAAGCCTTCCAAAACAAACCAATCTAACAGCGGCAACCTTTTCTGCCAATCAAGTGAAATCACACGAGGATTAGGTTTGTTCATGGGTTTCATGTTGTAAGCCTTATCACCCCACCACTTTAATCCCCCAAAAGTACTGTGAAGTAGACAATCATCAAACTCAATTCCTAAGAAATTAACAGTAGCATACATTAGATTCTCTAAGCGATGATGCATATCTTCGTGCCTTACAACACGTACACTATCAGGATCCAAACCTTTGAGATATTCAAGGCTTTCCGTAAACCATACTGAATGATAGTAATAAGTACGTCGTCTATATACTGTTGCATCCGTAGCATTTAACTTGTGTTTATCAATATAAACAACGCTTTCATATCGTCCCTTGATATTTGATCTAGGATCTCTCACAAAACCAAGCGCAATCATATTAGGAAAATCTGGGGCTAGATACTTGGTCACATACTCATGCACATGAATATGGTAGACAAGCACTTTCTTATTGCTCAGATTCTCATTTCTAGCATAAGCATATGCATAATGAACAGCTAGTAAAAATGTTTTGCAACTTATAGGCTGATCCCTGAGTAAATGAGTCAAAAATTCTCTAAATGTCTTTTCGTCAATCTCTAGCCACTGATTCTTATCAGATCCTAGAGTTGTCATACCATCATGTCCTGGTATCTGTCGAGTATCTAATAATGAAGCATGTTTTATACAAAAAGCGTTAATGATAGTATCCCAATTCCAATTATCTCTATATTCATCTTTCCATTGATCCCAATGAGGATAAAGATACATCAATATATACGCAGGAACCATATAGATTTGAGGATGACCATCCAAGTAACTTTGAAACAACTTGCTACCGCTACCATTACCAATACCAAAGCAGACCATTTTGGGTGGCGAAATTTCGTCAAAAGCTGGCCAATTTGCAGTTTGCATATACTCAGTTAGCACTATATCACTAACTATTGATCTTATTCTCCAAAATACTATTGATTTGACTAACTGACACGAATCAAATGTCTAACGAAGTTTGTTTTGAAAGGCTTGTTGTTTCTTGGGATCATCGTCCTCAGACGGTGCCCAAGGTGCAAAAATTGTATCCTGAGGATCAAAAGGCCCATGAGTAACCTCATGAAATACTACCAACTCGCTTTGAGGCACAACTGTATGAAAATGATTGGCAGGGAGTCGATAATAAAAAGTCAGTCCTGATTCGCTATTACCCATTCTGATCTGTTCAATTATATTACCTATCTCATCAAATATCACAACCAACAACAACCCCTCAATAATGTGAAATGACTCGCTTTTGCCAATATGCTTATGAGGAATAACATATGCTCCACTAGCATGAACAATTATCATTTCATGCATATTATCTTCAATGTTAGGATGAGTACATATACGAATACGCTTTCTTGGGTTGCTTCTAGACAAGACTTTAAGTTGATCTATATCGGCACTATTTATCTTAGTAATGTTCTCAGTCGTGTAAAGAACTTCGTCATTTATTGCTTGATATTTCATACTATTTTGTTGCTATAGAAATGTAATATAGTTGATGCAACATAATCCACTTCATCATCAGTCATATTCTCATGATTAGGAATAGACAGTATCCTTTGTACTGCTCTTTCTGCCACAGGTATATCGGTGGAGAAACATCCATTGTAAGCAGTATGATAAGGCATTAGTATAGGATGATGAATCTTCGTTTCGATGTTGCTATTCGCCATAAAATCTCTTAATTCATCACGATGATCCACTTGAATAGTATACGTGTAATATACTGACTCTGAACCGGTATCTTCATGTGGACACACAGCTACATCTCTAAGTAAACCCTCATAATGAGCTGCAATTCTACGACGCTGGCTTATAATTTTGTCTATACGTTTTAACTCAACCAACAGCAAAGCTGCCTGAAGAGTATGAATACGAAAATTCAGGCTTGGAATGACACAATCCTCACGATTCACAGTACCTGCATATCTAAGTGAGACCATTTTCTCCTTGATACTTTCATCATCAGTAACGACCACACCAGCCTCACCGTAGCTATGTAACACCTTCATTGCATTCATACTAAAACATGCAACTTGACCAAACGAACCTGCTATCCCATAGCTATTCTTAGCTGCAAATGCTTGAGCAGCATCCTCTATCACTAACAAACCATATTCATTAGCTATAGCACCAATGGCTTCCATATCACATATCTTTCCAGTGTAATGAACAGGTAATATTGCTTTAGTGCGTGGCGTAATTGCTTCCACAATCTTATTAGGATTAATGTTTAAGTCGCTTCGTATATCCACAAAAACAGGTTTAGCCCCTGTCAACACTATTGCATTCACTGTAGCAATCCATGACATTGGTGTGGTAATAACCTCATCACCAGGACCAATGCCAAGACTCCTAAGAGATACATATAATGCATCTGTTCCTGAACTAACACCCACCGCATATTTCCTGCCACACATTTCTGCAATCAAATTTTCAAATTCTGTGATTTCAGGCCCTAATACAACACGGCCATGAGACAAAACCTGATCAACTGCAGCGAGCAGATCTTTCTTTAAATTTTTATCATTAACGCTAAGATCTAAATAAGGAACCTTCATTTTATTAGGGCTGAAACAGGCCAGTACACACTATTGACTATAAGGACATATCTATCATACATCTGCCACATTCACCACTACGAACTACATCTATAGCATCGTTCACTTCATCAAGACTAAATTCATGAGTAACAAGTCCATCAAGATTGAATTGTCCAGCTTGGTGTAGTCGAATATATCGTGGTATATCAACATGCGGTATGGAACCTCCACCCTCAGAACCAGTTAGCACCTTATTAAAATGAAGTGGTAATGAATAAATTGAAATATTATCTCCTTTTCTAGGTACACCTACTAATATTGTCTTGCCATCAGGATGTGTTAATTCATATGCACTTTCAATAACTCTAGCATTACCTGTTGTATCAACAACCACATCTGCCCCTTGTTTTCCCACAACTTCTCTTATTGTTTCTACACAATTTTCTAGATTGTTACCTCCTACAAAAGCATTTGTAACCCCGAACTTTTTTGCCATCTCGAGTTTAGTTTGAGACAAATCGATACCAACGATTGGATGAGCAGAGACCATATTGGCTGCCTGAGCAATATTCAATCCAACACCTCCAACTCCAAATATCACTACAGATTGACCAATTTTTACATGCGCATCATTATTAATGACCCCCATAGCAGTCGTAACTGCACATCCTAATAGCGGAGCTAATTTCAAATCAAACTCCTTCGGAATTACCGTCAAACGATTTTCAGATAAAACAGCAAATTCATTAAAAGTAGTCACCCAACCAGCATTAACTAGATTGTCTTTCCAACTATATTTAGGTGTTTCTGATTGAATCCCTTGACTAGGCCTCCAATGCATCACTACATGATCACCCTGTTTGACACTCGTAACACCGGGACCAACATCCAACACCATACCTGATCCCTCATGGCCAAGAAGATGAGGTAGAAATTTATCCGGGCCTTTAGCTGCCTCGATTTCATTAATCTGCGCACCGCAGATACCACTATATACAACTTTCACAAGCACCTGACCGTGAAGCAAATCATTAGGTAATTCTATACTTGCCACAACCAATGGCTTGTTGCTCTCCACCAATATCGCAGCTTTCGTACTCTTTATCAACATGAAATATATCTCACTATACTACTCAAAATAGATGAATTCATAATCACCAGTAAATCCAAAATGATTGTATATCCAGGGCCATTCCTCATGGTCAAAAAAAGACTCGCAAGTCAAAGCCCAGCATTGCAAATTAAATTGCTCTTGCTCGTTACGATAACTCTCTAACATAATATATCCCTGTTTGCCTACCCGTTCTATTTCTGATAATGCGATTTGTAATTCAAATATTCGTAGATTATGCAAACAACCAAGTGATATCACTAAATCAAACTCGTTATCATTAAATTTGTAAGGATCTTGAGCTCGAGCAATAAATAGATTATCTCTTATTTCTGGTCTGGAATCCGATAGGCCATGGTTTGAAATATCAAACCCCACTACTCGCAATCCAGGAAGAATCAATTTCATCTCGTGCAGTAAATAAGCTTTGCCACAACCCACATCCAGTACACTAGAATCATCGTCTAACTTATAATTTTCAATTAAAGATTCGGCAACCGGCTTCCAATGGCCAGGCATATACTTGTATCCACCATAACCATAACGTCGATCACCATCCCAATAATCATATTCATACTGCTTTGCTTTTATCATACAATGCACTTTTTCATCCATCATTCTATCAATATATGTACGTCTAGTAGCTTGATGAAGAGGTGTGACATAATTAACAAGTTTACCCATAATATTTTCTGTACCCTATTATAAAGTTTGTCTTGATTCTAAACGATAAGCTATTCAGTTTGAGTAATTGAACTACTAAGCAGAGGATCGCTCTTGAGACTAACAAACGCTGGCCCCATGATTGTATAAGCTTCACGGATCATCTCGCTAGTTTCATCACCATCCTTGGGGAAAAATGATTTGATGTTAGAAAACAACCCCATAAGTTTTTTCCCATCTAATTCACTATGTGTAGGCCCCTGAGTAGGATAGTCAGCATATCCAACAAGTTTCACATTGACATTTTGTTGATCTATGTCGAGCTTAATCTGTTCAAAAGGCCGTTCGATCAAAAACGGTGTTATCGTATAAACCCATGGCTTCAACCCTTCCAAGGCCATTCCAGCAGAAACGCCAATAATACTCTGTTCACAAATACCCATGTTGATAAAGCGACTCGGGTGCCGCACTCTGAATTCATCAAAAACTCTATATCCTATATCACCGACTAAAACATAGATTTTTTCATCAACATCTCCTAGTTCAGCTATCAACTTACCAAAACGGCGTCTCATGATATACCCAATTCCTTTTTGCCGATTTCCAACTCTTCACCTTTGATTTTTCTGGCATGCCATCTTGGATCATTTTCAAAAAATGTAATCCCTTTAGACTTTGTAGTATTTGCAATAATAGATCTGGGTTTACTGCCATTACGATTGCGCTGAAAAACATCAATGATCTCTTCAAATGAATGTCCATCCTCAATAACATCACAGTCCCAATTAAATGCTCTGAATTTAAGTGCCAAATCATCAAGCGGAAGACCATCACTTAGTGTCGTAAGAGCCTGAATTTTGTTGTAATCAATTATTACAGTCATATTATGCAGTTGGTGTTTTGCTCCAATAAGCAATGACTCCCAAGTGGTACCCTCTTGACACTCACCATCACTCATCATGACATAAATATTTCCTTTTTGACGTTTGATAGAACGAGCCAAAGCCATACCCGTTGCGATTGGCAAACCATGACCAAGACTTCCAGTAGTACAATGAATACCATTGTCCGGATCAATCTCCAAATGTGTCGTCATCCTTGGATTTAATCCTTTCTCTTTCAATACTAGGCATAACGGGAAAGAAGCATGAGCTTTGCTGAGAATAAACTTATCTTCATTCACCATTATTTCTTCAAATAGAGCAATTAAAATCTCAATCATTGAGAAACTACCACCCAAATGTGCTTCACCATGTTCCACAAATGCCCTGAAAGTATCTTGACGCAATTTCTTAGCTTTGTTGACTAGATGTGAGTATGACATATGTTATCTTGATACCACTTGCGAAAAATCTTCCATCACTGCATTACAATAATTCTTAGCCTTTTCCAATTGACCATCAAGCTCATATTCTTCTGAGCCATCATGTTTTGTTGCAGATAATTTATGATTAGCTATACAGTCTGGTAAAAACCTATTAAGTACTATCAACCCCCAACGCATTCCATAAAAAGGTTTTGAAGCATGTAAACGTTGTTCAAAATCCGGATCACTCGAAAAAATATCTATCATGGATTTTTCCCAATACAAACTATCTTCTACATCAAGCTTCATGGCAGGATGCCACATAAAATCTGCAGTTAGCTTAACAGGATCATCCCAACCAAAATATTCAAAATCCACGAATACCAAACTGTCAGATTGCCTAATCGCATTGTGAAAACCAAAATCTGAAGGGCTCAATGTTTGATATTCAACTTTCAAATCATCATATCTACTGGAACTAGGCCACTCATCAAAAGCGTACTCTACAAGATCTTGCCACAAGGGAATAAACCGATCTACCAAGAAATGTTTCAAGACATCATACTCAGTTGTTATGCTCATTAGCTTGTCAATTCTTTTTTCCACTTGGGTCACTAGGTCATTAGCAGATAAACATGCTTCGGTAGCGCATCCAAGATACTTAGCATTGGATGATTTAGAAATTTCATACAGCTTTTGGACAAAATCTACAGCTTGTTTCAAATCATCTAAGTCAGATTTTTCAATAATCTCACCATTTACCCATGAATAAATTCCCAGATCCAAAGCCTCATCGCTAATTACTGTAGTGGGGATATTAGTTACATTGTTAGCCTGCAAAAATTCTATAGACCTATATTCTTTTTGCAGCCTTGATGTCCCATTATCTGATTTATCAGGATAAACCTTGGCTGCATAACAATTTTTATTAGATGCATTTATTTTGTATAGATTACTATTACCACCTCGTGGCATTTCATCAGCTTTGCTGACGTTCAAATTCGTTATAGCAGTAAACCATGTACTTACATCTGCCACTGACGTACATCCAAAAATATAGTCATCTATCCCCTGCCAATCACTAACATACTCAACATGATATTCGGCATCCACCTTAACACTGTTGCTGAAAATAATTTTTCTTGTTTTGGGTGGAAATCCGTAGTTAGTAAATACTTCAGGTAAGTCGTCAATAAAATAATCACATCGCAGCTCAGCAATCTTTGCAACTTTCTCATCTCTATTATTAGCAAAAAAGACATTTTCCCGTTTTAGATTGAAGTATTCCACGTCAAAAAATCTCTTGTTAGTCATCCATTTCATTGCCTCGGTTCGCAATGAGACATTGTTGGTATCAAAATGGCCAAATTCCGTTTTATGGCTTACAACATATACCTGGTAGCTGCGCACGTTACATTTCATAAGAAATCTTGCGAAACCAGGCATTAATTCAGCATCAGACATGTACTGACCATAAACTAGTCCTTGTAATTTCATCCAGGATGTTTCTCCATCAGGTTGCTTACGTAAGTAATCACGCAAAGCTATTTTGTCATAATCAGACAATTCTGCATCAATGAACCCCTCTGACAAAGCGACATTAATAAATAATTTATCGTATTTAGCAATAGTGTTATCAAAATCAATGCCAATTTTCATTGTTAGGACAGTTTAGCGGATTGCATTCTCTTGATATTGAAATATATTTCATCTTCTAATGAATTATGGAAGAGATCCTGCCGAAAAGCCTTCAACAAGTCATTTACAGCATCAACTAGTGTGTGCTGAGACTCAAAATTAAGTTCTTCTTTAATCTTCTCCGATGAGATATGGTATGAACGCTGGTCGTCAGTTACTTGCGTAGTAATTTCTACATTATCACCAACAACATCACGAACTATGTCGGCAATATCTCGAACACTATGATTGTGATATCCAACATTATAAATTTTGCCATCAATGTCATTGTCTGACCACTGCAGTGATTTTATATAAACATCTGTCATGTCTTCGATGTGTATGTTAGGTCTCATTTGCGCCCCACCGAAAACAGTAATCTTACCATTATTCACAGCATGATTTGTAAGAATATTAACCGTCAAATCAAACCTCATTCGTGGAGAATATCCACATACAGTAGCAGGTCGTAATATTAGTGTGTTAAAGTCATCTGTACGCTTTTGCAATAGTATTTCTTCACACAATGCTTTATATTTAGAATAGTCAGTAAGAGGCTCCAAAGCGAGATTTTCTGTAACATTTCTTTCTTCTTTGACTCCATAAACACTAGAAGACGAAGCGTAGATAAATCGACTAACTCCATTGTCTTTAGCTATATCAACTAAAGGTATAAAAGCATCGTAGTTAATAGATTTTCCTAAATCAGGATTAAGCTCAAAGCTCGGATCATTAGAAATGCAAGCTAAATGGATAATAGAATCACAACCGGGAATAATACGACGAAGTAATTTAAAATCCCGTATATCACCTCTTATCTGCTCCAGATTTGGATGATCCTTTACAGAGTCCAGTACATGATCACCATACAAAAACAAATCTATCACTTTGACAAAATAACCAGCATGCAAAAGCTTAGGAACTAATACAGCTCCAACGTATCCGGCACCTCCAGTAACAAGTACAGTTTCTATTCTAGACATTCTTATTTCATCAGTGATGTAATAGATTTACTGAGGGTAGTAGAATTTAAAGGTTGACTATTGCCTAATTCAGATACCATTTGAGCTCCTGCCACGTTCCCTATCAAAGCAATGATATCCCAAGGAGCACCCAACTTTACTAGTAAAGAAGTGACTGCAAATACAGCATCACCAGCTCCTACTCGGTCTAGCACTCGTACTGCAAAAGCTGGTGCTTCCACAAATCCAGTGTTAGGACCATAATGTAAGCTTCCCAGTTTTCCTTGCGTCACTGTAAACCGCGGACAGTCTATTCTACGCATTACTTCAGACAGTTGATCACGCACATCAACATCACGCTGACGCGTTTCAACCTCTACCTCATGCTGTTGTAAACATACATAGTCAGCCGTCTTATACTTTGAAACAGGGTTAAAACCACGGTTTCCAGCATTTGATTGAACATTCATAGCGAGGAATGAAGATTTGTCACACAACATAGAAATAGATTCGCTAGTTAGCATACCATGACCATAATCTGTTACTATGACCAAGTCTTTGTTCTTGATACATCCTTCCAGTGTGTTCAGTAATACTTTGGCATCGTCACCATTGGTCATATGGTCATGCATTTCATATATCTCCAACAACTTGTTGCCGGAGTAACGATCTACTATTCTTCTTTTATGAATTGTTGGTGATTGTGATTTAGTCAAAAGTATAGGACCAACATTCGGTTCTAAAGATGTTCGCACAAAATCTTCATTCCGATGACTGTCCCCGAGTTGTGTTACCAACATCACTTTATCACAAAACCCAGCCAGATGATTGGCTACAGCTAAACTACCACCAGCATATGTCTCAATCGACTTATGTAATACAGCCAAAACCGGGTCTTTTGTTGATTTACCAATACCTGTACTAAACAAGTACTCATCAATTATTGCCTCGCCTACTACCAAAGGACATATAGAGGACATACGATCCATCCAACTTAAAACTTCATCGACTGAATATTTTGCACGAAAATCATTGAGATATTCTTGAACTTCAGTCGAGAAGGCCGAGAAATGTCGGTTCAAAAGACTAGAAGAACTAAATGTAATATCACCAGTAACGCAAAATTGGCCCCCTATTGAATGTATAGCATCAATCTCAGATACTATACCTCCGGTAATATCCTGGTCGGGTAAACTATAATCTGGACCTTTGACATATATATCAGGATTTAGAGTCTTAATAGTTTCAACTGATAGTGGCCATCTATTGATTGCAACAAAATCAACAGTATCCAAAGCAGCGATGACCTCTGCCCTTATATCGTGTGTAAACGCTGGTCGATGTGGACCCTTGTTAACATGATCATCATGAGTAAGTGTCACAACTAATATATCTGCCATAGATTTTGCTTCTTCAAAATGACGTATATGGCCAAGATGCAACAAATCGAACACCCCATGAGAATGAGCCACTCTTTTCCCTTCTGATCTAAGCGACTGAATAATCACAGCGAGCTCATCCAAATCTTTTACTTTATTATTGTTATACATAGAATATTTTATATTTGATTATCTAAATAATGAGCCTAGAAGAAGCCTACAATTCAACCCAAGTACGTAAACCATTCCTTGGTAGCTTTCGCTATCGAATTAGCATCCCACACAGGGGCTTTGCCCCAATATTCAATGTTTTCAAGCATTATTTGTACCCCTTTCTCAAAAGACACTTGAGGTTTCCATGATAATTTGGACCTAATCTTCGAAGTATCAGCAAGTGTAATATCAGGTTCGCCAGGTCGTTTAGGTATGTAGACAACATCACCTTGAAGTAACTCAATCAATTCATTAACAGAGTGAGGTATTCCTGATCCCACATTGAACACCTCCCCCAAACATTTTGATTGCGCAGCCTGTATTAAAGCATCTACTACATCAGTCACAAATGTAAAATCACGTGTCTGATTTCCATCACCCACCACTGTAAATGGCTTACCTGCTAATTTCTGAGCCAGAAAAACACCAAACACAGCGCCGTATGTACCTGCAGTACGAGAACGTGGTCCATAAACGTTAAACAACCTGAGTGAAATTGATGGGAAACCATAAACTTTGTGCCAATGTAATACAATTTGTTCACCTAAGAATTTGGTCAGCGCATACGGGTATTCGGGTTGTATTAGCTCAGTCTCAGAAGTAGGATATTTGTCTGGAATTCCATAACAAGATGATGAGGCTACATAGACAAATCGCTCAACACCTGAATTCCTAGCAGCTTCTACTACCGCCATAGTGCCATCCACGTTAGTCCTATGATAATGAAACGGATGCTGAATAGATGGTACTATATCAGCAAGCGCTGCTAAGTGAAACACCCATTCAACACCTGTGAAAAGCCCCTGCAATGATTCTGGATCGACAATATCCACATCATGGATGGTCAGACCATCATGATTACGCACATGACTGAGATTATCAAGCCTTCCAGTAGAGAAATTGTCTAATACTGCAACACTACAGCCATCAGCAAGTAAACGCTCTACAAGATGACTACCAATAAAACCTGCTCCACCTGTTACAATTGTATTTAAGGTCATAGTTTTGGGAATATCTTAGTAATTATCAATTGTAAAATCTACTTAATCTATAAAGGCTCCGCCCTTTCGACAAACTCAAATTGTGAGCACATCTAGCACCTTATGTGTATTTAGCACCACTTTAACAGTGTCTGCGCTTGCCCAGCCTTTACCTATTTCAACTAATTTTCAAAAAGGCTTATGTCTGTTACTTATCAACTTAATTTTTCAATATTGCCTGCATTCAACTCTACAGGAATGGTGCGTCCTATATTTCGGTGTGACTGATGATCATTGATCAATTCAAGTAACACTCGCACACGCTCAGCACCCGACAAACTCGCATCAAATACACCTTCATATCCTTCAAAAGTACCACTGACAACACGCACGCGGTCACCTGCAGACAAACTATCCAACGACATTCCACCCGCTGCACGAATCTCTGCCAAGCGATCCCTAATTTGAGTTATTAACGAAGCCGGAACAGTTCCAAGCTCACCCCCAAACTCAACCATTCGCAAGAGTCCTGGGGTCCAACGCAAAATACTTAATCCAATGACATCAATATCAACATGTACAAACAGATAGCTTGGGAAGTAAGGTTTCTCACGGGCTGCCCGAGGATTAACAGGATTAACCTTTAGTAAAGGTAGAAAAGTCTCTACTTTCCTAGAACGCAACAGTGAATCTACCTGACGTTCCTTATGTGGTTTAGTGTGCAAAGCGTACCAATGTTTGGTCATGTCTATATATCCGGCATCTCCAGTTGTACTGATGTACCCAACACACGCAATACCGGTAGAGTTCCATCACCATTTTCTAAGGCAATAGGCACCGATTGTTCTATACAAGTCAAACGACACACATCTACTAAATCTCCATCTCCTACTACTTCAACTTGATTAAAACCAGCTTCACGGGCCTCAGCTAGTAAATTGCGAGCTACTTGACGAGTAGCACGATACATACCCATGCTTACTTGCACATACTCCACAGCTAATCGTGACTTCTCTGCAATGCCTTCTGGAGTAATTAAGTAACGTAATCTTCTACGTTGCAAACGGGTAACCTTGACATGCCCTTTACTCACCAGTCGCTTCACATACCAGTTGATTGTTCCAATAGCGACACCCAATCTTGCTGCTAAATCAGCTTGTGTTGCATCTGGATCTTGCTCAATTTGCTCCAAAATACGGAATTCATGGGTATTTTCAGGGTTTGTGTGCACATTCATGAGGTATTATCCCTTTCAATATTCAGTGTCTGAAATTCAATGACTGAATATTACTACTGAATCTCCAAATGTCAAGCAAATTTACATCCGTACTAGTATCTGTACTCATCACTGTCAACACAATATGGTTACTAAATCTACTATTGTTAATAATCATAAAAACTAGCCATAACTCCTGATTATGGTAAACTTGCGTTCTAATCAGGGCGGGTAGCTCAGCTGGTTAGAGCGCTTCTCTTACACAGAAGAGGTCGCAGGTTCGAGTCCTGTCCTGCCCATATTGATCAAATTGATAATATAGCGAAGCAAATCACAAATATTGTCAACAAACTACATCAAGTAAGTAACTTATCGGTTTTAGCTGCTGCCACAAAATCATTGTGGTGTAACCCACCGATTTTGTGTGTCCACCAAGTAACAGTAACCCTGCCCCACTCTGTCAAAATAGCAGGATGATGATTTTCCTGTTCAGCTAGGTTTCCCACATCATTAGTGAACTCTAACGCTTGTATAAAATTACTGAACTCAAAAACTCTTTCTAACTTACCAATACCTTCTGAATTCAGGATGCTCCACTCAGGCACCTGCAAGCGCAATGTATCAATTTCCTCAGCAGTAGCCAGAGGAGAGTCGCCACTACAAGCAACGCAACTAAGAGTTGTTAATTTAGTCATATCAACCTCCACATAAAATCCATCTATCTAACATACAATTCATTCCTTTATTAAAAAGTCGAACTATATACATATACCTATCCTCCGTAAGGTAAGACGGACTTGTAATCCCCTGAAGGCAAGGTAAAATTGGTATTCATATTTAAATCAAAATAATCAGCACCCCAAATTGCGTACTTAAACGCTGGAGGTCTATATACGAATCATGTGCAATTTCCTTGCCATAGACGACTTCACAAGTAAAGAACTGGAAAACCTTCTTAGTCTTGCATCCAAGCTGAAAAAGGAATTTATATCCACTGGCAACCAACCAGTCCTAAATGGAAAGACTCTCGCAATGATTTTCCAGAAACCAAGCTTGCGTACACGAGTATCATTTGAAATGGCCATGCACCATCTAGGGGGAAAGTCAATTTATCTATCTCCCCAAGAAATCGAACTGGGCAAACGCGAATCAGTGCCCGACGTAGCACGAGTACTTGATGGATATGTAGATGCAATAATGGCACGTGTTTTCAATTACGATCAAATACTAGAACTTGCCAAATACACATCAATTCCTGTGATTAACGGTTTATCTGATTACAATCACCCTTGCCAGGCTCTCGGTGATATGCTAACAATAATGGAACTAAAGCCCAAATTGCAGGGACTCAAATTGACATTTGTAGGAGATGGCAACAACGTTGCAACCTCACTTGCTTTAACATGTGCTCTTATGGATATCGATTTCACCATTGCAAGCCCAAAAGGCTACGAACTTAACAATGAGGTAATCGACCGTATTAAGAAAATTTCTTTAAAACAAAAAATGGGTTTTCTACAGATGACAGATCCGATAGCAGCAGTATCCAACGCAGATATAATTTACACTGATGTCTGGACAAGCATGGGACAAGAGCAAGAAGCACATTCCAGACAGGAATTATTCAAGCCGTATCAGGTCAACCAAGATCTTGTTTCAAAAGCCAAACCCAATGTAATAGTCATGCACGACCTACCTGCAAAACGCGGAGAAGAAATAACCAGTGACGTTGCAGATGGACCTAATTCAGTGATTTTCCAACAGGCTCATAATCGCATGCATTCAGCAAAGGCCATTCTGCACACTTTGTTGACTGACTGAAAGCGGAGGGATAAAGCCTATCGATACTATACTTAGTGATCTCACTCGATTAATAGAACAACTAACTTGGGTGGAAGCACTTGATATATTGGTAGTCGCATTAATGTTTTACGCACTACTAGTCATAGTACGAGGCACACAAGCCGTAAACTTGCTTCGCGGAGTTATTGTGTTGGTAATTTTAGTAGTTGTATTCTCGGGACTATTCCAACTCCGCGCAGTCTCATGGCTCCTAAGAGCTACGCTTCCTGCACTGTTGCTAGCAATTCCAGTGATATTTCAACCAGAAATAAGAAGAGCATTGACTAGCTTAGGGCGTGCGGGAAGCTGGATTACATTTCGAGGCCGTCATGAACAAGTTATGGCAGTCATACAATGTATAGTTAGGGCTAGCGAACGACTGTCAAAAATCCGTTATGGTGGACTAATTGTCATCGAACGCGAAATCGGCTTACAAGAATATGTAGATACAGGCGTATATCTGAACGCCAATATCTCCGCAGAATTACTAGTACAAATTTTTCACAAAGATACTCCACTCCATGATGGGGCGGCAGTATTGAGAGGCGAACAAATAGTCGCAGCAGCATGTGTAATGCCACTGTCAACCAACACAAAAGTAGAAGAAAGACGTTATGGATTGAGACACAGAGCTGCCATAGGAATAACTGAATCTAGTGATGCTGTAGCTGTGATCATATCAGAAGAGACTGGAAGCATATCGGTAGCTTACAACGGCCGAATGATTCGTAAGATTACTCACGCGCGTCTTAGTAATATACTTGCGGCCTTCTATCAACCACGAACAGCACGCACTAGAAGCTGGATAAGAAACATTCTAGGCATTAAAACCAAAGAGCAGAGTGAATAGAGCTTTGTAACGACAGACATGATACGTAAATTCCTTCAAACCCTAAGTCTTTTTGGACTTGCCACTGTACTTGCCACGGTTGTTTGGATTACAGCAGCCAATGAAGAGAATCCTATTTTAGAAAAGGTATATCCACAACCGATAACAATAGAAATGAAACGATTACCCAAAGATATGGTTGTCAACCGATCAAGTGTAGATAATGTTGCTGTATTAATAAGGGCTCCTTCACAAGTTTGGTCCGCACTTAGTACAAACCAGATTAATATAACTGCTGATTTAAGTGACCTGACACCAGGATTACATAAAGTACCACTTAATACCGAAGTAAATATTCCAAATGCAGAAATCTTGTCAGTGAGTCCTAGTGAAGTCTCAATCAACCTAGAAAGAATTGTCACCAAAACAATACCCATCACTGTAGATATAAAAGGTGATCCCGCTGTTGGTTACATTGCCAGTACTCCTATAATTTCTGCAGAGAAAATCATTGCAACTGGATCAGAGCAAGAGATCACTAAGTTAGACACAATCAAACTAACTATGAACATCAGTGAGGAAAAAGATAATGTTAATAGGACCTTTACCTTTAGCCAAATCGGTACACTGGGGTCCACCTTAGATAATCTAGTTTTGCAACCCAAAAGCACTACAATTACCATACCTATACGACAAATGGGCGGCTACCGAGATGTAGCAGTACGCGCCCTGCTTGAGGGAAAGCCTGAACCAGGTTACCGCATCACTAACATTACGACCTCCCCTCCAACTATCACTGTATTTTCCAGCGATCAAGATCAACTAACTGCTCTACCAGGTTTTGTAGAAACAGAGCCTCTAGACATTTCATCTGCTTCACAAGATATTGATGCTAGATTAACTATTGCACTTCCAGAAGGAGTGACTGCTGTAAGTGAGCAATCAATAGTTGTATTAGTCAGCATTGAAGCCGTTGAGACCAGTCAACGCATACGACAAGATTTGACTGTGACTGGACTGGGAACAAATCTTTCAGCGCAAATATCACCAGATTCCGTTGACGTAATTATGTCAGGACCATTACCTGTATTAGACAGTTTAACAGGAGAAAATGTTAAAGTAATACTAGATCTCCTTCATTTAGCCCCTGGTACCTATGATATAGAACCCTCGGTAATTGTGTCCGGTCCGGATGTCATTAAAACTGACACCATTTTGCCAGCATACATTCGTGTAATTGTAAGTGAAACCACAAGTGTTTCCGACGACGAAAAAATAGAAGATAGTAACCTACCCAATACTACAACAAACGAAGCAACCGACGAAACATAATTTTATTTATGCGCAAATCGATTGTCGCTCTGGTGGGACGACCAAATGTAGGTAAATCTACTCTATTTAACCGCTTGGCTGGTGAACGACTAGCAGTAGTAGATGATGTTCCAGGAACAACACGAGACCGGTTAATGACAGAGGTGGAATGGAATAACACCTCTTTTAACCTAGTAGATACCGGTGGCATAGAAGCATATCAGCGACAGCAAGATTCGTTACCTCTTGCACAAGACTCATCTGACTTTATTTCTGAGATTCGCGCTCAATATGAAATGGCGATAACTGAAGCAGATGTAGTAGTGCTCATGACAGATGTGAGTTCTGGAGTCACTTCCACAGATATAGACATAACCAACCTACTACGTAAGAGCAGAAAAGAGCCTACGAAAAAAAATAAATCACCTATTTTGTTAGCTGTAAATAAATGTGACAACCAATCAAGATTCATGGATACGCATGAATTCCATGCACTAGGTATTAGTGACCTGTACCCCATCGCTGCCTTACATGGACTCGGAATAGGAGAATTACTTGACGCGATCGTTGCCAATCTGCCTTCTTCAACGTCATTTCCTGAAGATGACACAATTGCTATTGCAATTGTAGGGCGACCAAATGTTGGAAAAAGCAGTCTGCTAAACAAATTAATAGGTCAAGATAGAGTAATCGTGTCACCAGTAGCTGGGACAACACGCGATGCAATAGATACTAAACTGAAATACTACGACAATAAAATTACCTTAATTGATACTGCGGGAATTAGACGTCGGGGGAAAATAGTACCTGGAGTCGAGAAATATAGCGTACTACGTGCACTAAAAGCAATTGAGCGCGCAGAAGTGGTCATGCTGCTGATTGATGCTACAGAACCATTCACAGCACAAGATGCTCATATAGCAGGTATGATCATAGACAAATCACGCAGTGTAATTGTGGTAGTAAACAAGTGGGACAAAATACCAAAAGATACTTATACAATAGATGAATATAGCACCCTAGTTCGTACAACACTGCAATTTTTAGATTATGTGCCTGTAATCTTCATATCCGCATTAACAGGCAAACGCGTAAACACTGTGCTGCCACTTGCTTTGCAAGTGTACACCGAACGACATCTCAGAGCCTCCACGTCTGAAATAAATCGTGTTGTAGCTTCTGCAGTTATGCAGCATTCGCCACCATCAAAAAACGGTAAGAGACTTCGTATTTTTTATGCAACACAAGTGTCTACTGCACCTCCAATAATACTTTTACACATAAATGACAAGAATCTTGTGCACTTTAGTTATACACGCTATCTAGAAAACAAAATCAGAGAAATATTCAAGTTCAGTGGTACACCTATACGATTAACTTACAGAGAACGCAGCGAATAACCAATGTTGATACAAGGTGATAACCAAGCTATAATATCGAACAGAGAAGTACTCCTCAATGGAAAACATCCGTACTAAAGACCAACAAGATCCTACACCGATGTTGCCTAAGGTGCTTAGAGAGTTGGTTGAAACGGCACTTTTGGCGTTCGCAATATTTGTGACCGTCAACATAATTACTGCTAGATTTAGAATTGAAGGTGATAGTATGCTAAATAGCTTCAAAGATGGGCAATATATTGTAGTAAATCGACTAGCATATAAGTTTCATGCTCCTGCACGAGGAGATGTCGTAGTATTTGTACCTTCTATGAGCACTACAACTACATTTTGGGAGAACATCCTTGGAAGACCTGGACAAACAGATTATATTAAGCGTGTAGTAGCTACCCCTGGTGATATTGTGGAAATCACTTCGGGTAAACTCTATGTGAATGGAATAAATAAATCCGAACCTTATCTCCGAGAGCCTATGATGGTTACAGAAACGCAACAGTGGCAACTTGAAGCGGACCAGTATCTAGTACTGGGTGATAATCGCAATTTCTCTAAAGATTCCCGTACATTAAATATAGGCCCAATAACTATCCAGCAAATATTGGGTAAAGTCTCAGCAGTCTATTTTCCTTTTGGAGACGCACACATTGTTCGACCGGAGATATATCAAAATTGAGTGTACACAAAATGAAACTGTCAGAAACTAAGGTTGACCAAATTGGGGTACAGGAACGAGTTGCGCGACTACAATCTCGAAGTATTAAAGCCGAATCCAAGAAGGAGGCTCTTACTCTAGCCCTAAGCATGATTGACCTTACAACTCTTGAGGGGCGTGATTCTCCTAATAAAGTACGTCAACTTTGCTACAAAGCTACACATCTTCATGAAAGCTTTCCAGGCCTACCTCACGTTGCTGCAATATGCGTGTATGCGCCGATGATTAGCACTGCGAAGCAAGCACTGCAAGATAGCAAAGTTAAAGTCGCTGCCGTTGCTACAGCCTTCCCCAGCGGAATGACAAGTTTAGAAACCAAATTAGATGAGGTCAAACAAGCAGCACAAGACGGTGCCGACGAAATAGATATGGTCATATCACGAGGCAGATTCTTGAGTGGAGACTTTGATTATGTTGCAGAAGAAATTAGCAGAGTAAAAGAGGCATGCGGATCAGCACATCTTAAAGTTATCTTAGAAACGGGCGAACTCGTGACACTTGACAACGTGCGCACAGCAAGTGATATTGCCATGGCAGCCGGAGCCGATTTTATCAAGACAAGCACAGGAAAGATTCAACCTGCTGCAACTCCTGAAGTAACTCTTGTAATGATGCAAGCTATTCAAGATTTCTACCGCAAGCATGGCAGAAAAGTTGGTCTGAAACCAGCTGGTGGTATTAGTAAATCGAAGCAGGCAATTCAATATCTAGTAATGTTACGTGAGACTTTGGGACAAGATTGGTTGCATCCAGACCTGTTTAGATTTGGTGCTAGTTCACTTGCCAATGATATACTAATGCAAGTTGTTAAACAAAATACTGGAATATATCAATCTACATCTTATTTTTCTCTGGACTAGACAATAGACATGACTATAGAGAATTATTCCCAAAACACACAAGCCGACTGGACGTATGATCCAGCCCCTCAAAGTGTAGAGCATGTGAATATTCATGACTCGTACGAGTTATTCATCGACGGAAAGTTCACTGCTTCAAAAAGCGAATCGTATCGGGATAGTATTAACCCTGCAACCGAAAAGACATTGACAAAAGTAGCCGAAGCCGGAGTTGAAGATGTAGATCTTGCTGTAGACGCAGCAAGACATGCTTATGAGGGACCATGGTCTCAAATGACCGCATCCGAACGTGGCAAGTTCTTGTTTAGAATTGCCCGTATGATACAAGAACGATCGCGTGAGCTAGCTATCGTAGAAAGCCTAGATGGTGGTAAACCAATCCGCGAATCTCGCGATGTTGACATTCCTCTCGCTGCTGCACATTTCTTCTATTATGCTGGATGGGCAGATAAGCTTGATTATGCTTTTCCAGGTCGTCAGGCACAATCTGTAGGAGTAGCAGCACAAATCATTCCATGGAATTTTCCACTACTGATGGCAGCCTGGAAGATTGCCCCAGCACTAGCAACTGGAAACACCCTGGTCCTCAAACCGGCTGAAACTACTCCTCTAACTGCAATGATACTAGCCGACATAATACGTGAGGCGGACCTACCACCCGGAGTAGTAAATATTGTGACTGGTGATGGAGATTTAGGAAAACAATTAGTACGTCACCCTGGTATTGATAAAATTGCATTCACTGGATCTACTACTGTTGGAAAGGACATAATGAGAGCATTGGCAGGCAAGGACAAACGCTTCACCTTAGAATTAGGTGGCAAAGCAGCAAATATTATATTTGCAGACGCCGCAATAGATCAAGCAATAGAAGGTATAGTCAATTCCATTTTCTTTAACCAAGGGCACGTATGCTGTGCAGGCTCACGTCTATTCGTAGAAGAGAGTGTAGCTAAAGAGGTTACCCAAAAATTGCGCGAACGCATGGAAACTCTGATAGTTGGAGATCCTCTAGACAAGAATACAGACATTGGAGCAATAAACTCCATCGACCAACTAAAACGCATACAATCATATGTCGAAATTGGACAACAAGAAGGTGGGGAATTGTACCAATCGAGCTGCATCCTACCTGACACAGGATACTGGCATGCTCCTACTTTGTTCAGTAATGTTTCGCAATCTCATCGCATTGTACAAGAAGAAATTTTTGGTCCAGTATTAGCAATTCAGACATTTCGTACTGTAGATGAAGTCATTGAAAAAGCCAACAATACTCCTTACGGTCTATCGGGAGGAGTATGGACTGATAAAGGTGCTAAAATATTCAAAGTGACCCGTAATATTCGGGCTGGAGTCATTTGGGCAAACACTTTCAACAAATTTGATCCTAGTTCGCCTTTTGGTGGATACAAGGAAAGTGGCATGGGAAGAGAGGGAGGCGTGGAAGGACTTCTACCATACCTAAACCTGACAACCAACACTCGATAATTATGAATGATAGAATAAATGTTCGCAAAACACACAAGATGTTTATCAACGGAAAATTCGCGCGAAGCGAATCAGAACGCACCTTTGGTTGGACCACATCAGACACCAAAGATTCTACAAACATATGTCGTGCTTCTCGTAAAGATTTTCGCGACTCTGTGTTAGCTGCAAAAAATGCCTTTTCTGGATGGTCATCTAGAACTGCTTATAACAGAGCTCAAATCATATATCGATGCGCCGAGATATTAGAAGGGCGAAGTGCACAACTTGTAGAAGAATTGCGTACTCAAGGACTTGATTCAGAAGACGCACAGTTAGAGGTAAGGCAAACTATTGATTTGCTAGTTTATTATGCAGGATGGGCAGATAAGTATCAACAATTATTCAGCAGTGTTAACCCTGTATCGGCTCCATACTTTAACTTCACTGCACTTGAAGCAACAGGTGTGGTCGCAATAATTGCCCCAAGAGAATCGGGTCTTCTAGGAATTGTCAGTGCAATTGCGCCTACATTAGTCGGTGGAAATACATGTGTGACACTCATGTCTGAGGAAAACCCATTATGTACTTCATCATTGTCAGAAACATTACATACCTCTGATGTACCTGCCGGAGTGGTAAATCTACTGACCGGATTCCGTTCAGAGCTGATAGATCAATTTTCAACCCATATGGAAGTAAATGCTTTGATATATTTTGGGGAAGACAAAGATGAAATAACACAGATTGAAACCAATGCTGCTGAAAATGTTAAACGTGTTTCAATCTGTACTCGCCAGGACTGGGAGTATGAGTCCTCTTTGAGCCCCTACGCTATACTCCGCACACAAGAAACTAAAACCACCTGGCATCCAATAGGATTCTAATTTAGAACCTAAATCTACAGCTTGTAGATTTCGCTATATTTGTTACGTAAATAATTGAGATAAGGTTGCGCATCCATAGAATTACCTGTTATGCGCTTGACCAACTCGCCAGGAGTAAACTTGCTACCATGGCAATGTATGTTTTCACGCAACCAATGAAGCAAGGCCTCAAAATTACCTTGTGCTATGTCAGCATCTAAATTCTCGATCTCTTTCCTTGCACAATCAAATAACTGCACAGAAAGCAAGTTGCCAATGGTATAAGTAGCAAAATATCCAATAGCACCAATGGACCAATGTATGTCTTGTAATACGCCATCAGCATAATTATTGGGACCTATGCCAAGATAATCTTTATACTTTTCTACCCATGCAGCCGGCAAATCATTTAGATGCAATCCTCCACTAAGTAGCTCCAGTTCCAATTCAAACCTAATAATTATGTGTAAGTTATAAGTCACTTCGTCTGCTTCTACTCTAATCAAGGATGGCTCAGACCTGTTGATTGCACGATAAAATTCATCTTGACTAACTGTACTAAAAGCATCTGGGAAAAACATTTGTAATTGTGGAAAATAATGATTCCAGAATGGACGACTGCGACCCACCAAATTTTCCCACAGACGTGATTGTGATTCATGTACACCTAATGAAACACCAGTGTCCATTCCCGTACGGTCAAGATTTGGCGATATTCCTTGCTCATATAAAGCATGACCTACTTCATGCATAGTACCAAAAAGAGCCGAGGGTAAAAACTCGCTATCAAAACGCGTCGTAATACGAACATCGTCAATTGAAAAATGAGTACAAAATGGGTGCAATGTCTCATCCAGACGACCACGATTCAAATCATAACCAAATTGTTTGGCTACGCGCAACCCGAACTCTCGCTGCTGTTCAATATCAAACTTGCCATAAAGAATTGTGTTGTCCACCTCATCAGAACGAGAATTAATGGCGTGAACCAAATGGATAATTTCTTCTTTCATACCATCGAACATCATTTGCACTTCGGAAGTTTTCATACCCGGTTCATATTTGTCCAGAAGCGGATCATATAAATTGTCATATGGTGCAAAACATTCAGCTTGCTCTCGTGTCAGCTCTATTACTCTTTGTAGATGTGGCATAAATATCGAATAATCGTCATTCTGCCTAGCTAAAGCCCAAGCCTCCTGTGCCAATGCAGTAGTACTAGCTAGCTCTGAAACCAATTGACTGGGTATCTTTCTTTCACGTTCATACTGACGCTCTACTAAGCGCAGTAAACTCGCTTCATCAGTATCATAATTCCACTGTAATGATACGTTCTTCAAATCGTTTATAAGTTCACCAATTTCATCAGTAATAAACAGTCGATGAGCCAGACCTTGAAGTGTGGCCAATTGCTCGGAACGTGCTTTAGCACCTCCTGAAGGCATATAAGTTTGTTGTTCCCAAGACAACAACGCGGAAGCTCTTTGCAGATCAACAACCTCGGCTAGACGCATTTTCAAGGTCTCTAAAGTCGAATTCATAGGGTTCCTATAGTGAAATAATTTGCGCGGACTGTGATACATTGAAGTCTACCACAATCAATACAAATGCTCATGTGACTTGACCCACACTTTCTATACATGGTAGAATGCCGCGCGTGTCAATAAGCCCCCATCGTCTAGGGGACCAGGACGTGGGCCTTTCAAGCCCAAGACCGGAGTTCGAATCTCCGTGGGGGCACAAGTAGTATAATTAACATCAGCATACATTGCTTTTCAATGCAGGTACATCCTTTACAGGATACAAAAATCCTACACTATATATTGACATATGCGTTTTACCAAACCTAATAAATACTCACATGTAACTTGGATTACACAATTGTTCATAGTATTAAGTCTAATACTGTTGGTATCCTGTGGACGTGAACCAGAGTCACCAAATCCAGAAAGCGCAGCGCAAATTGTTCCCACAACATCATCCAAATCAATTTCCGAGGAAAGCTCGGAGATTGATGCTACACTCCCGCCACCAATTCCAAAAAATACAATAGTGGCCCCCACAGTCACATCTGCTAACACTGCAGCTCCTACCGCCACATTGTTGCCAACTGCCACCACAGAGCCAATATTCGGACCACATGAATATCCCAAGGGTATTAATCCTTTAACAGGCTTATACGTAGAAGACACAACCAAATTAGAGCGTAGACCATTAGCTATCAAGATATCTCATTACCCGCGCAGTGTAAGACCTCAATCTGGTTTAGCAGCAGCCGATATGGTATGGGAACACTATGCTGAGGGAGGTACTACCCGATTTACGGCAATATTTTACGCGGGAGAAGCTACACGAGTTGGCTCAATTAGATCAGCACGGCTTATTGATACTACTTTAACTGAAATGTTCAGTGGAGCACTAGTAGCATCCGGCATGTCAGATGGTACATTAGAGAGACTGCGTCAAAAAACTTGGTATCCAGCCGTAATAACGAACTCAACAAGTTTTGGTTGTCCGCCCATTTGTCGCGAAAGCCAGAGTGCCAACTCGGTATTCGTAGATACAGGTGCTGTCTGGCAAACATTGGACGATCTGGGACTTAACATGACACCTAGAATACAAGGGTTAGCTTTCCAAGAGACCATACCAAATGGGGGCCAAAATGCTGTACGTTTACGGGTAGATTATAGTCGTGAGGCGCATTCTGAATGGCGTTACAACCCTGGTGATGAAAAATATTATCGCTGGACAGAAATATCAGAAGTGGATCTTGAACCACATTTTGATTACAACACCAATACGCAAATTACAGCTGACAATCTTATAGTGCTTTTCGCCAATCATGTTGTCGATTCTACTGTACCTGAGGATTACGCCGCGGATGGCATCCACGCAGCGTTTGCCACCGAGATTCAATTATGGGGAGGAGGTCCTGCTCTAATATTACGTAATGGCCAGGCCTACTCAGTCAACTGGGTACGCATGGATAGCGCAGACATGACATTCCTGGTTGACGCAGACAACAACTCAATAGCGTTACATCCAGGGAAAACCTGGTTTCATACCACAGGTCTAGGTTCAGAGACTGCTGATCAAGATGGGGTATGGACAATCACACATAAGTCGCCCTATGACTGGGGTAAGCTTATATTACCAACAGAATAACCCGATACTAATATCAACAGGAGAAACATATCATGCAACTAGCCAAACGCATGGACACAGTAGAACCCTATTTTTTCGCAAAACTAGGGTTACGTATTGCAGAACTTAAAGCGGAAGGGAAAGATGTTATCAGGTTGGATGTAGGATCACCAGATTTACCTCCTGCACCATTTATAGTGGACACTCTACAAAAGGCCAGCTCAGAAGAAAATCTGCATGGATATTCACCGCTAGGAGGCACTCCTGACTTCCGAGGAGCAGTATCCACTTATTATTCTGATCGTTTTGACGTAAATCTAGACCCAAAATCAGAGGTGGTTGGACTGATTGGATCGAAAGAAGGACTCTTTCACTTGTCTATGGCTTACCTAAACCCTAATGATGTGGCATTAGTACCTGACCCCGGATATGCTGTCTATGCAAGCGCAGCTAAATTTGCCGGTGCCGAAGTGGTTACTATGCCAATATTAGAGAACAATCACTTTCTTCCAGATCTAGATGCCATTCCAGAGGATGCCAAGCGGAGAGCCAAACTACTTTGGCTAAATTACCCAAATAATCCTACTGGAGCAACTGTCAATGATACATTCTTTGCTGAATTAGTAGAGTTCGCCCACACACATCAAATAATGATCTGCCACGATGCACCTTATATGGATATTACTTTTGACGGATATAAGGCACCAAGTTTGCTACAAGTTCCCGGAGCAAAAGAGATATCAGTAGAGTTCAATTCACTATCCAAGACTTACAATATGGCTGGTTGGCGTCTAGGGATGGCATGTGGACTTGAATCAGCAATTACAGCATTACACACGTTGAAAACCAACGTGGACTCCAGTCAGTTTCAGGCTATTCAAGCAGCTGGAGTCGCAGCTTTGACCGGCGATCAAACCTGGTTTAGTGAACGTAACACAATTTACCAGGAAAGACGAGATATTGTTTTAGATGGGTTATCAAAGGCGGGTCTAGTTGCTCACAAACCACAAGCAGCTATGTATGTATGGGTACGCATCCATACCGAAGTGCCATCTAATGAATTTACCCAAGCAATTCTAGAAGAAATTGGCGTATCAGTCACTCCTGGATCATTTTTCGGAGACTGTGGCGAAGGTTATTTTCGTATATCGCTAGGAACACCAGCACCACGCATACAAGAAGCAATGGAAAGGATAGCCGCCTGGATCTGATAACAATATGTTTATCAGTTTACCACCCTGCTATTAGCTATATTAATACCTTCTAACCAAGCTTCATCATGTTTGAGTTCGACACTTGAAACAGCATGAGTATATTCACAGGCACCTGGCGCGCAATGCACAAGCCCTAAACGACTCTTAGCAATCATCCTATAAAACCTATCACCAAGACTGGACACAACTGGTAAGTACAATAAGTGAGCAGGGATAAAAAATAAGGGCAATCTACGAATAATATAACGCCAAGCCGTAAACCCGAATCTTATATCACCACAAGATGTGATAAGGACCATTTGCTCCTCAAGTTGTTCTGCAGACACGCATTTAAGTAGTTTACTCACCTGATCCTGACGAAAGTCCAGACATACAAAGCAACCCAACCAGTCAAATATATGTAATAACCTGACAGATCTCACACACAATGGGCAGCAACCATCAAAGAATATAACACTCTCTTTAAAATACAAATTTTGTCTCCTTAAGGGAGGCGTCACGAAGATTGAGTCATATTGAAAGATGACTCTCCCCACTCTCCTTCATGTTCTTAAGGCGGACCAGGCGGACCTTCTTCATGATGTTCTTCCGGCGGACCTTCTTCATGATGTTGCTCTTCATGATGCTGCTCTTCCTGATGCTGC
>DFQC01000059.1:6645-8842 GCA_002377585.1 Anaerolineales bacterium UBA3499 | reverse complement strand
GATGCATGTTGTTTGTTTTTAGAAAAGTATTTCAGATGGGATTTATACGTAGTATAATGTTTGCATAGTCTAGCATGCATAGTGTTTGTTGATACCTTAGTTTGACTGAGTAGAGAATAATAACGCTAGTTAGGGTTGGTAGGAGTAAATATGAATAATACTGATGCGCCAAATAGATTAGAGAATAAAAACGATACTGAGAGTAGTGATACTAGGTCTCAATCCAACAACTATTCCGAAGCTGTTGAGCAGAAGACACAAGATATAGCTGCGTCCGTAGGTAGTTTGATATCTAAACGTCGACAGGTTTGGGAGATTAGTCTTAATGTACTTCGTAGGTCATGGTGGGTAATGCTAGCAGTAGCAATGGTGGTGTGGGCGTCTGCTGATCCCGGCGTATTAAATTTGTTCCTATTGGCTATATCGTTTATAGGGCGACTTTTATTTGCCATTTTATTTATGGTGGTGCAGTTTGGGGCATTATTTTGGTTTATAAGTAGAACTAGAACAGTTGTAGTTAAACCTGGAGATGATAAGCAGGTTACTTTCGATGATTATTGGGGGCAGCCTGCCTTATTAAGATTGGTAAAGCAGTGGATTAGTCTTCTTGGAGATCGAGATAAATTTGTAGAAATGGGTGGACAGTACATTAATGGTCTAATGCTATTTGGAGAACCGGGGACCGGTAAAACCTTGTTAGCGAAAGCGATGGCGGGAGAGGCAGGCATTGCCTTTATGTCAGTGGAGGGTTCTGGATTTCGTGGCATGTTTTGGGGTATGGACACTCTAAAGATGATGACATTTGTGAAAAAGGCGCGTAAATTAGCGAGGGAATATGGAGCATGTATTGCGTATATTGATGAAATTGATGCAGTAGGAACGAGTCGTGGAGGAGTAATGGGTGGCGGTCAAATGTCGGGTATGATGGGCGGAGGCATGATGAACGGTGCTTTAACTCGTTTGCTTTATGAGATGGATGGCATAAGTGAGCAGTCTAGAATGGATAAAATAAAGGCCCGTATTAGAAAGTTGCTAGGGAAAGAACCTGCTAAACGGGATTGGCATGTTCTTTTTATGGGATCCACTAACCGTCCGGACGTGCTCGACCCAGCTCTGTTAAGACCAGGAAGGTTCGATCAAATCATTAAGGTTGATCGACCTGATCGAGTGGGTCGGAAAGCCATAATTCAAGGATATTTGTCAAAAATCAATCATGACGAATCTATAGATGTTGATGCAATTGTTGCAGATACTCCGAGAGCTACTCCGGCTCAGGTGATGTCAGCAATCACCAAGGATTCTGTCAGAAGGGCTCTCTTCGCTAATAGGGAATACGTACTGCAGGAAGACATTGATCAAGCTATACAGGAGCAATTAGTGGGAATGGCTAATCCAATTGAGGATATGGACCCTGTATTGCTTAGGCAAGTTGCTTACCATGAATCTGGTCATGCCATTATTCAGCATTATGTAATGCCAGATCAACGCATATCTCGAGTTAGTATAGTTAGGAGGTCAAGCGGCACTTTGGGTTATATGTTGCCGGTGGATACCGTTGAGATGTATGGTCAACCATTAAGAAGGATTGTTAGTCGAATAATGGTAGCTCTTGCAGGGCATTTGGCTGTTAAGGTGTTTATGGGAGAATTTTGGACTGGTGCCACTGGAGATTACAACATGGCTAGAATGGAGTTCCGAAATCTTGCTGTGCATGGGTTTTTCGGTCCGCCAGTTTCAGAGCTTTATCGTGATGTTAAAGAACTTCAATTTTCGGATGAAAGGGTTGAAAGGATCTGGGTTAGCCTTGAAGAACAGATAGAAAGAATGTTGGTAGAACATGCTGACGAAGTTGAGGCTTTAACTGAGAGATTGCTCGAAAGGCGTGATTTGTCCAATAAAGAAGTATTGGAAGTGCTAGGCAAAAATAGTTTGCAGTTAGCTCAAGATGAAGGTGTAGAAATGGAGAGTGTTTTGGAGCAAATAGGTACAAATGTTGAGGGTTTAGAGTACAAACGGAGACAAGCTAAAATTGCTGCTTCAAAATCGGATGACAGTTCATCTAAAGCCAATAGTTGAGTGTTTCTTATCTAGCTAGAATTATAGGTTAAGTCTGTAAGCCAGACCTTAGAAAGGTTTCCATAAGTACGTCCAGGTCGCCGTCCAGTACAGATTGAGTGTCACCTATTTCGTGTAGAGT
>DFQC01000059.1:0-6266 GCA_002377585.1 Anaerolineales bacterium UBA3499 | reverse complement strand
TTAACGTAGTCCCCTCGTAAGTCATCAAGTTCTTTTTGTCGTGCTATTTCTAGTGCTTCGTAAAGTTTTCCGCGTAATACTTTCATTGCATTCTCTCTATTCTGTGCTTGAGAGCGTTGGTTTTGGCATTGGACTACTATACCAGTAGGAATGTGTGTTATTCGTACTGCAGTATCATTTTTTTGCATGTGTTGTCCTCCTGCGCCTTGGGCGCGGAAAGTATCTACATTTAGATCCTTTGGATTTATATTGATCTCCGTTACTGTATTGATAACGGGTAATGCTTCAACCATTGCAAAGGATGTGTGTCGTCGGTTGGCTGAATCAAATGGTGATATGCGTACTAGCCGATGGACTCCTCTTTCTGCTCGCAAATATCCGTATGCATATGGACCTTCTATAGTTGCTGTGGCACTCTTTATGCCAGCCTCCTCACTATTTGATTGGTCAATGATCTCTGTGGTGTAACCTCGTCTTTCTGACCAACGTAGGTACATTCGAAGTAACATACCGGCAAAATCTTGAGAGTCAACTCCTCCTGCCCCTGCGTGAAGTGTGAGAATGGCATTGCCACGTGCATGCTTGCCAGAAAGCATTGCTTCTAGGTCTAATCTAGTGGTTTTATGCTCAATCTCTGTAACTTCGATTGTTATATCATCAAGAAGTGAATTGTCATCAAGTTGTGCTAATTCTATTGCATCAGATATTCTGCGTGTTAAATCATCCCATTCTAGAATTTGTTCGCTTAATAGGGTAACTTGCTGCATTATATTCCGCGCATTATCAGGGTTGTCCCATAATGCGGGATCAGCTGACTGTTTTTGAAGGTCCGTTAGTTCTTGTTTTTTACTTGGTAGGTCAAAGACGCTCCATTAGGCTCTGGACTGTTTTATTTGTTTCCACTAATCTAGCAATTAAATCCTGCATATAGGACTCCTTCAAAAAATTGTGTATGGATTATAACAGTATACTGCTTGTAAATTTGATAGTGTCAAATTGACAGTAGATTATTTCGTAGTTGGCCAGGAGTAGTTACGTCCATTTGTTGTATTCCACATCCTAAGTAATTAGTGGAGTACCATTCTATTAGATTGGGTCCCCATTCATGGGAATTGATAGCAAGTATCGATTTATTATCTAGGCTTCCTATTCCTGCATCATCTGCGGAAAATCCGAGTGTCCAACGGAATTTAGTCATAACTCCACTATTAACAATTGCCTGTAAGTAGGCTCGCCGTGTGATTTGCGGCAGTAGTAAATAGTTGCGTGTATATTGGGTTCGTGGCATGCCTCGATTTGACCCTTGGGGGTTATATGGATGTAAGTCTGTGGTTGTTGATTTGAACAGCATATCTTGCACCACAGTAGACGCACTATTGTTGAGGTAGTCAGTTAAATCTTGTGGTTGGTCGACGGATACTGGAAGATATATGACACCCGGATAGTATTCTTCGTACCAAGAATCCATGTTTCCTCCCCAACTTTCTGGATTTACTACTATGACTAAGCGGTTGTCAAGATTGCCGATGCCAGCATCGTCTGCTGAATATCCAACTGTCCAGAGTTTCTTAGACCATTGATCACTGCTAACTACTGATTGTATCCATTCCGGACCAGAGTTTTGCGGTAAAAGTAAATATACACGGTTGTATTGAGTTCTGGGTTGTCCAAGATCTTCAATAGAGTCTTGCTGTATTAGATTTGGTTCTACAAAATTAGTACTTAAAGCTAACGCACTGCTCGCATTGATTTTGCCATATCCAAACCATTCTGAATGTCCAGATTGGTTATAGGTTCCTTTAGTGTGGCCGAGCATAGGATCAGGTGTTGTGTCTTCGATTTTGTCAGCCGTATCCTCTATTATTTGACGTACGTCTTGAGCTCTGATATCGGGATTGGATGATAAAATTAGACCTGCAACACCTGCTACCAATGGAGCTGCGCTTGATGTGCCCCCGAAACTACCAGTAAATTGGCTTCCGCTTTTAAATCCAGGCGTCTCGAGCTCATTATCTGTTGTCCATATTCCTAGTCCAGGTGATGGGTGGGAAGGATGCAGCGGATGTCCATTACTGCTTGGGGCGCAGATTGATACTTCTGGTCCCCAGTTACTATAGATAGCTTTCTTGCCCAGGCTTGTTGATGCCGAGACTGTTAAAACATCTGGATGAGAAGCCATGCCATTTAGTATTGGTTCGGTAGTATGTCTAAATTCTCCGAGCGGATCAGTGATATGTCTCCAGTGAAACCCGGCTTCGTTGGGGCTATTTAGGGGTGCATTATAGTTGTGTGCGGCAAAAATAATTAGGCATCCTTTGCCTCTTGGTCCTCCAGAAGCTGAAATTTGAGCAAATTTTTCGTTTAATGCAGAAGATAAGGGAGCATAAACAGGTGGTGGTCCCCAACTGCACGAGATTACGTTGGCATGTTGGCTTACTTCATGAAATATGTTCCACCAATCGCTATCACGTTGTTGAAAACTTGTTCTAACTGGCATGAATGCGCAACCAGGACCTGAACCTACAACTCCTAATCCGTTTTGCTCTGCTATTGCAACTCCAGCACAAGGAGTGCCATGATAGTCTCCTAAGATACGATCGGGGTTCGGGTCTGTGTCTCCGTCAACGAAGTCCAGTGGATGAACGACTTTTCCTTCGCCTGCAAAATCTGGGTGCGACAGTTCAAACCCATCATCGATAACTGCTACTACTACGTCACGACTACCTTGAGTAATATTCCATGCTTCAATAATTGAAATATCAGCACCAGCAATTACATCGTCAGAATCCCAGCTCTTGAGATACCATTGAAGTTGGAATCCAGGATCGTTGGGCATGCTTGCAGGTGTTACTCGTTCGATGAGGTCAGGCTCTGAATATTCAATTGCATTTTCAGCGGATATGTTATTTGATACTTTTAGAGGATTTTTTTTCGCTGCATCTGATACTCGTAGGACAAATGTATTTTTGGATCCGGGTAATTCTCTCAGTGGTCGCACGCCATGTGTTGTACAAAGAGATTGTATATTAGCTGGTGATGCGTCTGATTTGAATTTTGCAATAATTTGGTCTGATAGATAGTATCGTGTGGTTCCTGCACCAGCTGGTTTGTATGCGTGGTGACAAACGGCTTTTGTCATGCTGCGGAAATCAGACATAGCTGCGTCACGTTGATTTCGGTTTACATAGGCTTTAAAGACATGTCCAGATATCCTGGAGACTGTGCGTACACCTTCGGTAGACTGTAATCGTTGAAGTTCAGTACGTGTTGGAGCTAAGGCTGTGAACACACTTGGTTCTTTTTCGAGGGCAATTTGTTTGTTCCCTCTGACTAAAGTTAAATTGGGAGTGTTAGTGCTGGGCACGCGAATTGCTACCTCAATATCTGTGGGACTGGATTGTTATAGGTAAAGATCATATACTAGTTGCTAATTATTGCTAATATGATTGTCAAAAGTACAAGAAACGTGCCTGTTATATAGGAAGTTAGAAATGAGACAAAAATGGTGTTTGATGTGACTACGGATATCAAATGAAAGTATCTCTGATTAAGTTTGTAATTACGTTTTTGTCATTAGCGGTTGCTTGCATATGTGTGCTTGCATTGTGGATTGGCATTTATCAAATAGAACATTTTGAGAGAATATTTCCAGGTGTTACCGTGTGGGGTATCGATCTTGGAGGTCTGGATAAGATTGAGGCAAAAGAGAAATTAAGTAGACAAACGGTGTTTCTTAATAAAGAGGCAATTGTGTTGAGGGATCTCGATAAAACATGGACTTTTACGCCTAGTCAATTAGGAATGTCAGTCAAAGTGGAAGATGCTATTGACGAGGCATTTGCAATAGGTCATTCTGGGTCGTTGTTGAGTGACTTGTTAGAACAATGGGATAGTTTCTATTATGGCTATCATATTGCTCCTGTAATAATACTTGATATGGTAATGACTGATGAATTGTTGAAAGGAATATCCAGAGATATAAATGTATTGCCGCGTGATGCTTCATTTTCTGTAATAGGAAGCATATTTACCCTAGATGAGGGCCAAAAGGGAAGAACTCTGGATATCGTAGAAAATACAGATAAGATAATGAAACCACTGTCTAACATGGTTCGTGCTGAAGTCCAACTTAAAGTTGATGAATTTACTCCAATGCAAGTAGATGTTGAGAGGCAGAGGAATATTGGTCAAATGATAATTGACTCACCTTTAGTTATATCAGTAGAGGACCCTACTGATATAGACGGCTCGGCGTGGGTGGTTGACCAGGCATCTCTTATTGATATGTTAGTGTTTCGTCGGAATGAGGATGCAAATAACAATCAGTACAATATAACTGTAGATGAAGAACGCATGATGGAATTTTTGGAATATGCTGGAGAGCAGTTGAGAATAGAGCCGAGAAATGCCAAGTTTGGATTTGATGATGAAATTAACGATCTAGCAATTGTTAGTCCTGCTATTATGGGCAGAGAACTAGACCTTAATGCTACTTTGGGTTTAGTGATCGGAGCGCTTGAATCAGGAAAAAACACAGTTTTTTTTCAATTTGATGATGTTGAACCAGAGTTGGGTGATGATACTACCATGGATGAGCTTGGAATTACAGGCCTGGTAGCAGAAGCTAAGACATTCTTTAGAGGGAGTGGTGAAAGTCGGCAGCAGAATGTCAAGGCGGGGTCTGACATGATGAATGGAGTGATGATTCCACCTGGCGGTGAATTTTCATTCAACGATAATCTAGGCGATATAAGCCTCGATACTGGGTTTGCAGAGGCTTGGATTATTTATGGCGGTAGAACAATACAAGGAGTTGGTGGAGGCATTTGCCAAGTGAGTACTACTGCATTTAGGGCAGCGTTTTATGGGGGTTATCCAATAATTGAACGAAATCCACATGCATACAGAGTGGGGTATTATGAACAAGGCTTGAATAGCCCTGGGCCAGGGTTGGATGCAACTATATTCTCGCCAGTAGCTGACTTCCGTTTTCATAATGACAGGGATGCATGGCTTCTAATTGAAACTGAGCTAGATGAAACTGATCAGTCTCTGGTTTTCAGATTTTATAGTGCATTTGATCCGCGCGTCGTAACAGTGTCAGAAGCCGAAGTGACTGATATTGTGGAGGCCAAGGAAGCGGTGTATGAATTCAATCCTTCATTAGAAAAAGGCGAAATAAAACAGGTGGACTGGGAGAATGAAGGCGCAAAAATTGCTGTAGAAAGAGTTGTCGTTTATGACAGCAAAGTGATTATTGAGGATACGATACGTACCACATACCAACCATGGGGTTCAGTCTATGAGTTTGGTCCAGAAGCGAAATTGCCGGAAGGAGCTATTGTTTTGGAACCTAAAGAAGATGTCGAAAATGATCTATAGATTTATTTATGATGTTTGTTTGGTTATAATAAGAGATAAGGTGCTCTGGTTGGCTGGGCGATTGCGGGTGTTTATGCATCTGAGGAAAGTCCGCGCTCCAAAGGGTAACGTGCCGGATAACGTCCGGGTCGGGCAACCGATAGAAGGGTCACAGAGAAAAATATTGCCCATAATTGAGATTATGGGCGAGGGTGAAATGGTGTGGTAAGAGCACACCGGCAGCTGCAGTAATGCAGTTGTCTAGGCATCCCTCACGTGGAGCAAGGCCAAGCAGGAGCGATGTGGTGACTCGCCACATTTGAGTTTCGGGTGGGCCGCACGAGACTCACAGTAATGTGAGTTCTAGATAGATGATCGTCACTGGCTATTGAGCAGGATGAAGTACATCGTACGTAAACTGTATTGTGGCCAGTACAGAACGCGGCTTATAGGCTGACCAGGGCACTTATTATATCTGTGCAGTTAAAACACTAAGTCTACTGGAAAGTAGACTTAGTGTTTTTTTGTTAGGTTTTCGAGGATTATTAGACTAGTTCGTCTTCATCTAAATCTGCATCTGTAAAATCTGCGTCCTCATTATCATCAGAATCCCAGTCTGAGTCTTCATCGTCATCATCGTCAATGTCTCGTCCTGACGTATCATATCCCATGGCTTCGGCTTCAGCATAGGCTTCATCTTCTGTCATGGTTCCAGCCTCGACTTGAGCTATGAGGTCTTGGATTTCAGGTGGCGTACCAGGACCATCGCCAGATTCGCCATATTCGCCACCGCCATATTCACCGTATTCACCACCATACTCACCATATTCGCCGCCACCATATTCACCGTATTCACCACCATACTCACCATATTCGCCACCACCATACTCACCGTATTCACCGCC
>DFQC01000023.1 GCA_002377585.1 Anaerolineales bacterium UBA3499 | reverse complement strand
CCTGTTGTTTGCGTGGAAAGCATGTAAACATGTAAAGTCTAATGCTATCGTTCTAGCAAAGCAATTAGCTACTACAGGTATTGGTGGCGGTCAACCCAGTAGAGTACAGTCTGTCGAGATAGCAATTAGGTCGGCAGGAGCTAATGCGAATGGTTCGGTTATGGCATCTGACGCATTTTTTCCGTTCCCCGATGGAGTTGATGCTGCCGCGAGAGCTGGGATTACCGCCGTAATACAACCAGGAGGTTCAATTAGAGATGGTGAAGTACTAGACGTTGTGAACCAACGTGGAATGGCAATGATACACACAGGAAAACGCCATTTTAGGCATTAAATACCACTAAATCTATGTAGGCTAAATACTAAGAAATGAGGCAATAGCTTAGTTCGTGCACTTACTATAATGCGTATAGGCATAAAATACCACGAACATTAACCAATAAAACAAAAAAACACATGTCAAATTCAATTCTGTCGTCAATTCTTATATTATTCTTGCCGTTTGCGGTTGTACTAAGCAATTTACGTATTTTTATTAATCCGTGGTTCCCACAATACGAATATAGTAGGGCAGGATTTCCAACGGATCCTCAGGGAATGGACAATCAAACGCGACTAAAATTGGCTAATCGAGCCATAATGTACTTAGTCAATTCATCCGACATATCATATTTAACTCAAGACCGAGATATTAATGGAAATCCTCTATACACGGAACGTGAGCTGCGTCATATGGAAGATGTGAAACTTGTCGTGGGAAGAGCGCTCGGATTATGGAGGTTATCTGTTTTTATGGTAATCAGTGCATTTGTATGGTTAGGTTTGAAGCCTAATACTGATATTATCATAAAGAAATCATTGAGTTATGGAGCTGGAATTATTGTTGTGAGTATCATTTGCCTACTAGCGTATATATTAATTAATTTCGATAGTTTTTTTACGACTTTCCATCAAATGTTTTTCGAATCTGGAACCTGGACATTTAGCTACACTGATATGCTAATACGACTATTCCCACCAAAATTTTGGTCTGATGTTGCAACTTACATAGCAGGAGCATCATTATTTGAAGGTGTGCTACTATGGTGGGCTGCTAGGTTTACCTAGGCGCCATATTTCTTTAATCTGCCTGAATGAGCTAGGATCATAGACATTATGTCCTTTGCGTGCATAGTACCGAGACCACCTGACAAACATTCCGTCTCCCCAAATTGGTTTGCCTGATCTTGCCTCACTGTTTCTGGAGCCCATAGCAAAAAAGGTACTGGATGCCATGAATGCGCCTGCATTCTTGAAGGAGTAGAGTGATCTCCCGTAACAACTAGTACATCGGGGTTGGCTTGCATCAAGGTTGATATGGCTTTATCTACTTCCTCAATTGCGTTTACTTTTTTATCATAATTACCATCTTCGCCATAACTATCAGTTTGTTTGACATGCACAAACAGAAAGTCATAATCATTGCTATTAATTACTCTTTTTCCAGTACTAAATTGATCTACAGGGCTCACACCATCAAACTCAATGGTTTCCATCCCAACCAATCTCGCTATACCTCTATACATCGGATATACTGCTACACAACCAGCAGAAAGCTGATAACGTTCGCCGAACGACTTTAATCCTGGATTATGCGAATATCCGCGCAGAGTCACCATGTTAGCATTTTCGTAACCACCAAGCACTTGACGCGCCTCTACAATCCACTTTTTTATAAGGTCTGCAGTGTGCTTTGCGCTTTCTGAGTTAGGTTTAGGATCGAGTGTACGCACTCCAATTTCTTGCGGATCAGTATCGTCTAAATTAGCACTTAAACCGTCGCCACGCAAGACCATTGCGAATCTATATTGATTCACATGACGAATATCAATGCTTAAGCCATCAATTTTGATTTCTGCTAAAAGTTTGACCAATGGCTTAGCCATCTCATCAGTAATCCTTCCAGCCCTGCGATCAGTCACTATTCCATTCTTGTCAACTGTACAAAAATTGCCGCGGATGGCTACATCTTTTTCCCTTACTTGCATCCCTACACCATATGCTTCTAATATGCCGCGCCCAATATCCACATTCAATGGATCATAACCAAACAAGGCCAAGTGCGCAGGACCAGAACCTGGTGTAACTCCTGTTTGTACAGGAATTACTTGACCCAAGACACCTTCTTTAGCAATATTATCTAAGTGTGGAGTAACAGCTTGTTCTAGCTCAGTCTTACCATTGAAATCATTCGGAAGTCCGCCAAGCCCATCCAATACCAACATAATTATTTTGGTATTATTAGTTTTGACTAACGAATCAATTATGGTCATTACAGGCACCCATTAAGTTAAAGTTAAGGGTAGGCTATTGCCTACCCTTGAAGATTCCAACTCAAAATATCTAGTGACAAATAAATTAGCGTATTGCGATCTCAGTAGCTTTATCAAAGATATGCAAGTTGTCTGTATTGCCTGCAACTTGCACTGTATCTCCAACCTTATAGTCAGTACGTGGATCAACTCTCGCAATCATGGTGCTATCACTAACTTTCAGATAAAGAAAGACTTCGTTGCCCATCATCTCCATGACATCAACTTTTGCCTCAATAAGAGATTGGTTTGTTACGCCAGGTGGAGTAAATTTAGGATCATGTATATCTTCTGGACGAAGACCATATACAACTTCGTTCCCTATATGATTTGCATACACATCTCTTTGCTCACTAGGAACCGTCAATGCAGTATCGCCTGTATCTACTATTATGTCCCCATTCATTTTAGCTATCTTGGCTTCCCCAAAATTCATGCTTGGTGAACCTATAAAGCCTGCGACAAACATGTTGGTTGGGTTGTCATAAAGTTCTTGTGGACTATCAATCTGTTGCAATATACCATCGCTCATAACTGCTATTCGTGTTGCCATTGTCATAGCTTCAACTTGATCATGTGTAACATAAATGAAAGTAGATTGCAATCTTTGATGTAATTTCGATATCTCCGCTCTTGTCTGAACTCTTAATTTAGCATCAAGATTTGATAATGGCTCATCAAACAAGAAAACTGCCGGATCACGGACAATTGCCCGGCCCACCGCAACGCGTTGCCGTTGACCACCTGATAATTGTTTAGGCTTACGGTTCATTAACATCTCAATACCCAAAATCTCAGCTGCAGCAGTTACTCTTTCCTTAATTTCCGGTTTTGGTACTTTGCGAAGTTTTAGACCGAACGCCATATTGTCAAATACGGTCATGTGCGGGTACAACGCATATGATTGAAAAACCATCGCAATATCTCGATCTTTAGGAGCTACTTCATTGACGACTCTATCACCAATTGAAATAGTTCCACCTGTTGTTTCCTCAAGACCTGCTAAAAGTCTCAAAGCAGTGGTTTTGCCACAACCTGAAGGACCCACTAGAACGAGAAATTCCTGATCCTCTACATGGATTGAAAGATCGTTAACTGCAATCACCTCTCCGAAATCCTTAGTGACGTTTTGGTATGTTACTGATGCCATCCTCTACCTCCTAGTATCCCGACAATTCCAACAACCAAGACATTATACATTACTTTGATTACAGTGTTACTGTATAATCGCTATATAACTAAACAATTTTTATACATTAAAGTTACGTAAAATGAACACATATATATCTGATAACAATGGATGGGTTGAGGTCGTCACTGGATCCATGTTTAGTGGCAAAACAGAGGAACTTTTGCGTAGAATTAGGCGTGCTACTATTGCAAAACAGAATGTCCAAGTTTTCAAACCTAAGCTTGACCACCGATACGGGACAGACAAAGTAACCTCGCATGCAGGTGCTAATTTCACGGCAACACCAGTTGACAGTAGCACAGAAATACTAGAAAAACTTGATGACAAAACCAATGTTGTTGCAGTCGACGAGGCTCAATTCTTTGATGACGGGCTAACAGAAGTATGCACTATATTGGCTAGTCAAGGTATCCGCGTGATAGTGGCTGGTCTTGATCAAGATTTTCGCGGAGACCCTTTTGGTCCAATGCCAATAATCTTAGCGCTGGCCGAACAGGTTAGTAAGCTACACGCTATATGCGTTGTATGTGGAAAGGATGCATCTCGTACTCAAAGAATGATAGATGGTAGACCAGCATATTTTGAAGAACCGACTGTAGCAGTTGGTGGGAGCGAAAGCTATGAAGCACGATGTCGTATACATCATGATGTACCACACAAAAATATCTAGACTGCATTAAATATCTACAAAATGGACAATCCACTACTATACACGGTCACTAACAATGATATTGATACACTAATTGACCCTAAAACTCTACAAACACGTATTACCGAATTGGCTAAAGACATTACAAGAGATTATCAAAATCAAGACCTGCTGATGGTGTGTATTTTGAGGGGTGGGGTAGTCTTTCTAACAGACTTAATGCGAAATATTCCAATACCTCATCTTATTGACTTTATGGCAGTTTCATCATACATAGATGGCAGAACTAAATCGGAAGGAAGAGTACGGATTACAATGGACTTACTTACTGATATAGAGGATATGAACGTACTCTTAGTTGAAGATATAGTAGATACTGGTTATACGCTTAGACAAGTACTCGAACTGCTTAATAGTCGTTCACCAAGAAGTTTACGAGTTTGTACACTTTTAGACAAACACGAACGCCGTGAGGTCGAAGTAAATATCGACTATGTAGGGTTTCAAATTCCGGATAAATTTGTAGTAGGTTATGGACTAGATGATCAAGATGGCCACTGGCGCAATCTACCATACATTGGTGTAGCACGCAAATAACAACAAAGCTGATACTCCAAAGAATAACAACCAACTTATAACTGTGCCGTTAATGAACTCATTAAAATCCATTCCAACTGATATACGCTTGCCAGATATATATCATCAAGTTTCAAAAAACTTCAAAAAAGATGATTTTGCTAACATATGGTTAGTAGGTGGCGCTATACGTGCAACAATTCTCAATAATCCAGTTATTGATTTAGATTTCGTTATTCAAGGAAATGCCATTGCATGCGCGCGATAT
>DFQC01000061.1:2007-2534 GCA_002377585.1 Anaerolineales bacterium UBA3499 | reverse complement strand
GATAATTTTGAGGAATGTGCATCATTAAAGCATTATTTTCATCCTCTCGATTTTTATGAAACGGCGTTAACCACTCCAATATATGCTGGTGCTGACGGGGTGATTGTATGGGTTCAAAAAGAGTCCGGAGATAATTCTAATGATTTCAAAAATAATTATGAGAGAGTGACTGGTGAGAAGGTGCCAGATAGCTTTCAGGATGCTTTGATATTACACAGGCCCGATGCAGCACCTAACGTATGGATTAGGTATCATCATGTATCCCCAATAGATGAAATTATGGAAGAGGTTACTGTTGTTGATACGAGGATGATGATGATGCTTATGGCTCGACCTAAGGAAAGGGAGTATCGAGTACGGGCAGGAGATTTGATCGCATATGGCTTGGGTGAGATATCAATTGAACATCACTTAGATGGCAGCGGTTTTCCGACCCCTTGCATGTCAGGTCAAACTAGATCGGAAAGAGGACATCTGCCTGGATGCAAAAGAACTATCAGGTTGTTGTCACTCTTTGACTATATGAC
>DFQC01000061.1:0-1628 GCA_002377585.1 Anaerolineales bacterium UBA3499 | reverse complement strand
AGAGAAGAAGTTGCCAAGAGTCCCTATACATGCACTGGTGAATGGTTTGACAATAAAGGCGATATCAATGATCCTGATACTTATGTGATATTGCAAGGAGGAAATGGCGAACAAGAGTCCGATGAAAATCAATCGAATGTTGAATCATTAAGAAGTTCTGGCGTAATAGTTGCTTCGTTTGAAGGCGAGGGTGACGGCGAATATGGGCCTTTTGAATCTATTGAAGGGGATATTATTTCTATGACTTCTGGTGGAGGGCCTTTTACAGTTAGTGTATCTACAGGGGGTGATGTTAGATCACTCTATAGTCGTCCGGAAGGTAACGGATCTACAAGCTATGAAGCACCCTTACCTTTTGGCGGACTAGTAAGCGCTAGTGTGACTGCGCCTGTTGGAATATCATGGGAAGTGGTGGTATATCGTAACGAATAGCTAGGCTTATTCTCTAACCCGGGATACTCTCTACTGCCGTATTGCGGATAGAGCGCTTTCTTGGTTAGAAAATTGGTTGAACTGGTATATTGATATGCTCTATCAACTCAAATGAGTTCTGCCTCATAACAACTAGACTGGATTGGTTGCCGGTATGACAGACTTTAATGAACTAATTAAATTTGTCGATTGCGGATATATACTATAGATGGAACATCTTATATTGATGTTTGGTGGAGTGTTGCTGATTTGCGCATTTGGTTGGCTGCTGAGAGATAGAAAATTATCTCGGAGCGCTAAGGTGATAAACTGGATTCTAGGTATAACCATTGTTGTTGCTATGTTTCTACTATCCACATTTTTGTAATCAACTAGAGCTCTGATTATCATAACTATACAAATCTAAGTAGCAAGAGCGGGATCCAACTCGAGTGCTTTCTGTTTTTGGATTCGGCGGCCTTTTGGTAATTACCAAGATTGCGTGCTAAAGTGAGACCACTTAGTAGGCAATAGAGAGCGCTATTGTGTACTGTAGAGACTGTGGAAAGCTACCACCAAAATATCTGAGTTTTGTACGTATTGCGGTACTAAGTTTGTGTTTGTTGGCAAACAAAGAAGAGGCCCTTCAGTTGGGTGTGAAGGACCTCTTCTTTGTTTTCGGTAAATTTGCGTTGTGGTGTATGTTCTGTTTTGGGTTTTATCTAGGCCAGCTGTATAGCATCTGCTGGACGCCAAAACGATCTAGACAATTATTCCCAATGCCAAATATCCCACTTCGCAGCGCCTTCAGCGTCTACTTCCCAGTGATAAACGAAGCACTTGCCATTCAGATCCGATAAGGATGGTGCAGATGTCTGAAAATATACTGCACCGCGAAAGCTCGAACCACCGGTGTCAGTGAATTTCCCGACCCCGTTTGCTCTAAAGGTAGCTACTCCGTCCGCTGCCATCAATAGTCCTTGGTTAGGGCATTCACCATATAGCGTGCCATCAATGTTCATTACAGAAGTGTAAGTGGCTAAACCTTGCACACCAACATCAACTATATGCCCTGCACCCTCGAAAGATGATTCGAATACCGGTGAAGCGCCTTGAGCGGGAAGGATGCGATTCTTTACTGGACCTTCAATTGTAGCTATTTGATCTCCGACCATTATTTTGATCTCCTTGTTGTTGTGATTTAATAGGTTTGTATT
>DFQC01000062.1 GCA_002377585.1 Anaerolineales bacterium UBA3499 | reverse complement strand
CTATATTACTGGACAGACCTACAATGTAGAAGGTGGAATTGTAATGAGTTGAGTATTGATGGTGAATGTATGGTTCCTGTACACAATACAAGTAGAATTATTTTATTGTAATCACTATGGAGTAATTTGAGAATAGTAATATTGGTGGATATTAAATGGCATACAATCAGTTAAACCGACACAACTTTAGTCAGTCCACATTGCGCACTCAGTCAGTTTGGAGTGATGCACTTGGGCGCGATGGTGGTATGTACACTAATTTCTTTTATAGCTCGATCAAAGGGATTGGCAAAGAGACAGATGTCACACGTAGAGATCCGTCCACTGTACTAAAGATAGATGGTAAATATTATGTCTGGTACACCAGAAGATCTACTAAGTACAAAGTAAGACAGGAGTTAAATCTTGATTCTGATGCCGATTTAGATTGGGAAATCCCAAGGTTTGATTGGGATTTGTCCGAAATCTATTATGCTACCTCGGAAGATGGATTTTCCTGGATTGAGCAAGGAGTATCAGCCAGGCGAGGACCGAAAGATCAATTTGATGGCCGATCAGTGTTTACTCCAGATGTCCTTATGAGTAATGGCAAATACTTTCTATATTACCAAGCAGTAGATCATCCTTACGGTACAAGAACTCGTAATGTAGTAGGTATGTCATGGTCAGAGAGTCCAGATGGCCCATGGAATCGTTTTCCTGAACCTGTATTGAAACCAGGCAGGTCAGGAGAATGGATGGGTTCTGATGATACCAATCATGTTAACTATTATGGAGCCTGGGATAGCCATAAAGTACATGACCCTTTTATCCTCTGTCGGGATGGAAAGTACTGGCTTTATTACAAAGGTCAGCCTATGGGCTGGGGTAGTGACTACTGCAGCGGTATTGGTTGGGGTGTTGCCATAGCAGATAGCCCTTATGGCCCATTCGAGAAATATTCAGGCAACCCTGTTACCAACAGTGGACATGAGACATGTCTGTTTCCATGGGGTACTGGAATATTAGCGATTTGCAATCATGATGGTCCTGAGAAGGACACAATTCAATACTCAGAAGATGGGCTTAATTTTGAAGTGGTTTCTCATGTAAATCTTCCGCCTTGTGCGCCAGGACCGTTTTGTGCAGACTCTTACTCTAACACTAAAGATGGCAGGGGTATAACATGGGGTTTGGCTCACATTGCAACTGAAGAGACGAAGTCGGGCAATTCATACATAATTCGCTTTGATTGTAATTTGAGTAAAGATGTACATCGTAAAGGTTTTCGATCAACTAATATCAGGATGCCAGAATCAACCTATTTCTCGCCTGATTTTGAGTATGATACCAAGGACAAATATTCATACGACTTAGAACCATTGCAAAAACAAAAGAAAAAAATATGCCGATGTGGATTTGAGCAGATAAATTCAGACTCAAGAGTATGTGGAAGATGCGGGGATGTAATCGTGTTTTGGAGTTCAGACAATAGTGATAGAGATTATCCTCTTGTGCCAAATATGGCTGTAAAAGATACCAAACTCAGCAATGCTATGAAACGAGTCTATTCGACTTATGGGTACTCTAAAGATAAGGAAAGCCCATTTTATTCAGGATTTAAATATAGACACGTGCATGGTTTAGGCAAGGAGGTAGGAGTTTCTAGAAGAGATCCATCAAAGATCATTAGGTATGCTGATAGTTACTATGTCTGGTATACGCGTCGAGAGACAGTTAAACCAGCTTTGTTTGGGGGACAAAATCAAATTCAAGACGCGGATCATGCTCAACAAAGTTGGGATCAACCATTGACGGACTGGGATCTTGCAGAGATATGGTGTGCTAGTTCAGAAGATGGAGTTCATTGGGAAGAGTTGGGAATGGCTATCAGCAGAGGAGATGAACACAGTTATTTCGGTCGTTCAGTATGTACTCCAGATATTATTGCCGTAGATGGAAGATTCTATTTGTTTTTCCAGGCTATCGAGACACCTTATTTGACCAGAAGTCGTAACAGTATTGGTTTGGCAGTTTCTGATTCTCCAATAGGTCCTTGGCGAATAAAACAAAACCCTGTTCTATTACCTGGAAAGTCGGGAATATGGCACGGCGATGGAGATGACAATGTAGTGCTTGAACCAGGAGATTGGGATAGTCACAAGGTTCATGATCCATATATCTTGTTTTGGAACGATAAATATTGGTTGTATTATAAGGGTAGGCCAATGGGTTGTAATGATAGTGGCCATCGATATGAAGGATTGGGGTGGGGTGTAGCAGTAAGTGATAAACCGGAAGGTCCTTATATCAAGTCGTCTTATAATCCAGTGACAAATAGCGGTCATGAGACCTTTCTCTATCCGTTAGGCAAGGGTGTTGTGGCAATAACCAGTTTAGAGGGGCCTGAGATGAATACTGTACAGTATTCTGAAGATGGCATCAATTTTGAGGTAGTTGGTAAACTCTCTTTGCCACCGGTAGCTGCGGGTCCATATATAGATTATGAGTATGATCAGAACAAGATTGGTCAAGGTGTTGAATGGGGATTGTCTCATATAAACCATGATGAAAATGGACGTTTAGACAATAGTTACCTAGTGCGGTTTGATTGTAATCTAGGTGCCAAAGGGGATCGCAAGGGTTTTTATCGACCTTGGAATTTCAGGTACCCTGCATCTGCCTATCTAAGAAGTAGTTGTAGCCTTTCCAGTGATATGAGACAAGAAGCTATGGCGGTCAGCCAGATTTATGATCGTGATACGGAAGATTTTGTTGGCAACTGGGATCAATAATCCTACTTAAAGGTTTCTGATTCCATCTGATCTTCTCTTCTTCTAAACCATTTGTGAGTGTTTGTCTACTTTCCTCATCCTGAAAGAAAGGACATTTATAAAAATAGCGTGTAGTATTATCTAGGCATTGAATCAGATATCCTTTTCTTTGCGCTTCGTAACTCTGTGCGTTGAATAGTCCTGATAAAGCATATCTTGCTCTAGAAGTTAATGTTCCCTGTACTAAATCAACTATTATTGAGCGACCTTCAGTCCAATCGTGAGGAGCTTTGTTATGATTGACAATGAATTCAGCATCCTGGAAACGTTGAGTGACAATTATGTATGTAAGCTTATCAGTGCACCATATACTAAATTTGATGCCTGCGACAATTACAATTATAGTAGAAGCCAGCAGTACGAAAAACCACATCAGTACTGTAGCGTGACACCTTTTAATTCTAAGTCTTCAGCATAGTGACATGCTACATAGTGTTCAGGAGAAACCTCTTTCCACTGAGGTGTTTCTTCAGAACATAATTCTTGTGCATATGGACACCTTGGATGAAAGTAGCAACCACTTGGTGGGGATGAAGGGTCAGCTATTTCTCCAGGAAGAATGATACGATCCATCTTGATGTCAGGGTTAGTGGAAGGTACTGCAGAAAGTAAAGCTTCTGTATAGGGATGCAAAGGTTGACTATACAGGTCTGATGTGGATGCCATCTCAACTAATTTGCCAACATACATTACTCCTATTCTGTCTGCTACATGCTCAACCACAGCTAAGTCATGCGCTATGAACAAATATGTAAGATTGTATTGTTCTTGCAGGGACTCGAGAAGATTTAGTATTTGGGCCTGTATGGAGACATCTAGAGCTGAGACAGGTTCGTCGCAAACAATCAGGCTTGGACGAGGAGCTAGCGAACGAGCTATTCCAATACGTTGTCTCTGACCACCCGAGAATGCATGAGGATAACGATTTAGATGTTTTATCTCAAGTCCTACATCATTTAGTAGTGATTTGACCATCTCTGTAACTTCGGCTCCAGTAGCCAATTTATTGTTACGAATTGGTTCGGCTACTATGTCTAGTATGGTCATTCTTGGGTCTAGTGACCCATAAGGATCTTGGAATATCATATGGAAATGTTTCCTAACTTCTCGCAATTCCTGATTATTCATTCTGCTGAGATCTAGTGTTTCACCAGTGTCTAACTTCAGGTAAACGCTACCTGAAGTAGATTCTATAGCTCTAACAATACATCTACCCAATGTAGTTTTACCACATCCAGATTCACCGACGAGCCCGAATGTTTCTCCTTCGTTTATGTAAAAGCTCACATCATCCACAGCCTTTACTGCACCAATTTCCTTGCGTAGAAATCCCTCTTCGATGGGGAAATATTTAGTGAGGTGAATGACTTCTAATAAAGCATCTTTGTTGTGATTAGTATTGTCTTCAGGCATATGTTTTTTCCTCTTCCTCACTGTGAAGGAAGCATCTAACGTAGTGTTCATTACCCATGTCGACTAGACTAGGTACTTTCAAATTGCAAACACCGTCTATTATTTCATTACAACGGGATTGAAAACCGCATTGTGCCGGAAGATTTAATGGTACTGGCACATTACCTCGTATCGCATCGAGTTTAGTTCCTCTACCGCTTGTACCAAGTTTTGGTATGGATGCCAACAATCGCCGAGTGTATGGATGTAAAGGATTATGAAAAATCTCTTTAGTACTAGCACTTTCTACTATTTTACCTAAATACATGACATGTACTATGTCAGCAATTTCACAGATAACCCCTAAGTCATGTGTTATATACATTATAGCCATTCCAAGTTCGTCTTGTAGATTCTGCAATAATTCTATAATCTGTGCTTGCACGGTAACATCTAGTGCTGTTGTGGGCTCATCAGCAATTAGAATTGATGGTTTGCATGATAATGCCATTGCTATCATAGCCCGTTGACGCATTCCTCCAGATAGTTGATGAGGCAATTCATCAAATCTTAACTGAGGATTTGAAATGCCTACACGATCCAACATATCAATAGCAATATCCTTTGCTTCAGCTTGGTCGTTTGTGCTGTGAAGTAGTAGCATTTCAGTTATTTGGTCTCCAACAGTATGAACAGGAGATAAGCTGGTAAGAGGTTCTTGGAATATCATAGAGATTTCACCACCTCTTATTGACCGTATGGTTTTACCATCTTTCTCTAATCCAACCAGATCGGTTGGATTTTGACCGGACTTTGTGAATTCAATACTGCCTGATGATATTTGTCCAGGCTTGGGAACAATTCTCATGATTGATTGAGCAGTGACACTTTTCCCACAACCCGATTCTCCAATGATGCCCACAGTCTGACGTTCATTTACATCAAAACTTACTCCGTCCACTGCTTTGAGCGTACCATCTGGTAACGCAAAATGGGTGGATAAATTGTTTACACTAAGTATTTTGTTTGTTGACATATTTCATATAGTCCATGATTTGTTAAGTTATCATTTAGAGGCATAGTTGACATAGAGAGTTTTCTTTTGTAAATATCCATCAAGTCCGTATTTGCCATCTTCTCCTCCTACGCCACTTAGTCGATACCCAGAATGATAACCTTGGATTGCTTCACCAATCGGTCGGTTTACATATATTTCACCAAATTTTAGGTCACGAGCAATCCTCATTACTCTATTTAAGTCCTGAGTGAAGACGTATGCAGCAAGACCATAATCAGAATCATTAGCATGTTTCAGACCTTCTTCAAAGTCTTCAATCTGCATTATTGGTATGATGGGTCCAAACACTTCTTTTTGCATAATGTCGGTAGAGTTGCTGTTAACTGTTAACACTGTAGGTTCGAACCAGTGTCCATTACTGTAAGGTCCATGGTGTAGGCGTTTACCACCGGTTAGTATTTCGGCTCCATCAGCAGTCGCTGATGCTACAATAGCCTCTAGTTTTTCCAACTCCATTCTGTTGAACTTTGGTCCAATATCGACAGCAGTTAGTGGATCTCCGACCTGCAATTTTGCAACATGAGCAAGAAAGCGATCGATAAATTCGTCGGCGACTTTGTTGTGCACATATAGTCTTTCGTTACAAGTACACACTTGGCCGCAATTGGCAAAACGTGCAGTTGCAGCATATTCGACAGCTTTATCAATGTCCGCATCTTCCATAACAATAAAGGGTGCTTTCCCACCCAATTCTAGTCTTACCATCGTTATGTTATCGGCAGCTGCTCGAAATATCTCTCTGCCTCCACGAACACTGCCAGTCATAGTGACAAGTTGAGTGATTGGATTGCTTACTAGAGCTTCACCTATAGTAGGTCCTGTTCCAGTTACGACATTAAATACACCAGAAGGTAAACCAGCTTCGTGAGCCAGGTGAGCCATTCTTAATCCTGAAAGTGGTGCTTCTTCATGGGACTTTAGTACCATAGTATTACCTGCAACAAGTGCAGGGCCCAGTTTACGAGCCACTAGCGCTAATGGATAATTCCATGCAATTAGCGCTACTGTGACTCCATATGGTATGCGCCTAATCCATATTTCCTCATTCGGATTATCAGATGGTACTATGTCTCCTTCAATGCGCCTGGCACCCTCGGCAGAGTATTGCAAAAATTGAATAGTGCCATCGACTTCGCCGTAAGCTTGATCTAGAGGTTTTCCTTGCTCAGAGACAATCAAATGTGCCAGAGTATCTCTGTCAGCGTTGACCAATTCAGCCAATCTGACAATCAACTTTGCTCTTTCAAAAGCTGGTAACGCTTCCCATGCTGGCTGGGCAGCTTGGGCTGCCTCAAGTGCACGCTGAGCATCATCCTTAGAGCCGGCCGGTATGGTAGCAACAACTGCTTCATTAGCTGGATTTTCCACTTCAATTACTTCCTGATCCGTCGAGGTGGTCCATTGGCCGTTGATGTAGATTTGATACTCGTTAGGTTCTTTTGTACTGTCTATAATCATAAGGTGGATTCTCCTAGCATGTATTTTGATAGAGAATTTTTGTCAAATTCAACCCCGTGACCTATACAATCCGGGACTATTGCATAACCATCATGTAATCTTAAAGTTTGTTTGAGAAAAGGTTCTAATCCAAATCCATGTACTTCCAAATAAGAGTGGTTAGGTACAGCAGCAAGTAGATGGACATGCAAGTCGTGTACGCCGTGACTTGTAACTGGTAAATTGTAGGCTTCGGCTAGTGATGCCACTTTTATCCAAGGTGTGACACCACCAATTGTTGCTACATCAGGTTCAGGAAAATCTATTGACCCGCTTGCAATTAGCTTTTGGAACTCATATAAAGAATGGAGATTTTCACCAGTAGCAATAGGAATACGTGATTTATTTGAAATCTTTATGTGTCCGTCAACGTCGTCTGGAATAATAGGTTCCTCAAGCCAGAATAGATCGAATTCTTCTAATGCATTAGACATGTATATTGTTTGCGGAACATTCCATCTCATATTTGCATCAGCCATGAGTACGATTTCTGGACCCACCTCTTTTCTTAGTGCTTTCACTCTATTAATATCATGGTCATGGTCTGCATGACCTATCTTAGTTTTAATAGCCTTGAAACCTTCTTGGAGGAACCCCTCCGTTTGCTTTAGTAATTCATCGATTGACAAATCGAGATCGATTGCGCCTGCATAGGCTTGTACACGGTCAGTAGTTCCACCTAGCAAATTGTGTAATGGAAGGTTACTATACTTCGCTTTTAGATCCCATAACGCTATATCTACAGCAGCAATTGCAAAAGAAGACAGACCACCTCTACCAACAAAATGTAAATGCCAATACATTTCGTCCCAGAGTTTTTCAGTATAGAACGGATTCTTGCCTAATAGGAGAGGAGCTAGATCTTCAACAGCGAGGTCATATACGGCACGTCCTCCAATGCTGGATACAGTATATGTATATCCTAGTCCAGAGATAGATTTTCCACAAGATATCTCTACTGTAATTAATGCAAAATCTTTCATTGTTCCATGTGTCGAGTCTGTTAGCACCTTTGGTAATGGTATTTGGTACAAATTTATATCTACACTTGTAATTTTCATAGATTGCCTGTAGCTAATTACTAGATATTATGTGCCGATTGTAGGCCGATCAATATATGCTTGTTTCTCAAGAATGGTCTGCTTTTCATCTGCAGACAATTCCATTCTTGCTTCAGTATCCAAGTGTGTTGCTTCAGTGAACCTAAGGTTGCTTCCCTTGAATTCGGGTCTAGACAGATCTAAGCTTAAATCACAATCAAACCGAGCTAAGAAACATCTTACTTCATTATTTTCATGTGGAACTTCTAGACTTCTTGTGCGTATGTGACATAGACCCCATGTGATGCCACGACCGTCACCATTGTCAGCGAACATATCATGTGCAAATGCTCCAGGTGCTACCGGAGGCATTACTATATGGGATTTCACCTCAAAATTTATACCATCTTTTGAGAATTGTATAGTATTTTTTTCAGGACCATCTAGACTAATTATAGAAGCGATTCCATCTCGAAATGGGAAAAGACAAGTCTCATGACCAGAGTTTGTGATTGGGTTGAATTCTGATTTAACAAATGGCCCAGTTGGTTTGTCAGCTATTGCCACTCCTTGTGCACGTAGGAAGGCGCGTTTAGATTTGTCAACTGGAGAGCCTTTATAATAAATCAATATCTTGTTATTGAATACTATAGGATGGGGATCATGTGTGGCGCATCCGTCCCAGTCGTCTGTTCCACCGCGGGATATTACCGGTTGGTCATGTCGATGCCAGGGACCATTAGGAGAATTTGACCAGGCCATTCCTACTGTTACGCAGTCATGAGGTTCCCACAGTTTTGTGAAAGATTGAAAATACAGATAGTACTTATTTTCATATACTAGGATGCCGGGTGTGGAAAGTGATCGATCACCATATTCGCCTTTTGGGGCTCGGGAAACTGCGATACCCTGTTCAACCCAGTCAAAACCGTTCTGAGACGTTGCATACCATATGTCAGCAAGGTCCCAATCTACAGCAGGTATGGTATCGGTTTGACCCTCCAAGCCAGCAGGTGGTATAGAATTGTTTCGCCTTGTATACCAGACATAGTACGTGCCATCAACATTTATGATGGTAGTTGGATCCCGGCGCGATACATTGGCTTCGTTGCCTATCCCAGTGACGCGAGAGTATCGGAAATTACTATATAATTCATTGGTTGCATCACCAGGTGGGTTCCAGTAATCATATAATCGTTGCATGGCAGCACTCAGCCGCACATCATTTGGCTTATCTGTAGGAGGGACTGCTGGAAATGGTTTATAAGTTCTGTTATTCATTTATCATCCTTAATATTGTTTGTGTTACCTACCCATCCATCCTCCGTCAACTACGAGAAGGGTTCCATGTACATAGTCTGATGCTGAAGATGCAAGGAATACAACTGGACCGCTGAAATCATTCGGTTCTCCCCATCGGTTTGCTGGAATTCTATCCAAAATGCTTGCGTAACGTTCAGGATCGTTCCTCAAAGCTTCGGTATTGTCTGTTGCTATGTATCCAGGAACTATACCGTTGACCTGTACGCCGGTGCTAGCCCATTCATTTGCAAGCGCTTTGGTCAGCTGGCCAACACCACCTTTGCTGGAAGCATAGGATGGAACATTGATGCCACCTTGAAATGTTAGCAACGATGCTGTGAAGATGATTTTGCCATTACCACGCTCCACCATTGTTTTACCTATTTCTCGGCTTAATATGAATGGTGCAGTTAAATTAACTTCTACAGTTTCATCCCAGTAATTATCGGGATGTGTGGTAGCTTTTTCACGTTTGATTGTTCCTGCATTGTTCACTAAAATATCAATAGGTGGACAATTCGTTTTTGTTTGCTCAATCAAGTTATATAATTCCTTTCTTTGAGATAAGTCACATTGGTAGCCCCAAAACTTGCGACCAAGTGCAGTAATTTCTTGTTCTATAGTACTGTTGTCCGAGTCTAACTGTTTGCTTACTCCAATTATGTCAGCACCAGCTTCTGCCAAAGCAATTGCCATTGCTTTGCCAATTCCTCGTCTTGCGCCAGTGACCAGGGCTATTTTTCCATTTAGTTGAAAGGTTTCAATTACTCCCATGTTAATTAAGCCTCTATCAATATCTTCATTATGTCTGCTCCTTGACTTAAATCCACAAAACTTTTTTGGATCTCATCCAGGGGTCTTATATCAGAAATCAGACTATCTAGCGGCAGAATTTTCTTGTCCACCAAATTGATTGCTTGTGAGAAGTCCTGTGTTTCGTATACTCTTACGCCAACAATGCGTATTTCTCTCCAAAAAAGTCTAAATAGATCCACTGGAGGTGGGTCGCCAAAAATTGCTACTATTACAATAGTGCCACGTGCGCAAACGAGTTCAGTCATAGTTTGTGTGCTAGCGGCTGAGCCAGTGACTTCAAATACGACATCTGCCCCGGCACCATCGGTCCAGTCATTCACGTATTCGATCAGGTCGTTGTCATTTGGATTGATCACAGTGAAACCTAATGACGATGCAAGTTCTAAACGAAAATCGTTGATCTCCGATATTGTTACTTCTGCACCAATTGATCGCGCTACCATTGCTACTAAGATTCCAATGGGCCCACATCCTAAAACTACTACACGATCCCCTTCCGTGACCTTTCCTAATCTCACGTCATGACAGGCTACTGCTATTGGTTCAATCATAGCTGCATGTGACAGGGATGCTGTACTTGGCAATGCATGTACTGTATGAGCAGGAACGTTCCAGAAGCTCTGAAATGAACCTGGTGTATCTATACCAAGAAATTCCAGTTGGTAACATATGTGACTTAAACCTCGATAACATGCTGCACATTTTCCACAAGCATTGAGCGGCATGATGGTGACTGGTTGTCCAATCTCAAACCCATTCACTCTTGTGCCTAAAGAACTGATTACTCCTGCTGTTTCATGGCCCATTATGTGTGGGAGAGCCACTCTTTGGTCCATAGCACCATTGAATATGTGTAGATCAGTACCGCAGATTCCACTGTACGCTGGTTGAACTTGGATTTGAAGAGGGTCTGGTTGACTGGGTACATAGTTATTGACTAAGATTTCCTTGCTACCAGAATAGTAGGCTGCAGATGCATTCATGATCGAATACCCATAATCACGATATAACTGAAAAAGCTTTGTAAAATTGTTCGGTATGTTTTAGACATGATTTTGGAATATCCTATTGCTTGTATGGATCAGCTGCATCACGGAGCCCATCTCCTATAAAGTTGAACGCAAGCACTGTAACTATCACATATATAGCTGGGATGAATAGCCATGGGTGTAATGCTAGACTCCTTATATTCTGAGCATCTTGTAGGAGAACCCCCCAACTGACAGCCGGAGGTCTTATGCCAATTTCTAAGAAGCTTAATGCGGTCTCTCCTAAAATCATCCCAGGAATTGAGAGTGTTAGTATCACTATAAGGTAGCTTGCAAATGACGGTAATAGATGCTTGATAATGATTTGAAAGTCGCTCATGTTAGATATTTTGGCAGCCATGACAAAATCGGCTTCTCGTAATTCCAAGAATTTTCCTCGCACAGTACGTGCAAGGGTGGTCCAGCCAACCGTAGCTAGCACTATTGTAATTCCAAAGTACACTTCTACAGATGACCAGTCATGTGGCAATGCTGCTGCTAGCGCTATCCACAATGGTATTGAAGGAATAGAGATGATGAATTCGATGATTCTTTGGATTATCATGTCGAGAGCTCCACCAAAATATCCAGAAATACCACCGATAATACTGCCTAGGAAAAAGCTAAGGAATACTCCCACGAACCCGATAGAAAGGGAAATGCGCGAAGCGTACATATTTCTTGAAAATAGATCCCGCCCGAATTCATCTGTTCCGAAAGGGTAGTAGTAACCCGGCGATTCAATACCTATCAAATGTAAGTCCGTTTCAAAGATGCCCCAAAATTTGTAAGAATGGGTGCGTACCAGGAATTGGATGTCATAACAAGTACTAGTATCCTCTTCAAAGGTTCTCTCCAATGTGTCCATATTTAGGATATATTTGTAATTGCATACGAATGGGCGTAAGTGGAATTTGCCCTGCTCATCAAAAAAATGCAACCTTTGTGGAGGCATTGTAACGTGATCAACATCTCTTGCTTGGTAATCATGAAGTGACAAAAATCCTGCAAATATTGCTATCGTATAAAATATTACTAGCACAACAATTCCAGTACGCGCTAGTTTATGACGTCTAAATTTACGACGTACCAGTTCCCACTGGGATGCTACATAATAGCTGTCAGCAAAATCTGCGCTAGTTGGTTTGCTTGTTTTTGTTAGTTTAGACAACATATTATTGTTAGTCCTTTTAGTCTATGAGCAAATATAGCTCTAGGAGCTACTGCGCTCCATACGTATTCTAGGGTCCACTACAACTAATAGTACATCAGATATAACAGTGCCTAGTAGGGTCAATATGGTCAAGAAGAGTAGGATTGACCCTGCAAGATATGTGTCCTGCGTGATCAGTGCTCTCAGCATCATAGGTCCTGCAGTAGGTAGACCCAATACTATTGCTGTTATAGCTCCACCTGATATGAGCTGCGGGAACAACCAAGCCAGATTACTGATTAAGGGATTCAGACAAATTCTTACTGGATACTTGAACAACACATTTGAATTGGATAGGCCTTTGCTTCTTGCAGTTATT
>DFQC01000034.1 GCA_002377585.1 Anaerolineales bacterium UBA3499 | reverse complement strand
GAATTTTTTTCATTTTATTGAAGTACATGCCAGGCTATGGCTCCCGTCGTGCACGGTTTAGAAAAGAAGTATGCTGGTCAAATAGAGTTTATATATCTAGATGCTGTTGATAGTGCTACTACTACTCTGAGAAATAGACTAGATTACAGAGCTTATCCGTCGTTTATCTTATTGAATGATCAAGGAGATGAGATTGCACGTTGGGTTGGCAAAGTGAATGAGAGTGAGTTCACTGATGCAATTGATGAAATGTTGTCAGGTGGGTAGTTGTAATAGGTTTGTGTTAGCGTTAATGGGCGTTCGCTAATGTGTATGGGTTAGTCGTGACTGTCCCAGGTCTTCTCTTGGAATCCATCTCTTTTATTTTCTGAACGGGCCATGAGAAATAGCATATCAGACAAACGATTTAGATAAGTGATTGTGAGTGTTCCAATTTTTGCTGTATGAGATAGTGTGATGACATCACGTTCTGCACGGCGGCAGATTGCTCGAGCCATGTGCAATCTAGCAGCAGTTTCTGTCCCGCCTGGATGAGTGAAGTTTTTTAGTGGACCCACCTCGGAATATATCTCTGCAATAAGATCGTTGAGTTCGGTAATATGTTTGTTTTCTATGTGCGGATGTGATGGTGTGTCATCAATCTTATCATTTATATCGAGATCTGATCCGAGATGGAATAGTGTGTTTTGTATAGAGCGAAGAATTTTTGTGTAGGAATTTGGTAATTTCTTGCAGGCTAGAATTAATCCGATTGCGGAATTGAGTTCGTCCAATGTTCCAAAAGCTTTAATTAATGGCGCGTCTTTGTATACTCGTTTACCCTGGATGGTAGAGGTGGTTCCATCATCTCCAGTCCGGGTGTCAGGTTTGCTGATCCTTGGCATTTTATTGGTTATTAATAGTAATCCGTTTGTGATTACTGTAAATTATCATAGATTGTGACAAAGGGCAATTCGCGATCTGTATGAGTTATTACTTCTACTTGAGTGTCATACACCTTACTTAATCTTTCGGAAGTATATACATCGGTGGGTGACCCATAGGCTTGTATTATCCCATGTGATATTAATGCTACTGTATCTGCACATTTTGCGGCTTGATTAATGTCATGCATGGTTAAGAGCACGGTCATATTATTGACTGTTGTAAGTGAATTTATAAGTCGTAATATTGACGCTTGGTGTTTTAGATCAAGATGGGCTGTTGGTTCATCTAGTAGAAGTACGTCAGGTTCCTGTGCTAGAGCACGCGCAATTACAACACGTTGTAGTTCTCCTCCGGATAGGTCGCCAACAAAGCGTTCTTTTAGGCTGTATACATTTGTCTGTTTCAATGCTCGGGTTACGACAGCATGATCATTAGCGGTTTCATTTTGCCATATTGGAAGGTAGGGCGTACGACCCAGCATTACTATTTCTTGAACCTTGAAGTTATCTGGCATAGGCGCATGTTGTGGTACAACAGCTATGCGACGTGCTCGATCAAGTGCAGATAGTTTGAGCAAGTCTACTGATCCCAGATAGATTTTGCCCCGCGAGATTGGTGTTACCCCCGTGATCGCCCGAATTAGAGTGGATTTGCCTGCACCATTTGGACCAACTAGTCCAACTATGCCGGGCCTTGGTAGAGAGAGGCTAAGGTCCGGTATTACTGTCTGTTTATTATAACTAACAGATATGTTTGATATTGTTAAAGGATCCATATCAGAATACTGACCTTTTAAGTTTGCGCAACAAAAAAATAAAAAAGGGTGTTCCAGTTAGTGCTGTAATTATTCCTACTGGTAGTTCTTGCGGTGCCATTATGTTTCGAGCTGCTAAATCTGATAATACTAGAAATGATGCTCCTCCTAACAAACAACAGGGAAGTAAGCGGCGATAATCAGGCCCTGTTAGTATGCGCAGCGCATGCGGTACTATTAGCCCTACAAATCCTATGAGTCCTCCAAATGCAACTGCAGATGCCGTCATCAATGTTGCTGCTGCTATAAGGATGATTTTCAAGCGTTCAACATTTATTCCAAGTTGTTGAGCTTGCTCTTCACCAAGCTGGAAAACATTCAAAGCTCGCGCGTTTATAAATATAAATAGGCTTCCAAGTACCATGTAGGGAATCATTATTTTTACTGGAGTCCATCCACCTCCGAGATAAGCTCCAAGCATCCAGTTGAATGCTCGCTGTAGTCCATCAGGACGTCGTAGCATCAATAATGTCGTTGATGCCGTAGCAAATGATCCTATGGCTATACCAGCAAGCAACATTGTTGTTACAGGTGTGGTTTTAGATACACGTGCAGTCATAACCACTATACCAACTGTTATTATGCCTCCTGCAAATGCAGCGATAGTGATTATGCTGATACCTAGTGGGTCAGAATTAAGATTTGTCGTAATTGCGATAGTTGCACCCAAACCGGCTCCAGACGCAACTCCTACTAGATATGGGTCAGCAAGCGGATTTCTAAATAGGCCTTGATAGGTTGCGCCTGCGGTGGCAAGCGCAGCTCCAGTTAATGCCATAAGGGCGACTCTAGGCATACGGATATCAAAGAGTATTGTTGAATATTTGCTTATCTCCTCAATAGTAATATTCGTAATGGACATACGATTCAATATTAGGTCCATTATTATTCTGGGAGGGATTGGTACGGATCCTATTGCAACACCAAGAATAATTGCTGTAATTAGTATTACAAACAACAGTAATGATGATGCAATAGGTGAATTCAACATGCTCTACCTAGGCCAGCGTTCATTTTGAGATGCACTAATCCAATTTGACAATAATTCTTGCAAGATTTCTATCCCTACTTATTGGACCCAAAAGTGGTTATTATATTCGCTAGTGTTTCTAGTCCATCGACTATGCGTGGTCCAGGTCGACTGACAAGATCATCGTCAAATTCATATATTTGTCCTGTTTTTACTGCTTTAAGTGTTTCCCAACCGGGTCGGTTTATAACTGTTGATTTGGTTTGTCCGCCATATTTGCTAGATCCAAGTACAATGATGTCTGGGTCTTCATATATCAGTTGTTCTAAGCTGATCTGCCAGTAAGG
>DFQC01000056.1 GCA_002377585.1 Anaerolineales bacterium UBA3499 | reverse complement strand
ACATACTCAGCGTCACCCGTGAAGGTACCCCAAGTCAAGTTCACCATATCATAATGTGGAGCATCCTCTATTGGTTGATTTAGCTCTGCTAGGAAACTAGCAGTGTCAGCTACATCAACATTGACTTTTACACCAACATTCAGCAACATACCCTGCACCAATTCTGCTGTCTCATAATCGCCCGGTACAGCGCCCTTACGAGTACGCAAGATTAATTCCATAGGCTCGCCATCTTTATCGACGATACCATCACCATCGGAATCAGTCCAACCTGCTTCAGCTAGAAGTGCTGTAGCTTTATCTGTATCATATGGGTACGGATGTGTAGCAGCTGGGGAGTAACCATTCACAGCTTCGTTGACAATGGTTACGTCAGCAACACTTGCATAACCTTTGAAAGCAGCTTCCAATATGCCTTCTTTATCAATAGCATAATTGAACGCCTGTCGAACACGTTTGTCATCCAAAGGTTCGTAAATGTTAGTCATACTAACATAGTAATGTCGAGAACTTGGACCAGTCAATACCTTGATATTCTCATCAAGTTTCAACTGCTCTAGGGATTGAATAGAAGTTCCCACTGCTACGTGAATTTCACCTGCTTCTAGCATAGTCGCACGTGTATTTGCATCAGCAACTTCCATCACTGTAATTGAATCCAAGTATGGTAGGCCATCTTGCCAGTAATCATCATTCTTCACAAGTTCAAGTTTCTCATTTGGGGTATATGAATCAACCTTGAAAGGTCCTGTTCCCGAGGCTTGAGTCTTTATGCCGTCTGAACCGACCTCTTCATAGAAACTAGGACTATAGATAGAAAATGTCTTGACTGCAAGAATATTGTACATACCCGTATACAACCTAGAAAGTGTAATCTCAAGAGTATGATCATCTACAACCTTCATGTTGGAAATAGGTAACATACTACCCATTGGCTTCTCTTCATCAATCTTACGCATAATGTTCCACTTTACTGCTTCTGCGTTGAAGTCTGATCCATCATGAAACTTGACACCCTCATGAAGCTTCCAGGTATGGACTAAACCGTCATCGGACTGACTCACTTCTTTAACCAATAGTGGTACGACCTCTCCATCTTCATTGCGATCAAACAATGTTTCATAGAAAAGCTGTACAATTTCGTTCAATCCATATTGGTTAACATCATTAGGATCAAGATGGACTATACTAGCAACACCCACCTTTAAGTTCCCACCATAACGATCGTCTCCACTATCAGCTGCAGGTGCTGCAGGTTGACAGGCAGAAACTATTAACATGAGAACTACCATAACGATAGTAAACACTTGTTTCTTACTTGCGAACTGTTTCATATTGTCCTCCTATTTTTTTTGCTGCGTACATAATATGCAAAACTATAGAGCGAAATACAGACAGGACCAAACTAAAGATGTTTGACACCCGTATTATCACTTTACTAACTTCTAAGTAAAAAATTATACCACATCAAATAAAAATGCCTGATTTAGTAGTATTTGTCAATTATGCAACTAAATCACCAAAAAAATGTGTCCAACGATATGGCAACTAATGCTAGTTAATACGAAGCTGTGGATCTAACCATTGCCTCAAACCATCGCCTAGCAAGTTAAATCCCAAAACTGTTAACATCAAGCATCCTCCAGGAAATAGCATGACATGAGGAGCAAGTCTAAACCACTTAATTCCGTCTTGTAACATTCCTCCCCATTCAGCCGTAGGTGGTGATACACCAAGACCTAGAAAACTCAATGCGGACGTTGTCATAATGGCATCAGGAATTAACAAACTACCTTGTACAACTATAGGACCAAGTATGTTCGGCATAATATGACGTAACAAAATGTAGAAGTCAGACAAACCTACAGAACGAGCTGCCATGACATAGGTATTAGGTCTTGTAGATAGAACCAATCCATGCGTTAATCTAGCAAACATCGGAATTTGATAAGCCATATTGGCCGCTATAACATTCTCTATACCAGATCCAAGAATAGCAACAATAGCCAGCGCTGTAATTAGTCCAGGAAAACTGAGCATCATATCTACTAAACGCATAATCACGAGCTCATATTTAGAATTCCAACCAGCTAAGGCACCTAAACTGACACCAACTATAAGACCCACTGTTACCGAAGTCATTGATATCAACAATGATATTCTGGCACCATAAATAACCCGACTTAATATGTCTCTGCCATTATGATCAGCACCAAAAATATACTCACTATCCGGTGGTCTGACGGAGTGTCTTGGGGTGACCCAGTTAGGATCATATGGAGCTAAATGTTCAGCACCTAATGCTGTCACTAAAAACACTAACACTATAACCGCACCTAAACACGTTGTAGGATAGTTGCGAAGAAAATATTTGAGGTTCATTACATAGCTCTATCTAATATGACAGTCTCGGATCTGCTACACTATACAATACGTCCACAATAATATTCACCAACAGAAACATACTAGCAAACACTAAGAGAATACCCTGTACAACAGGGATGTCTCGCTGAGTAACCGCAATTACAAGCAATCGTCCTACTCCAGGCCATGCAAAAACCGTCTCAGTAACAACAGCACCGCCTAACATATATCCAAACCGCAAACCTACAGTGGTAATCAATGGAATTAATGCATTACGAACAACATGTCTCATATTGATAATCTTTTCTCTCAGACCTTTCGACTGAGCAGTCCTTACATAATCACTGCCCAAAACATCGAGAACAGTCGATCGTGCCATACGAGTAATAAATGCAACAGAATACACTGATAGACAGAACGTAGGCATTATATAATGCTGCCAAGTAGCATTTCCAGCTGTAGGAAGCCAATGCAATTTCAAGCTAAAGAGAAACATCAGTAACAGTCCTAACCAAAACACTGGAATAGATATCCCACCAACAGCCAGTACACTCAGAAAATAATCTAACCATTTACCCCTATTAAGCGCAGCCACAACACCCATGAATATCCCAAGTAAAGTCGACAATATGATTGCTCCAAAAGCCAGAATAGCAGTATTAGCGAACCTAGTCCCTATTTCTACAGTAACAGGCCTACGAGTAATAAACGAAATACCTAAATCACCGGAGACAAGTCTTTTGAGATAAGATAAATATTGAACACTTACTGGCTGATCCAATCCTAGCTCAACCCTTATAGCTTCCACAGCAGCTACTGACGCCTGATCCCCTGCATACATGCGAGCCGCATCTCCAGGTATGACTTGAAAAGCAAAAAACACCGCTGTCACTACAAGAAACACGGTGGGAATACTGATAAACAACCTTCTAATTACATAAGCTGCCATATTAATTCCAATATAAGTTTAAATAACAAATACACTCAGAGTATGAGATCAAACTATAATCAGATAGCCAAACCAGTATAATACATTCAGTCGATTGATACTATTCCAAATCACCTGACATATAAATACCTTCTTACAATGTGGAATTTACTCCAAATTGTAGTCTATCTCCAACTTTTCACAAAATGTACGTACTGTATGTGGTTCAGAATATATAGTCTTGAGGATTTCTTCTGGTGCCATTAATCGCTCAAGATAAACCTTTCTGATTAGCTCCCGTCCATACCAATAGTGAGGAAAAGAAGTGCACCATACTGGATGCATGATAAAACCTAGTTTCTGATCAGCAAACGACCTTGATACACCTGTTGATTCCATAAGTTCAAGTTTAGCATCCTCGGGACTCATGCCTTCCAAATGACAACTAAAACATAAGTTGGTGGCTATAGCTGATGTGTATCGATTATATAGATCATAAATCATATCATCTTCAGTCGTCATCAAACCAAGTAGCTGTTGTCCCACTTCGCAAATACCTTCTACAAGAGCAGTAAAAGGAGTATTGGCAAAGTACAAAGTACCTTCTATACCCAGTGAATTACTCCTGTACAATTTATCTCTTATAGCACTAAAAGCTTGATGGCCTGGTATGCTCTCATGCATCACAACTTGTTTTATTCCTGCCCGTTGCCATTCGATATCAGCGCTCATAAACACTTGTCCCCTATAATTTCCTTGATAGTCACTATAACCCCTATACGGATAATTAACAGGAAACTCCAAATCAATTATGTGTTGATCAGGAACACCTAAGTCCATTTCTGCGCACCTATGTAACGACTGCTGCATGTATTTGTTACCAAGTCGGAGCAAGTCTCCCGATTCAACAGCTTGAAAATTTTTCCAATCATTAATGGAACCGATCAACCCGTTTGTATATCCAGAATCCTGAAGAGCTGCAATAAGATCAAGACGAATTTGATCTACATGAGCAACAGGTACTTTCTTCGCTGGCACTTGGATATAAGCTGCAATTCTATCTGCATAGCTAATTTGTTCTCCCTGTCCCTCTCTTACCATCATAGCAAAAGCAGACAACAGATCTTTACAATACTCAACTCTATCTCCACTGTGGCTAGAAAGTTCATCCTGCAGATCTTTTATAGCTTCAGACAATACATTCCATTCGCTGGCAATAGGTTCAATATTGTATGAATAAACTTCGCGAGTAAGTAAAGGGTACAATCCATGCTGCTTTCCCAAACGATCATCAAGAGCAAGTGCAATAGACACCAATTGCTGAGCAATTATTTCATCCATGCTGATTCCTCATTTACACAATTCACAAAACAGCTATTATTTAACCGTGTTTGTTGATTAGAACAAATTGATATCATCCCACGTAAGATTAGGAAGCCAACGCATCATTGACTATCTGTATGACGTCCAACACTTGATCATCAAACAATTCGGGACTAACTGGCAAACACAAAAGTGAATCTGTTACTTGATCAGTGACTGGTAATTCAAAATCAGCCAGCATAGTGTCTTTGTATACAGACTGTTTATACACAGGTGGTACATAATGCAAGACTGCTTCTACTCCATTTTCACGTAAGATACTAAGAATACGACCTTGGTCTTTCACACAAATTGTGAAACACCTAAAAGTAGGTTCTGAGCTAGGCCGGAAAGTTGGTATATGCAATCCAGGACCTGATAATTTGTCGACATACATACCAACAATCTCCCGCCTTCTCGCTGTCCACTCAGACAATCTAGGGAGCTTAGCACTGACCAATGAAGCTTGAAACGGATCTATAGGCACATTGTAACCTTCATCGATATGATCTTGGTGACCAAGTTCTAGACCCTCGAACACTCCTGAGTGCCCATATCCTGTGAGTAGATGAATTAGACGGTGTATCTCTGGAGAACTAGTAGCAATCATCCCACCATTACCAAGCGAACCCATAGGCTTAAGCGGAGCAAAACTAAATACTGCCACATCAGCAAATGAACCTATTTCAAGTCCATGATCTTTTGCTCCAAGAGCAAGAGCTGCATCTTGAACAATAGCAAGATTGTGTTTGTCAGCTATTACCCGTAAAGCCTTAACATCAGAAGGATGACCATACATATCTACAGGCAAAATTGCCGTTGTGCGGTCAGTTATCAGATCTTCTACCTTATCTGGGTCAATAGTATAGTCATCAAGTTTGATATCGCACAATATCGAACGTGCACCTACATTATGGATAGCCGCAGTCGTAGATATATCAGAGTTACCCACAGTAATAACCTCATCACCATCTCCCACACCACATGCTCGAAGTCCGATTAACATCCCCATAGTGGCAGAATGGACGCCAGTAGCATATTTGTGGCCAATATGTTGTACAAACTCTTGTTCCAGTTGTGCACCAGCTACATGAGCACCAACTGAGTACTCAGACAACAACACATGTTCAAACCTGCTTATAATATCGCTGTGCATATCCTTATGAGTCAAATGCACTAATGAACGCGGAATCCGATAATTGTTCATATTTCCATTAGTTATCTATACAAACCTGACACACTGAAGCCTCATCTTGATGATTACAGTTGATCTAAAAAATTTACTCGCCACGCAAACGCGGATCAAGTACATCACGCATCCAATCACCTAAGAATACTACTCCCAATACTACAATCGTTATAGCAACACCAGGAAAGGTAGTCATCCACCATGCGCTACCAATTGAAGCCCGTCCGTCCGCAAGCATCAGGCCCCAAGTAACAGAGGGCGGCTGAACCCCTAACCCAAGAAAGCTAAGCGACGACTCAGCAATAATTGTCACACCCACTTGTAATGCAGCCAGCACAACCGCTGAAGACATCACGTTTGGCAAAATATGTTGAAACATGATTCGTACTTTAGATTGACCTACTACTGTTGCAGCAATGACATAATCAAGTTCTTTAGCTACCAAAACTTCACCACGTGTAACCCGAGCATAGGTCACCCAGCCTGTGAATCCCAATATAAGAATTAGAGTCACAATCCCAGCTCCAACTACACCTGAAATAGCAACTACTAACACAATGAATGGTATGCTAAGTAAGGCATCAGCAATACGCATCATTATCTGATCTACCCATCCTCCTACAAATCCTGCAATCAAACCATAAGAGACCCCAATAGAACCTGCAATAAATACTGCAAAAATACTGACGATCACTGAAACCCTACATCCAGCAATAATCCGGCTCAGTATGTCCCGACCCAACTGGTCAGTGCCAAGCCAATAAGTTCCATGTTCAGGATCGGTATATCCCAGCGGTGCGTAACGCGCCTTTAAATTATGTTGAATTGCATCATGAGGCGCTATGTACGGCCCAATAATAGCTAAAATCACAACTAGACTTACAATAATTAAACCAATAGTCCCAACACCTGTTAAACGTCTTCCCCGTAGCCTGTCGAATATAGTACTCACAGCTTAATTACACTCTCCTATAATCTACATTTTTATCCAACACAAAATAGTCCATTAACATGTTGTATCAATCACTCAATTTTTACTCTTGGGTCAATAACCGAGTATAGTAAATCTACAACAAGATTGATCAAAATAAAACTTAGAGCAAACCAAAAGACAGCAGCCTGTACCACTGTAATATCGCGCACGTGTATAGACTCAATAACCAGACGTCCCAAACCAGGCCATGCGAATACTGATTCAACTATTACCGATCCACCTAATAGCCACCCCAACTGCAGACCAAGTGCTGTAACTACTGGAATTAAGGCATTTCTCAAAGCATGTACTACATTAACGCGTTTAGGTGTTAACCCTTTACTCCTAGCTGTCCGCATGTAATCCTGTCTAAGAGCTTCAAGCATCGCAGACCGGGTCAGCCTTGACAGTCTAGCGGCCATCCCAGTTCCAAGACAAGTCGCTGGCAGCACAATCGAACGTATACCCTCATGCCCAAACACTGGGAACCATCTCAATTGTACAGAAAACACTATGATTAGCATTAGTCCCAACCAGAAATTGGGCATTGCCGTCCCTAATGATGCCAATGCAGATACAGTCACATCTAGAGGACTGTTTCTGTACAAAGCAGAAAGCACTCCCAAAGGAACTGCAATCACTATTCCGATGATAGCAGAGACGCCCGCCAATAGATAAGTTAGCCTTAATCTACTCATAACCAAACCCATTGCCCCAGTATTGTGTGACATCGATTTACCAAAATCTCCAGTCACAGCCTTCGTAAGAAAGACCCAATATTGCTCAGTAAGAGGTTTATCAAAACCCCAAGCACGACGTAAAGCTTCCACCTGTTCTTCATTAAAATGAGGAGGGGCCATTATGGTAATAGGGTCTCCTTTTAATCGAATCATAAAGAAAACCAACAATGACACTATAAACATCGTAATTACCATCTGACCAAGTCGCGAAACTATGTATCTAGCCACAATTATTCACCTGCCAAATCCTTTTTCATTATCTACAGTAATTGATTTAAACTCTTTTATTATTTATGTCTAAAAATTAGTAATCTTACCAAAACCGAGGATTATACGACCGAATCCCCTGACTTATAAAGACCGCTTGCCCATCTACTAGCTGCTATTCCCGCCAAAGCTACCATAGCTTGCAAAGCTTGAAATGCTGTATCAGGATCTTCATGGACATATTGTACTGTACGAGCAGAAGACCTAACAGAACCCGGAACCATCTCTGCCATATCAGCTTCAGCAGACCGCAAGAAATCAATACTAATAGTTACAGGTAATGATACCTCTAATGGTGGTGCACCATTATTCATGGCATTCTTGGCACCTTCAGTTATGTTGCTTAATACCTGATCAGGATTGAACGTGCGAACTGCAAACCGACCCAA
>DFQC01000050.1 GCA_002377585.1 Anaerolineales bacterium UBA3499 | reverse complement strand
GGCCCGATAGTCAGCATACTCAATAAGGCCCACTCGGCGCAAACAATCATATGCTATATCGTAATCCTCACTGGAAAACCGGTTGAAGATACCGGGAAAAGTGCGTACATAGCTCAAACGACCATTCAACACATTCTTCAGAACAGTATCGCGCTCAACCAGATTGAATTGCTGAAAGATCATCCCGATACTTTGGCGGATTTCCTCCACCTCGTGCGTACCGCATTGCAGTATATCTTGATTGTTGATTACAATCTGTCCTTCTTCCGGTTCGATTAGACGATTGATGCTGCGCAGAAAGGTAGATTTTCCTGACCCACTAGCACCCAGCAAGACAGTGACTGCCGATGCTCGGATGTCTAGGTTGATGTTTTTAAGAGCCCGATCCACTCTACCATCATATTGATGGCTCAAGTTGCGGATATGTATTGAGTCCATTGTCAAATATTTCTATGCTTCCACTGCACTCTTTAGTCTATCGGTTCCATATACTTCTCAGTTACTGTGAGAGATCCATTTGCAAAATCTCTGCTGTCTTACGAATAATGTCGTAAGTGTTGTCACTAACGGTTTCGTATCGATCAATGTTACCCCAGCCATCGACTTTAGTGATCGTCTGTTCATCCATAGCAACAAGCGCTCCCTGAATCTGTTTTTTCAGATCATCAGGCAGGTCTCCACGGACAGCAATAGGTGATCCAGGGATCGGATCAGACTCGTGTATTATCACGCTTACGTTAGAATCAATCTCCCCAGCTTCAACCATCCGATTATATGAATTATCACTAGTAGCACAGGCATCCACTGATCCATTGGCTACAGCCAGAAGTCCAGCATTATGAGAACCGGAGTACATAACAGTGCTCAAGTCCACATCCGGGTCAATACCGTTTTCGATCATCATCTTCCGAGGCATTAAATTACCTGAAGTAGACGCTGGGTCCACAAAGGCAAACGTGCGCCCTTTAAGGTCTTCTAGTGCACTAATGCCACTATTAGCTCCCGTAACAACAACGCTCCGGTAAGTAGACAGACCGCTGTCACGCCGAACGCCAACAGCGACCGCCTCAGCTCCGGCCTCCTTAGCTGCGAGCACATAGGAGAAGGGACCGAACCAGCCGATTTCGGTATGTCCAGAGCGCATAGCTTCTATTGCAGCGGTATAGTCCGTCGTCACAATCAGTTCGACACGAATGCCAAGCTCTGCTTCCAGATACTCCTTCACCGGTTCATAAGCACGCATCATCTCATCCGCATCGTCAGCAGGAATCAAGCTAAACCGTAGAGATTGAACACTGTCATCTAACTTCCTTGGTCCACACCCAGCTAGTAATAAAACAGTTGCAGTCAATACAAACAAAGTTTTTCTAATGTTCATGAATGATCCTTTGAAGTAGTTTCATTGATTTTCTAGTTCCTAAATGATGTTATATACACCAAACATTCTCATAAGCCGGATTCCAAGGTGTTAATCTGTATGCACAACGATTATCGAGTCCAAAACATATCGCTCCAGTTAGAGCTTCTTCGTTAAATCGAGCACGTCTCTCAATGTACTTGAGCATACTGCCGCAATGCTAGGATCGACCTCTTGAAGACTATCTATAGCATAGGCATCAACAAGCGCCAAAGCAGTACTATGTGCAGCCGAACGAATTGCTACCAGTTGCTGCACAATGTCACGGCATTCCCGTCCGTCATTGAGCATCTCCTGCACGCCTCTCACTTGCCCCTCAATGCGCCGGAGTCGTTGTTGCAGCTTAGATTTAGTCCCTGACAAATGCCTTGACTCGAGGAAGGTGAGAGTGTTGGACAGCAGTATATCCGTGCATTCTTCAACAGAATTATTGGCAGTATCCAATAATAGGTCTGGGTGCTCTGAAACCTGATACGGTTCAGTAACTTCAACAAAGTTTTCGTAATCACCATCGTATGCTTTCTGATAATTCCCCAAATAGTCTCTCTTAAGACAAACATCTAACGGGCACTTTAGATACACTTCAAAGAAACGGCCAAGTCTGGCTCGAACCGCCATTCGAACTTGTTTCATATGTGATATTGTACATACTATGGCAACATTTCCGCGATTGTTACACTCAAGGGCTAATTTAGCGATCTCAAATACAACAATACTTCGCTCTGTAGACGAATAGCCATGATCACCCTCCAGATTCTTGCGCACATCAGGACCATCGAGCAGCTCAACATTGAATATTCCTCGGTCTTCGAGAGCATCTTGTAGATGGCGCCCCAAAGTTGTTTTGCCCGACATTGAGGGTCCAGTAATCCAAATCGTTCCAGGGAACAAAGTTTTTGTTTTCATATCATACTCACAAAACAAGAACGCGATATCGGACTAGACAAATATTCCGATGCAATCTGGCTGCTACCTACACTACTACGATGCAACATTATATATACTAGGGGGTAGTATGTCAAACTTCCATCACAATACACACTGCACCAATCTAATTAGGTACAAGATGCGTGTTTTACCCTATTGAACAAGAAAATCGCATCTGATTCCTCACAGAACCAAATCCTCGCAAGTGAGCGCATTCGACTGACATGCCGGACAATTCCTTCATAAACATTTCCTAGGCTATAACTTTGTCTCTCCTAGCCCGTTCAAGATCCTGAGGCGTGTCTAATTCGACCCACTCGCCCCAGATGTCAATCGTCTCTACCAGCACTCCCAGGTCGACAAGCTCTTCAAACATATCAGTCAGATATGCTTCACGAATATTCGGCGCTTGGTGAAAAGGACGCTCAAGGTAAAAATTCCGCACATCAAGATAATGTCTTCGCATCTGATTCGCAGCAAGCTCACTAAATTTTGCCAATCCAACAAACTCACCATACGTCTTTTCGAGTGACAAGTGTTTTCCCGCTTCTACCACCTTCCCATCCCTAACAGCAACTTTCTCGGCCTGAGTTATAGGATGAGCAGTACGTCCAACATAACGCTGCCGCCAATTGCGATCCACTACAAGTGCAACATCAGCTTTACTGTCCATGAGACGCTTCAGTACACTGCTTCGACAAATGATGTCTGAATAGGACACAATAAATTCAGAGTCCATCTCTGGCTCTGCATAAAAAAGTGATTCGAGAACATTGTTGTTATCCCACTTATCATTATGGTAATAGCGTAGCTGCGGATAGGATGCAATCACTTTCTCGATGTGATATCCCCCGACAAATGCAATATGGTCAACTTTGACACTTATTAAAGAATCCAAGATCCAATCCAAGACACGCCGGCCCCCTAATCCATCTATCATACATTTTGGGTAGCTTTCAGTTTCGGGCATCATACGAATACCGCGACCAGCCCCAATAATAATAGCTTTTGTTGCCATTGCTAAATCACACTCTTATAATATAAGAAAAAGTTCTTAGAGGACGAATTTTGTCGATACTGTCTCATATTCATCTATAAGACGATTGAGAATGTACCTTGCTTCTTTAGATAGTTGTAGTTCAAGCGACTTCTTCCTGCTTTCCCTCGCATCCAGAGATTGACGACCATGCAATATGCGAGGACAGTTTGCTCGTCTCAATATACGGCTAGTATGACGGGTCCTACAACTCTTTATAAACTGTTCCAGTGAAGACAAATAAGGTTTTGGATGTTGTACAAAGTCTTCAAATGGAACAATTAGTATTTGTTCTTTCAGCATTTTAGGAATAGATTTGTATGTATTGTAGCTATGATCCCACTGGGATCCAATCATTCTAACCACCCTTTCCGCCGGATTTGTAGACAGATAAATATCTTCCCATCCTACAGCTAAATAAGGCACATCGTGCTCATGATAACGAACACATAAAGTCATATGTAATGGGTTCACTCCAAACAACTCACCATAACCGCGACGCATCCACTTGCCAATCAGATCAACTGGATGTCTAATCATCTCGACCATACGCAAGCGCTCACCAAATGCTTCATAATAAAGTTCAAAGTTGGCTAATTGGCCATGAGTCTGCCACTGAAAAATTGGTCGATGATTCTTTATGCGGTCCTGCAATGGAATCTTATCTTCCAACAATACTCGCCTAAAATACCGCCATGGATTTGGATTGTGCCAAACACTAGACGAATCTTTTACACGAAAATTTGTATTACGACCAATCAGACTGTCAACAAGCAAGCTATCAGCTTCTGTTTTCATAAGCACAACTGCTGCATCACGCGTTATTTTACCTAAGTTATGTAAAACACTAAAGAATTGAGTAAATGCTCCTTCCTTCATAATTTCCACACCTGCAAAACTACCCAAAATTGAGCCAATCATACCTTTACCTGACCAGGCTATACCATCTATAACGAGACACATTGTATCCAAACCAAATTCTCGCGACACGTTTGTCGTATTGCTATCAGTAATATTAGAGGTCATTTTTCTAGGTCTTAATTTAGATCTAAGTAATATAGTGGAAACGCTGATTTTTCTTCAGTTAGTCAATTGTAAGAATATCTAACAATAACGACGTATCCTATCATGACAAATCATATTTGACTAACAATTTCATTGATTGATCTCAGTTTGCATATAGACGATTAATCAATAGGTCGAAAGCTACATTACGCATCCAGCAATGAAATAAATGCTCAAAACATAATATCTCATTTAACATAACGATAACACAGCAGTCTGTTACCATAATTCGATATTAATGAAGGATAATATTCCTGCCATCTATTACATAAATACTCATGAATATCGGGCATATGAATTTGTTTACCAATGAAATATTTATGAGTATTTGTAGACATTGACCTCTTAAATCGAAGAAGAGAGTCTTCTACATCAGAAGTTCTTCCTCCTCCTAAATGCAATCCACGAAGTCCTAACTTGTACCCAATCCGGGCAGCAGTCAACAGCAATTGATTGTTAGCTCCAGATATCATGTTGTCATAATCAGATGCAGCTAAATGATAGTGCATCCAATAAGAGCCTTTTAAAAACACGGCAGCAGATATACATTTATTGTCATGCATCACAAGCAACAAACATCCATTTTTGTTAACCAAGTTATACAAATTTACAAAATATGTATCAGAAAAATAAACGTGCTGTTCTGCATTCAATCTTTCCATAGCATATTTATACATACGCACAAATCGATTGAATGAATTTTTGTCGGTTGCTTCTTGAACATAAACACCTGATTTGTTTGCACGTGAAATCATATTTCTAGTTTTTGCATCAAAAGGCGATTTATGTTGTTCAATAAAATCAAAGTTTAATGAAACAGTTTCTCTATCAAACATTGTTTTAACTCTTGAACCCAACCATTGTACATTTTGCATCAATGGATGCAATCGCACAAATTCGGCCACAACATGCTGTTCTTTACACCAATCATCGAATATCTGATGGACTTCATTAAGAAACTTTGTGTCTGAAGTATTTGACAAAGGGCCCGCATAACCATATGCACTTTCAATATCATGCCATGTATGTTCTAAATCAAACTGGCCGATGCGAGTAATCGATCGCAATAAAAACGGATATACCCATACTTTTCCTCGATGTTCACAAGTGAACATCAATGGTCGAGTATCATCATCCCAGCTATGAAGAGACAACCAATCCGGACTGAAATAAATATCATCCATGGACTGAGGTAGCATTTCAAGGATCTGACGCCACTTATTTGAATCATTTACAGCATCCAATACTTGTATTATCACTATCCTATAGCTCTGATTTAATCACTTCAGCTATTCGCACCATATCATCTGTGTCATATCTTTGATCTATAGGAATAGTCATACAAGTGTTTGATAATAACGCTGCCTCAGGAAACATTTGCGGGTCAACTTCATTAGGAAGTGTCCAGTGCACCGGACAGAATATACGATGTGACGCTAATCTAGCTCTGAGTCTGTCACGTCCTTGTAAATTGATCACATATCCAAGTGGAACAACATCTTCTGGTAGTGTTTTTAAGATAGCATTTACTTGGCCATCTAACAAATCATGTAAGCACCTCCAATTTGCACGACGTCTCTTAGCTATATCATCCCAATTCAAACCGACAATAATATCAAATGCAATTTGTGGCAGCCCTATATCAGTAGGGTGATGATCCAAAAACGATTCCACTGCCCGAAGAGCTTGCAAATAAAATGTTTCCATATCTACATCACTAGAGACAAATCGTTTATCCAAAAATAAACCACGCACCAATCGCGATGCGATCGATCGCCATACCATAGCTTCAGTTTCTTGAGAAGGAACTCCAACTGCAGTATCCACCGAACACCACCCCCCCAAAGGTACTGGTCCAAACTTGCGCGGAGTCATAAATACAAGATTAGATTTGGCAGAAGAAATCTGCCAATCACTTAGAAAAGCATGAGTGGTATCTTCAATTAAATGAAATGATCCGTGAACTGCTTCTTCTCTGATACGAGCCGTAGATTTGTTCAACCATCCAAAATAGTGTATTAGAATTACAGCTGATCCCTCTATAGATTCCGGATGAGCTGCTAATTCGTGATCAACTCTATAAAACGAATATGTTAACCCCAACTCCTTGATTGGCAGCAATATACTGCCGCACAAATATGCTGGAAGATGCACATGGTCTACTCCGTGGTTGATCAAATGTTGCAAAATAACTGCAAGAGCTGCTCTGCCACTTGTCGTCCAAGTACCGGACACACCATATGTCTGAAACACATCTTGCTCTGACAAACCTGATGGTATCGATTCCAACTCAAAATCACCACCAATAATTTTTCCTTTAAGCACAGTTAGCCAATGTATTATTTCTCTGCATTGAAAAGTGGGAACGTAATTGCGTTTGGTAAAATAAACTCCCCATTATCATCACAAGTTAGATCTTTTCCTGATTCCTTGATGTATGCTTCATCCCAATACCTCAAAACAGTTCGATATTGTATATTGGGTTTTTCTATTTTTTGCCCTAGCACTAAATCCAAAATGGCCATTTCTGGTTCATTGAATCCTAGAACTGCTCTCATCACTGTTGTGGATGAACATCTAGGATTCATCTCAAAAATGTATGGTTGTTTTTTGTGCATCCTAACCTGAAAGTTAAAAGGGCCTAATGGTTTAAGCACATCAGCTACGTTCTCGCAGTATTGCGCAATTTCAGGGTATCCATCAAAAAAAGCTCTGTATGTTAAACCTGCAGCAAGCTCTCTTCTGCATACAATACTTCCAACTACGTCGCCACTACTACTTACGTAAACACCAACCGTATACTCTTGCTCATCCTCTGCTAACCATTCTTGAACTACTGCGTCCGGAACATACTCGGCAAAAAACTTCAGTTGGTCTAAATTTTTGATTAGGAATGTCGATTTAGACCCTGAACCTAATCTTGGTTTTAGAAACAATGGGAACCCGAATTTGCTAACCATCGACTTGATACCATCTTTATCAGATGCTAGGGTTGTTTGAGGACAATTGAACCCGTAATAATTTAACAATTGAGTCATTTCCCATTTGTCTAAACAAGCTTCCATCAAGCTGGAACGGCTAACAACAAAAACTGCACCTGTTTTTGCTTCAACTGAATTGACGTGTTGTAGGATAAATCTAAGTTCTGGTTCTGAACCAATGAATACAATATCAATTTTTTCTTTGTTACATATTTTAACCAATCTTTCTATATACGATTTATCTTTTGTACTAGGTAGATAATATGAAGCATTTGAAAAAAACAAGCCCACAGACTTATCATTCATATCAGCTGTGACAATACGAATATCTAGATTCGAATGTGTAAGCGCTTTAAGTATAGAGACACCTCCGGGCGCGCCCACACCGGTGATTAGCACATTTATTTCTTTCTTTATCATAACTCTCGTTTTAATACATCAATAATTAAGCCAATATCTTTTAAATGGTGTGCATCTGATCCAAAAGATACTTTAGTATTATGTTTTGTACATAAATTAAGCAACGGTAAAGTTAGTCCTTGATGATATCTACCACTTAACTCAAAAGCGATGTCTACCTTTCCAGCCATCTCAATAATATTTTCAAACGCATTTAATGGCAAATCGCCATATCTAGAAAATCTTTTATAAATTGCTCCCACATGTCCAATAATATCTACATTGCTATTTTTTAATACTGACAGATTGTACAATTCTTCAATATCGACTAATTGTTTCTTATTTAATAATTTTAACTTGACATCTTTGTTTGATTTAAACTTCGGATAAGTGTGAAGGACACCAATTACATAGTCAACAGTCTCTATATATTTTTCATCTACATTTAAATTGCCGTTATCATCATTGATCTTTGCCTCAATCCCACATAATATATCAATCTCTGTGTATTTTTTTTTACACATTTCTATGTCTTCAAGGTACCTCGCAAACCATTCTTTCATCCATTCTTCGTTTTTAGAAACATGTTCAGAAAATCCTATAGTAGTCAATCCCTTATCAATCGCTTTGATTACACACTCTTCAACAGTATTTTTTCCATCTGTAAAGTTTGTATGATTGTGGTAGTCAACTTTAGAAATATTTCCACACAGAACAGTCTCAGCATTAAATGTTTTCAATTTGCTAAGCTTATTTGATGTGCTAATCGATTTACTCTTGATATTTACTTGCAATTTGCAACTCTTTTTCACGACTTGTATAATGCCATGACTCTACAAATGGCTCACTTGCATGCCACTTTGCTGTTTGGCTAATAGCTTCTTCAATTTGAAGTGGCTTATAATTTATCTCAGCACATGCTCTATTAGGCATAGTAATAAAATTATTGAAAAACATATTTTTTGATGCCATTGGATTGAAATATGAAGCGCCTAATAGTTGAGATTGTTTATTTGAAATATTTACCGTGGTAAGCTTTTTTTTCATGGAATTGGCTGCTTCACGAAGAAGGTTTAATAAATCAATGGATCCCAAATTGCATATATTATAAGCCTTTCCAAAAGTGACATCCTGTTGACAAATGACCTGATAATACGCAAAAGCTAAGTCTTTACTATAAGCCAAACTAAACCTATTCTTCCCACAATCAGTAATTAGTATTGGACCACCATCTAAAATTCTCTTTATATAAAAATCAAATCTCATGGTAGGATCATTTGGTCCAATAACGACTGGTGGCCTTATAATCGTAAATGGCACTAGTTTTTGGTTAAATAACGCCCATTCAGCCTCTATTTTTCCTATCACATATGATTTGTGCTCAAAATCTGGCACTTGTAATGTATTTGGGTCTATTGGATTATTCCCTTCAAAAAAAGGGGATTGCTTTCCAGATAAATACACTCCAGCAGTAGAAGTTAGTATGTAGTGCTTTAGTCTTCCTTTAAATACATCAATGGTCAAGTTAACGTCTTCACCTGAAAAACCAATATTGTCAATAACAATATCATAGTCATTCATTGCGGCTTTCTTCAATAATGATTGATTATTACGATCCCCTTTGATATGAGAAGCATTTCTATTAATCTTTTTATTACCTCGAGTATAACAAGTTACCTCGAGTCCTTTATCCAACAATAATGATACAATCTCAACCCCAATGAAATTTGTTCCACCTAATATCAAAACTTTCATTATAGTTTTACACACTTACCCTCTATGGTAAAAGTACCTACTTGTGCGAATGTATAGTGAAACATGCAATACAAATTAAACATACCAGCATTATTTAGTTCTCATGTAGTAGGTAAATCCACAAATAGCTTAGGCAGCACTGACACTCCAAAATCCACGTTCAGTAAATGTTGAACCACAACACTGGGTGTATCAAACGAAGGCATATTTGCAGTAAATTCCATCAACTTGGATCGATATGTATCATCGCCCAATGCCTTCTCAATAGCATCACAAATTCTTGTTCTGTCATAGCCCACATTAATTAGACATGCGAGATGCTCCCGTCCCTGCTGCCTATCCCCAACATTTACAACTGGTAACTCAAGACTCATTGCTTCAACTATACCCGAACTAGAATTTCCCACTAATACTCCACTATGAGCCATCACACTAGCAAAAAGTTCTCGACTACCTAAAGGTGGTAAAACGCTCAAATTATCATAACATTCAGCAAACTCATGCATCTTTTCCAGAATGATTCTTCCACCGGCATCATCGTTTGGGTTAGCCAACAAAACGGGATACTTCACTCTACTGACTGCCTCCAATGTCTCATTGATTTGCATACTCACATCAGCATAACTATGAGTAACTGAATGCTGAAGAACTAAGACATAGGGTAATTCATAAGGTAAATGAAATCTAGAGCAAATATCTTTACGAGACAATACAACATCCGAATATATATCACTGCCGGGCAAACCAACTACGTGCACTTTCTTAGGATCCTCACCCATTTGAATGATACGATCAGCATGCTCCTGAAAAGCAGGCAAATGATAGTGAGCAAATTTAGTAATTGCGTGACGTATTGAATCATCAATTGAACCTGAAATACTACCACCACACAAATGTACTACAACTGTATTCTGAACAGCACCGGCTATGCAACCAGCAAGTTGTTCTCCTCGATCACCTAAAACCAAGACTATGTCAGGACACAAACGTGATATAGCATAACTCATACCAGTAAGATAAGTACCAAGCGATGCTGCCATCTCAGTCACTGAATCTCCTTCTACACGACCATTAACCAATTCTGCTATCTTAAAACCATCGCTAACAATTTCCTGCAAAGTTTCACCATGTAGCGGATCTAAGTGCATTCCAGTAACTAATATCTTCAGCTCTAAGTCAGGATGCTCATTAATTGCTTGTAACACACGCCTTGCAGGACCATAATCGGCACGTGATCCACTCACATATAAAACATTAATCATGTCAACAAATCCCATGTTATTGGAGTATCAACATCTAGATCCTTCATAACAACTCTACCTAGTACATCCGTCAACAATCTAGGGTCTATACCAACATTAGGGCGTTTAAATGTCACATTATTAATATCAATTCGCTCACCTGCTGGAATAAACCGTGATGTAAATATACTGCGACGCGAAACTTTTTGAATTTCCAACTCATCAGAATGTACGACTTTCTCTCCATCACCTATGGAATCTTCCGCCTCACGGATTGTAGAAACAAAATCTCGAAGCTCGTCAGGCCCAAGGGACATAGCATGATCAGGTCCCTGTAGTCCTTTATCTATAGTAAAGTGCTTCTCTATAATACATGCACCCATTGTGACTGCTGCAACTGCAACAGTACTACCAATAGTGTGATCACTAAAACCTACGTTCACACCAAATTCCTTGGTGTAAGTATCCATCACGAGTAAGTTAGTAGAGGATGCTGATGCCGGATAATTTGATACACATTGCAACAACACAACCTCACTCTCACCATGTGACCTTATATGCTCAAAAGCTCCTTTCACATCTGATAATGTACTCATTCCTGTGCTCAATATAATAGTTTTTCCAGTGGATGACATATGACGAAGTAATGGATAATTAGTAATTTCTCCAGAGCCAACTTTAATACAATCACCACCAAGACCCAACAAAAAATTTACTGCTTGTTTGTCAAAACACGATGCCATATAAATTATTCCAAGCTCACGACAATGGGCTGCAATTGCATGATGACATTCCCATGGCATTTCGTACATCTCAGCCAACTCTAGCACAGTGTCGAATCCAGTATTTCTATGTTGATAATCGGCTGTACGTGCCAATTTCGATACTTGCTCATCTTTACTATAAAGCTGGAACTTCACCGCATCAACCCCTGCATCATGAGCAACATCTACTAGCTCAAGAGCTGTTTGCTGGCTGCCGTTATGATTCACTCCAGCTTCAGCAATTATCATGCAAGGATGACCAGGACCTATTGTCTTTTCACCAATATTGACTGTATTCAATTTGAGGTTAGTAGTCATTAAACTATTGATTAGTTCAGTTATCCAAACAAGTCACACTTGTATCTCATGATTCAAATACACAAACGTATATACAAATATCATACAACTCTATCGTCAGTACATTGTGACACAATAATTAGGCTGTTTGCTTAATAGTTATTGTAGAAGTTTAGAAAGTTGATTGCTTCCCAAGAGATTAGGATGATACAAAACAGAATAAAATATAAGTCCCGAATCTAGCAGTATTAAAATATTAGTGAACTTTATTCAATTCGATAAAAACAGTAGGCAATCTATCGAAAAAGTGTGTACAAGACTTCTAAGAAACACCATTTGCAGTGGAAGATTCCCACTGTTTCTTGTTATAACCTTTGTATTTGTCATTCACGGCATTTAACCTAACTCGCCATTCTACCAGCTCATCTATTGACATCTTATAAGGTTTGATCACAAATCCATGTTGCGCATGAGATATGGGAGTTTTCCAAAGATTGTCATAATTTACACTCTCTATAAGCAACCTGTCCCGTTTTACTTGTTCGAAAAGCTTTGTTCCAGGAAAAGGAATTGCAGTTGATACTCCCATCCTATCAAGTTTCAGCTCTTCCATCATTTTTTCTGTTTCAGACAATGTTTCAGGAGTTTCTTCAGGAAAACCCATTATAAAGAACCCACCAGTCATAATTTTATACTTCTTCAACAATTCGGATGCTTCAAATATTTTTTCTCGTTTTAGCCCCTTACCTATAATAAGGTTTCGAATATACTCAGAGCCATGCTCAATTGCTATCCATGTATGAATAAGACCTGCTCCAGCCATCGCAGACACAATCTCGTCATTCAAAGAATTTACCATGACTCCGTTTGGTGTTTCCCATTGTATATTCAATTTTCTGCGATTAATTTCATCGCAAATCTCCAAAATATGTTTTTTCTGAAGAGTCAAATTATCATCCATGACTGAAAAATAGTTCATGCCATAATTCTTGTTAAGAAACTCAAGTTCATCAACCATTCTAACCGCACTACTTCGGCGATGTTTCTTACCCATTACAAGAAACATGTCACAAAAATTACAGGGTAGTGGACAACCTCTACTTGAAAATATCGGCACTCTGTTCGTGATTTTAATTTGTTTTGGATTATAGAAATGTTCCAAATCCATTTGATAATTGCTTAGGTCGATAAGATCCCAAGCCGGCATGGGCAATTCATCCATATTCAACAATTGCGGAAACTCCTTGTTGACATGCACATCACCGCTATCAGTTCTATATGCAAATTGGTTGATCTTAGTCACACCATCAAGATTGTCATTTTCAACACAATTAGCAAGAGCTAACATTTGACCCTCGCCTTCACCAATCGCTACAAAATCAATATCCGAACAATTCTCCAGTATTTCGCGCGGATATGTTGTTGGATGTATGCCACCAGTAGCAATTTTTATATCTGGATAATTACTTCTTATAGTTTTAGCGAACTCCAAAACTGTACCAAAGGCTCCAGAGAATAAACAGCCTAGTCCGATTAACTTTGGATTATATTCCTGTATATAGTCCAATATTTTTGCTTGACAATACTTAAGTTTATCTGATTGCTCATGTACAGAATTAATATTAAAATCCAAAAGAATTGGGTCGTGGTTGTTAGCTCTTAAATATGAGCCCAGATAAAGCAAAGCCGAAGATGGATACAGACTCTCTTTCTTCTGTGTTGTATCTTCTAAGAATGGAGCAATAAGTAGGATTTTCATCTAGTTATTATGGTTAGTTATGCTTACATACTACACGACATCATTGTAACAGATTTTCATTACAACTATGTACAATCGATTATTATAACAAGTGTTAGACACCAATTATACTGGGTCTATCCTGGTCTCCATCTGACTTAAACAGTCGCACATCCTCTTGCGATTCTGTTATCTTATACGCATATCTGAGATCAATATTTTTTCTTTCAAAAGGTTCAAAATAATCTGGAATGATTAAATCATCATATTCTTGTCGATTCAAGAATCCTGCCTTTTCAATGCATTCAATAGGAATACCATGAGAATAAAAATCCAAATACTCAGCTTCATACTCATTTAACAATGAATGTACAAACTGTCCCAAAAGAGCAAATACATCATTAGGTCCCATAAAATCAACAAAGCGCAAAACAATAGAGCTGTCTTGCACAACAGGTCGTATAACACATATCGCCAAGACTTGATCAGCATCTGTTATTGCATAGACATGATACTCATATATAGGATGATTCATGAAACGATTCACTATATAAGCATCAGACTTACTCGGAATTTGATGCAAATAAATTTCACTGGTATCTAAACATTTAAAATCAGACTCAGTAATCAATTTATAAGATATGGTTGAAGCACTATTTATATTTTTCCCACATATTCGAGATGGAACATTTGCAATCTTAAACACAGTTTTGTCAGGTGACAAAACAAAATGATGATTCATGATCCCAACTTCAAAACCTTGCCATATGTAAAACGGAAGAACCTGGTCATTGTACCCGATTACACCGATAAACTCTGGGTCATACTCATTTAATATGTTTTGATACAGCAATATTCCCGTACCAACAGATTCTGTGTCCAGAACTTTCCATAAACCCAAAAAGATTTGATCTCGAGGTAAAAATTCGTCAAATTGCACCTGTGGAATCACCCCATGTACACCTAACAATTCATCATACTGTTTGGCAACCATATAGTGATAATTACTTGATGATTTGTGCTGGAATTCAAAAATCGATGTGTCTTGCACAAAAATATGGTCTTTTTTCCAATGTTCTCTAATAAACGATTGAAATTTGTGAAAATCGTTGTGTTGTAATAACTCGACCACAATACCTTCAATATGTTTGACCATACTATTCAACAAAATTACAAATCATACTTTATGATAGCTACTTCAGATGTGTTCTTCAAAAATAAGTTAAGACTGGCAACAGTGGCAGTGCCATGGCCAGCTTTGCCATAAACTGTTGCATTATCTTGAAGAGATATAATTACACAAATCATAATAACGATTCACGGAATTTTCATTATCAAAATAAGCTTGCAAATAAATTTGATTATCAAGAATTCTGATATTCTTTTTGATAAAAACAGATGAATATGTAGAACAATTGTATATTTCAGGTCCGTTGTCCACTTCGTCTATATCATATAGATTTTTTAATGAACCCTCACAAATTGCATGGTTTAAATCTAATATAAATTTATCATAATTTACTTCCTGGCTTACTTTAAACCTAAAATCTATCATGGATACGCCTGAGTACGGAATGACAGTATAATTTACGACAAAATTATTTTTGTTAATACAATCAAGTAAATATGGACCGGACTTTTCAAGTGTACAAAATTTTCGGGTTAGAGTATTTTGTTGTTGCAGTTTATATTCTTGTATGTCATGAATAACACTAACATCGGAATCAATAATGGAATATGTTTTATCTATAAAATTTGCAAAAGGCACATAAGCATTTACAGTACAAGAACCATATGAGATTATTTTGTCTTCATTGGATAAATCTTGATGGTTAAAGCCATAAACATATGTTCCATCCGCATCCCAACTTGTAGCTGAAATTAGAACTAATTTAGTTTTTTCTTTTATGAACTCCTGGCAATCTTTTTTCAATGTATTTTTTCCTGAACATTCAAAAAAATAATCCGGCACTCCAATCCAACTAATTTTATCTTTTTGTAAATTTGTAAATTCAATTTCGTGAAAACTGCCATTAGGTTCTACTATCTTAATATGATTGCCTAGTTTTGTTATATGATATTTTGAAAACAACACTTTGTTGTCATTGTTTAACATATCAAATGCTTGGTCAGCAGTGATTGTGTCATCATTAATATAGACAATATTGAAATTTGAACTACTGGCTCTATCAAGCCAGTACTTAAGTAGGTGTAAACCAAATCTTCCAAATCCGTTAATTCCTGCAGTTTTTTTCATAATATCAACTAAGTATTAGTAATTATATTTGTTTCTTGTAATATTTTCTCATGTAAATGTTCAACGCAAAGCCCGTCGCAGATATTTTCCTGAAGGTCCTTTGGGTAAAGACTCTACAAACTCAACCGAAACAGGCGCCTTGAAAACGCCTAATCGTTCACGAGCAAAGTCTAATATAGACTGTTCTATATTGTGTTCGGCATTATTATCTTTATTAAGCACAGCAAAACATTTCACATCCTCTCCATAAAACTCATCATCAATACCCACTACTAACACCTCAGCTATGGATTTATGTTCATAAAGAACTTCCTCAATTTCACCTGGATGAATATTAACGCCAGCTTTTATAATTAGATCTTTCTTGCGTTCGACAAAATATTGCCTACCTAAGCTGTCAATATAACCAAGGTCGCCTGTGTAAAAATATCCATCAATTACAACTTTTGAATAAAGCTCTTTGTTCTTGAAATAATCGGTGAAAACATTAGGCCCTTTCACTATTATTTCACCTATATCATCTATAGGAACCTCAGTACCTTCATCATCAACAAAACGTATCTCATTCACATCCAATGGCAAACCGATTGATCCAGGTTGCCATTTTGAATCCAAAGGATTATCGAAATGAGTAGGACCAGTTTCACTTAATCCATATAGATTTGCTACAGGAATATCGAACTTCTCTTGGAATTCAGTTTGCATATGAATAGACAAAGGTGCCGATCCACAGCCAACATATGATAATGAAGATACTTGATCACGATTATATGTGCTAAATGGAGTATTAAGTATGGAGTAAAGTATTGAAGGAACAACTTGCATATAGGTTATTTTATGTTCTTCGATTGCAGTCCAAAGGTTTGTACGAAGTCGAAGATAAGAATCATATAAAACAATGGTGGCTCCAGTATAAAGTGCAGGCAGAAACGAGTAATTGATTGAAGCAGTATGACCTAAGGGTAATAGTATCAGATGCTGATCAGAATCATTATGTCCAAACCCCCTAACAATAGATCCAATTAGTGACATCATATTGTCATGTGAGTATATGATACCTTTAGGATCATCAGTAGTGCCAGAAGAGTAGTATAAACAAGCTGGTGCATTAGCATCCAAAACATTGTCCGGTACCACAGAAATTTTATCCTTGATTGATATATCATCAAAAAACTGAATATCATTACACAAATTTAATTCATATACATTAAAACCTTGGGATTTTATGTAGGCCGCATGTGTATCATGACACACAACAACATCAGGTTCGGTATAACTCAAGTTCTTCAACAAATCAAATGGACTAAGAGTTGCAGGAAAAGGATTAATAATTCCTCCTAGTCGAATAGCCCCCAAATATATAGGAAAATATTCAATGCAATTTTTCACTACAACAGATACAACTCCGCCTTGTTTGACTCCTTTAGAATCTAGCCAAATTGCAACTTGATCCACTAGATCATCTAACTCTTTGTAGGTAATGGAGATGTTCCGTTGTGGTTCTAAGATTGCAATATGATCTGGACGACTCCTAGCATTATTTTTTAAAACATCAGAAAATGTTGTTGAAGTATTCAATCTACTTGAATCAATCATCAGCACATAACCTAAGCTTATTTTGTAAACTACTGTACACATCTCCGAGAGTGAAAAAACTAAAAACATCCTCAATATCAAATGTAACCTCAAATTCTTGCTCGACTTGTAGGATTAGATTAAGCTGCCCTAACGAATCCCAAGCCTGTATATCGTGAGGACCACGATCATCTCGGATTTCGGAAACTTCCATATTGAAAACAGATGCTATTAATTTGTTGAAACGACTGCGAAGATCACCACTCATACAATATTTGTATTACACAAGATTTGAGATACTTACATTAAGTTTCTAGTCCAACTCACCATTTCAGCTTCACAGGATTTAGGTAAGTCATTTGTATCAAGACGGGGTAACATGTAGTTATCATGAAGCGTTAGATCAGTTATACCGACTTCAGTAGTCATGGCTAAATCAAAACCATGACGTGCTATTATTGCTTTTGTGTCATCATTATAAGCCCCATATGGATAACAAAAAGTCATAAATTGCCTTGAAGCACCAATACTATCCAAGAAAACCCTACAATCTCGCACGATAGATTCTTGATGGGATTTATCACAATGATTTAACCATTCATGATGTACGCCATGACCACCAACATGCATCCCTTCAGCTATCATTATCTTAAGTTGCTCTTCATTGAGATACAACTCATCCGCAAATGCACCTTGGTCATTAGTAACAAACTTGCCAAACATATTGTCAGTTATCTTTGTACGCAAAACATCAGGCAAAACATGCTGTAGCATTCGTTTTATGTAAATTACTTCACCTGGATCAAAACGATTAGGGTTCTTATAATCCTTCTCATAGACATGTATTGGTTCCAAATCAAAGCTTTCTCTAGCATGTTCAATATATTCGTTTAGTGAATCTACCAGTGCAATCTTATTGGTCTCACAAGCAAGTATAAAGTGAATTTTATGGACATCTAGCATTTTCCTTTCAACAGTAGGGGATACACTGGGATAAAATGCAGCAGGTATTCCGTGTGCAACTAAATACGGAAATACATGCAGATAATGATCTGAAAAACCATCATCGAAAGCCAAAAGTAATGCCATTTGAGGCAATTGTTCTTCTCCGCGTATGCTAGCCACAACATGCTCCATCGACACAAGGTTATAATGCCGCATAATATATTCCATCTGCCCTTCAAAGTCTGTCTTTTCTAGACCCTTTATCGAAGCATATTGACTATCCCCAATTGGCCGAACATAATGATAACTAACTATAGTAAGAAATGAGGTTGTATCAACTATTTTCATGGTGATAATATCTCAGTTGATTCACTTGCCATACAAATGATTAAGACTTAAATTGGCAATATGCAAATCCCATGATGTATCAACATCTAGAGACCTTTCTTTAGGCATCACGTAAGTAAATGTAAGCTCTGGATACATGTTTTTAGTCGTCAAAAGTACATCTACTTTGAAAATAAAAATAGCACCATTCAACGAATAAAATTTAGGCCTTACTTGGCGACGTTGATATGATGAATCATCCTCTGAAGACATTAAAAATTTCAACAACTTCTGATCTTCCGTAACCTGCATCACACTATATGGGTGAGATAAAGTTTCTTGCACACTAATTACACAATCTGCTTTCCGATCGACAGCTAATTCGAATGATTTATCAATGTCTTCTGACGTTCGCAAAGGTGATGTAGGTTGTAATAACATCAAAAATTCTGGCGAATAGTCTTCTTTTTCCTGCAACCAATTTATAGCATGGATAATAACATCGACATGTGGGGAATCATCTTTAGACAATCTTCCAGGCCTTATAAAGGGTACTTCCGCACCCCATTTTTGCGCAACAGCCGCAATTTCATTGTTGTCTGTAGATACAACAACACGATCGAATACATTTGATTTTAGCGCTGCCTCTATTGTCCAAGTAATAAGTGGTTTTCCTCCTACGTGTACTATATTCTTTTTTGGAACACCTTTAGAACCACCACGCGCTGTAATTAAACCTAGAACTTTAGTCACTTGTTACAAACCCCTATGTGCATTTGTTGTTTGTCTATATGTTTGGAGAAAACACTTAGCAAACTATACTTTGCTATGCTCGGCATCGTTTTCATATAGTCTATAAAATTGTCCTCTTGTCAAAAGAAGTTGATCAGGATGACCCTGCTCTACAATACGACCCCCGTCTAACACAACAACCAAGTCCGCATCTCTGACTGTATTAAGCCGATGTGCTATAACTAGAACGATAGAATTCTCTCGTAATTTACTTATAGCTGCATGCACCTCACCCTCTGTTAGATTGTCAAGAGCACTAGTAGCTTCATCAAATACAAGCATATCTGGCTTTGTTAAAATAGCACGTGCAATAGCCACTCTCTGTCGTTGACCACCTGACAGACGGAGACCACGGTCTCCTACAACTGTTTCATATCCATCTTTCATTGAATTAAGTAATTCATCCAACTGCACAGTTTTAATTATCTGATCGAGATCTACATCTTTGATTGAATTGTTCCACAAAGTAATATTGTTACGCAATGTTGTATTGAATAGGTATGGATCCTGTCCAACAAAACCTATACGCTTGCGATAACTATATAAATCAATTGCGCTAAGATTGACTTCATCAACTAAAATCTTGCCACCAATTGGATCATAGAGACGTATTAACAAATCTGCAATAGTAGATTTTCCAGATCCTGTTTGCCCAACAAATGCGGTTACTTGACCACGATGCAAAGTAAGGTTTATGTTATTAAGTACAGGCACATCAGGTCTACTATGATACGAAAATGATAGATCTTGTAGCTCAATTTTTTCTATATGATTGTTTTCCTTCAAGAGATGTCCGCCGATTTTTTCTCTGGGCAATTTACTTAGAGTTTCATCAGCTATTTCAACTACACGAAGCTTATCACTCAGATTAACTATACCGTGTTGCATTGCACTAACTGTAGGAAGCAAACGTCGCATTAGCACCACAATTGCAGCGATTTCTGATAATGTAATTCCCAGGCCAGGTCTTGTCACAGCAATCAGAACTAATATAGCGATTAGCAATGCCCCGACAATCTCGATAATTGCACCAGGAATAGATGGTAGTAATCTACTAACAACATACAATGGTAAATATTCTTGTAAAAGTATCCTTATACGACTGACAGCCACATTCTCAATTACACTAGCTTTAATCACACGGATACCATCAAGAAAATCCACCATCGCCACTGAATTTTTCTGTCGTATATCATGCAATTGAGACCCAATCTGTGCAGATCGCCCCTGAAGTCGTGGCCCTGAAATACCATAAACTAGCAAAAGAGGAAGTCCTATAATTGGTATTGACCACCACGAAAGATAGAAAAGTAGAACAACACTTGTAATTGTCAGCATAAACCCGTTTAGTAATGATGCTGCAACTGAAATACTACTGACTATGCCTGTAGCTGCACGTGACAAATCTTCTATTATCACTCCTCGCCCTCGAGCAGTTATTTCCTCATATCGTGCACGCATAAATGTGTTGAACAACTTGACCTTGAAGTCTAGTTCCACTGTGGTAGCAAGACGATGTATCAGTAAGTTTTGTAGTAATAAAATGATATTCTTTATGATAACCAGAACAACAATTGCACCTAGACCTGCAAATACTATAACCTGATAATTATTGCCCGGATTTGCTCTGTTGGTAACATTTTGGACTATATCAGCAATCCATGTAGATGAACTCTCTTCTGGAGCAATCATTATGCTGACAACAGGTACTATCATCCCTATACTAAGAACATCAAGTGTCGAAGTCATAAAAATAGTGGCGGTTATAGCAATAATCCTAATCAAATATGGATGAAATACTAGTCTCCAATATAGTTTGAGCATTATAAATTCTTTCCTAAATTTAAATCTCTCATACCTGCATTCATATGTGTAAACCTATTGTAAGTAGTTACAAAATGACAGCAAACAAGACACCAAAGACTCGCTTCAGAAATAGCTTTGGCAAAAACCACAAATCATGGCGTCTGGCCCAAAAAGCTTCTGGAATTTTCGTAATGAACTTGTACATATGACCCGATTTGCCAATCTGCCGCAACATAATCGCACATACTTTAGGTCTCCCTTGCAATAAATGTAACACAAACCATATAGCAGTCGAGCGAATCTGCATTTGCAAAAGTTTATTAATTACCTCATGAGCTATGGTAAATCCGAAAATTTGCCATCTACCCTCTATATCCCATTCGCTTAACCAATTCTCAAGATCTTTTATCCAAACCTTTCCTGATTCCGCCAATTGGACATTAAGTTGAGCACCATGACGACGCCAATGCAACACAGCGGTTTCATCAAACCCAGTTACACCAAAAGGTACTATTCCATACAAGTGACTTTTGTCTAGGTTGCGGTGAAAACCGCCTGACTGGCGTAGAACTTCAGTTTTAATGGAAAATATGCTACCAGGTGCACTAAACATATGGCCTCCACGCAGTTTGTCTAACGCAACTTCATGACCTAGCATGTAACGTGATCTAAGATTAGTTGTCCGTTCGGCTGTAGAAATAACTGTGCCGTTTTCGTCGACAGCTACAGGTAACCCAGCTGCAGTAGTACACTCAGGATGCCCTAAAAACAAACCCACCATCTTTTCCACATAGTTGTCAGAGATCCAATCATCATCTGATTGGTAAAAAATATAGTCACCTTTAGCCTTGTTAAGACCAGCATTCAGGCAAACATCTAACATTCTAAGAGGATCAGTCGGATGATATTGGTTTTCCTCAAAGTGAATAAGTTTGACGCGCTCATCATCCTTTGCAGCAAAATACAAATGTTCAATAGTTTCAGGTGTTGCACCATTGTTTATTAGAATAATCTCCAGATTATCATAAGTTTGTCTACGAATAGCATCGACGGCCTGTTTAAGTAATTTTGGTCGATAATATGTGTCGAGAATGACAGTAAAAAGCGGCTTTTGATCCATAACTTACTGATTACAAGCAAATGTTTATACTAACCAATAATTGCAATCGGCTTTGTATCAATTAAGAATCCATGCATTCTTGCGTAGAAAATATGATCCTATCCGTGAAGGATGTCCAACGATTGCACAATTTTCCGGAAACATTGATCTATATTGGGATTGCAACTCCTCATCATTATCATCTTCAATCCAAGTACCATCTAAACGTGCATTCATCTCAACTACAAGATCCAATATTTCCTCAGATGAATTCTCTACCACATCTATTCCAGCTCGGGTATATTTTTCAGTTCTACCCCACTCATGAGCACCAAGATCAATAATTTCACGAATAGTAAGAAACTTTTTCGTATCCTTATATCTATATTTTTTTGGAATAAATATATCCAGCGAAGTACGAGGAGCAATTCTCAAAGGAGTCAAATTAACAGCAGCAAAGGGTACGCCAAAAATAGTCGCTGGACCAAATAGACCACCTGTATCACCCAAAAAAAATTTACAATGAGCAGCCAAGAAAACATCAGCAAAGTCTGATCGATTATGCAGAGAATAATCGATAACACCAGCATGATTGATATTAAGTGCTTTTTCGACTATAGAACCCATACGGATAGCAGGAATGCCATTATCAGCCAAGAACATAGCTGCATCTAAATAATTTGTGATGTCATTGTTGCGATAATCATGATAAGACCATTCCAATCTTGATCGCCAACTTTGTGCGACATCCAAGTATGTCTTGTCTCGTGCACAAAAACATACAAATGGTACCTCAGATGAAACACCTATTGATTGCAGTACGGTCTCACCCTGTATCTTCTCTTCCCGAGTAAAGTTTAATTGCGGCCCTGCAATACCCCAATCTTTCCATAAACCATAACCCGATTGCCGCAAACTAATCCAGATCTTATCATCTAAGGTGCGTTGATAAATTGATTGCAACACCTCATACAGATAATTACTTTCCACGACTATTAGTTTCCGCTTTATCATTTCTAACAGCTGTTTATTTGCTGGAGGAGTACCTGCTAGAAAGATATTTATGGTTTTTCTACCAGGAGATGCTACAGACATTCTTCGCATACATAATTCAGTATTGGTTGCCA